>CAYHBZ010000001.1:0-550381 GCA_964355175.1 uncultured Gammaproteobacteria bacterium
GGCCATAACGAAAATTTATAGCCAATTATGCGAACTTTTATCAGGTAAAAATTATCCGGTTATTTTATTTTTTAGTTGCTACCACTTCCTAAACCCGATTCATCTTTTTGTAGATGATGGCGGAGATGATGAACAGTGTAAGTGATAGGCCAGCCGACACCATGCAATAATAGCAAATATATCCGATAACTGATACCTGTAAATACACAAAGCGCAAGCTAGTAAGTGTGGCCAAAGCTGTCACTGGTAAAATTAAATTTAAAAGAAAATTATATTTATTTTTAAAACTGAGCCAGGCCACTCCAAGTACAAATAAATAAAAACATAAACCAATCACCGCCACCGGTACGCCTAGCATAGTGGAATATATGCTTTCCGTCACCACTTGGCAAGAATTCACCACTGTCACGCCAAAACAACGCAGAATCTGAGCGCGATAATGAGCGTAGGTGAGATAGCCCGCGTCCAAAATTCCAATTGAAGCCAAGGCGATAATCGCTTTTTTCCAATTAGCTTCAATAATTACTGGTTGGCAAATAAATTGTTTTATTTTGTTCAACATACTGTATGTTATATATAATATTATATATACAGTGTAGCACGCCTTTTTATTTCTCAAAAGTGTTGTCGGCACCGAGATCAAGAGTCTGATCAATATTTATTTCAGCCACAAATTCGTAGGCATGACTTACCAAAATAATCGCGCCTTCAAAATCATTGAGCGCTTTAGCTATGATTGGTAAATGACGGAAATTGATATGATTGGTTGGTTCATCCATGATAAGTAGGCCTGGTTTTTGTAGCACAAAGCGTGCGTAGCAGAGCAAACCTTTTTGACCTTCAGAAAATGAACCAATTTTATTTTTTAAAATTTCGCTAGAGAGTAAAAATTGGGCGGCCGTACCGTAGATTTCTTGATTCCATGGATCTACCATCATGTCAGCCAATGCCTGATAGCCGGTTTTATCAAAATCCAGACCAGAAAAATCTTGGCGGTAATATCCCACTTTTACATCTTTGCTAATAGAGGCGCCAGTTTCGGTCCCTAGAGCTAGAGCTTGCAAGAATGTGCTTTTGCCAATACCATTTGGACCTTCGATAATTAATTTTTGTTTTTTGCGTAGGGAGATAGGGGAGAGTAAATTTTTGCGTACCGGTTCGTGGTTTACCATGATGCCGACAGATTTTATTTCCGCTACGGCGCCGACAATATCAGTCTGAGAAGGAATAATAAAATCACGAATAGTTTTATCTTCTTGGCGTTCATCTACCATGTTTTCTTCGGCTTCTTCCACTTGATCACGAAGTTTGCTGGCGAGCGCGCGCATCTTACCACCTTTGTGAGAGAAAAAGTTTATTTTGTCTTTTCTGTCTTGGATACTTCTTTGTAGCTGGGCGTTCTTTGCGCGTTCACGCTCTATTTGCGCTTCGATTTCGCCAAGCACTTCATAGTAGTCGCCTACATATTGCTCCACTTTGTGAGTATATGAATCCAAATAAAGCACACCGTGAGTAAAAGCGTTCAAGAAATTCGCGTCATGCGAAATTACCAAACAAGTTTTTGGATAATTCATCAAAAATTGTGTAAGGTGTCCAATACCGTCGGCATCAAGATTGTTGGTCGGCTCGTCAAGCAACAAAATATCCGGTTGTTGAATCAAAGCAAAAGCCAAAAGTAAGCGAGCTTGTTGGCCGCCGGAAAATTCTTTTATTTTTTTATCAAGTTTTACATTTAGTCGCACTACTTCCAATACATCCTTAATTCTTTTTGGCAGATCATATTTTTTATCTTCAAAAGCTCCGGCAAAAAACTCTTCCAAACTTTTTTCAGCATTTTCCGGCTTCATTACTTGAGTGGCGATGCCGATAGTGGCGCCTTGTCCGATATGGACACTGCCTTTTTCCGGTTTGAGTTCACCAGTAATCATTTTAAAAATAGTACTTTTACCAGCGCCGTTTTGGCCCATGATAGTAATTTTGGCATTTTCACGCACTGAAAAACTCGCGTCTTCGAGCAAGATTTTGTTTTCATCGTAATAAAATGTCACATTATCAAAACGCAGAATTACGTCACCATGGTCCATATATTGAATTTAATCTATTTTACTGGCAAATTGTACCACAAAAATCGCTTTTGGTCAATGTTAAACAGCCCCAGAAATATCGGGCTTTAATATATTTGGTTGATTATTTTAGGTAGTTAAAATAGCCCTGAGTCTTTTGGTGGCTTCGGGTGCTTTGGATCGCACTGGTCCGATGCCGCTAGCGGCTATATTTTCTACCTCAAAAACAAAAGTAACCTGTTTTTCTTCCCCTTTATTGCGCGCTTCTTGGTTTAATCTCGGAATATCAATATTATAATGTTCCCAAGTTCTTTGAATTTGTTCGGTGCTTGGGGATTGGCCCATAGGCAACTTGCGTCTGTGGGCGCGGCGTGAATAAAAAGCACTGCGTCCGCCTTCCTGTGTGTTTTTGTCTTCGCCTGCCTCATTTAATTTTTCAGAACATCGAATCTCCCGCAGGTGGCTAAGAATAATATTTTTCAAAAATTCCGCGTCTGGGGGCAGTAGTAGACCATCTTTGGTATCCGCTTGTTTAAAAGTAAAAAATTCGTCCAATAACAGTTTAAATGTAAAATTTCCGATTTTTACAGTCACTACCGTATCGCGTTTGTTTTTAGGATCCATTTCGTAGGCGATAGCTTTGAATCCTAAATTTTTTAAATCCTCATCGGATATTTCCAATAAATCTCCTCGAGGGGATAGAAGATATCTGGTGTCAGTTTGCATTTCTTGTACGAGTCGTTCATTTTCTTTGGCGATCAGTTCTAGTTTTTCTTGGTCAATATTTTCTGGATGTAGATAAGCCAATGACTCCCAATAAGTTTCATCAGTTTGAGCAGTTTTATCTTTTGAATCTTTGTCTAGAGCGGTTTTTATTAGTTCGGATATATTTTGAATGTTTGAGCCGCCTTGAAAATTTGGCAATACCACGTTGATTCGTGTCTTTGATGGATCTAAGCGATTGTGCTCTTGGACAGATAATTTTGTTACCAATTTTCTGAGGTCGCTAGGATTTTTAAATATGATGTCGTTTGGATAGCCACCGGATGTCATATCATCCATAGTCATGTTGGTGGTATCTTTTGCTCCCTTACTAAAAAGCATTTTTAGCTTACGCAATTTTACCGGGTCCCATTCTTTCTGTATATTTTGAAAAGCAATCATATTTTCTTTTTTACTCAGTGCTTGTTGCAAGCCGGTGTAATATTTATCTTTTAGTTCCGGATATTTTAGATAAATATAATAATCACGGGCGGCATCAATGTCGATTGCTTTTTTTAGTACTTCGTCATCGTTTGGAATCCAGGTGCCTAATATTAACAAAGTAAATTGTTTGGAGTCGGCGTCCATGATATTGTCAGCGTCGTTGCAGATAATTTGAGATACAAGTTTTTCTATATTCTGATTTCCACTCTTTATGCCGATCAATAATAAATTATAAACACAATCAATCATTGATTTGGAATCTTTGTTGCTACGGAGGAATTGTCTAATAAAATTTTCCGCTATATCTTTGAAAACGGTATCTTGGGCATAATAGCTAAGCCATTTTTCAATAGCGGCATTGGGCAGTGTCGGTGTTTCTTTAAAATTTATCTTTTTAATTCCTTCAATAATTTTTTCTCTGTATCGTAATACCTTGTCATAGCCAGGTAGACCGTCTATCATATCAAAGGCGGCAAATAAGCCCTCCAGCTTTTCTGGTTCAGCCGGCAGTTGAGCGGTAAATTCTTTTATTTGTTGATGAATTTGTTCTGAATTTTTATATGGGAAATCCAATAGCCAAGTTAATTCAGGCGATGTTGCAAAAAGAGATTCTTCTGGCGAATGTGGCACTCCTTCTAATTTTGGTTCTTCCGGAAAGCGAGCCATTTCTGGAAATGGTCTAAATTTCATATATAAATGTCAGTTTGTTAATGCTATATATTATATCAACAATGATTAATAAAGCAATTAGTTTATATGCATCATTTTGACAAAAAAGTTATTATGGCCTAGTGTATATATAGGTTATTTTTAATTTATAAAAATATGTACGAGATTGCTCTTGTAGTTTTCTTAGTCATAGTGCTAGGTCTGCGTGTGGTCCAACAGTATGAAAAAGGCGTAGTGTTTCGCTTGGGTAAGATTATTGGTATCAAAGAACCTGGTTTAAATTGGGTAATTCCATTTATCGACCAGGTGCGCAAAGTGGATTTTCGCACCATTACTTTGCCAATTTCTCCGCAAAAAATTATTACCAAGGATAATGTATCGGTAGATGTGTCTGCCGTGGCTTATTACAAAATCGTGGATGGTGTGAAAAGTATTGTGGCAATTGAAAATGTGATGTCCGCCATCAATCAGATTGCTCAGACTTCCGTGCGTAATATTGTTGGGCGCTTTCAATTGGATGAAATCTTGAGCGAACGCGAAGCAATTAACAAAGAAATTGCTGTAGTATTGGATGCCCATACCGAAGCCTGGGGTGTGGTGGTATCGGTAGTAGAAATCAAAGATATTGAATTGCCGGAAGGCATGCAGCGCGCCATGGCCAAACAAGCCGAAGCCGAGCGTGAAAAACGCGCCAAAATTATTGCGGCTGAAGGTGAATTCTTAGCTTCTCAAAAATTGGCCGATGCGGCCGACATTATTGCCGCTCATCCGATTGCTCTCCAATTGCGCAATTTGCAGACTATGGCCGAAATTAGTGTAGAGAAGAATTCCACTATCATCTTCCCGGCCCAAATGATGAGTACAATCTCCGATATTAAAAATTTTGTTGCCGGTGAAGGTATAAAATAAATTATTCAAAAGCCTCGACCAGTGTTGGGGCTTTTTTGTTTTTAGGTTGTCAAAAAGCCGTTTTTATGCTATAGTTAGTTTATTATGTTTGATACTCTTCTAGTTATTTGGAATCAATTTTTGTTGATTCCGCTTGTGAACGCCTTGATCTGGATTTACAATAATTTCACTGACCACAATTTAGGCTGGGCCGTAGTATGGCTCACGGTTTTGTTACGATTTGTTTTGTTACCGCTCACTATTATTTCTGAGCGTAATTCCGTAAAACAAGAAAAAGCTCAGGAGGAAGCCCTAGAAGCTGCTCAAGCTTTTCGTCATGATAGTATTGCCCAAAACGAGGAAATTCGTAAAATAATCAAAAGAAATAAGATCTCTCCTTGGGCCAAAGTGCTTACGTTGCTGATTCAATTACTCGTGTTAGTACTGCTTTATCAGGTGTTTGTGCGCGGTATCACCGGAGACAGACTAGCCAAAATTTTGTACCCTTCGATAGATTTTCCAGGTAAAATTAACACCAATTTTTATGGCTTTGAGATTGGTCATATCCATGATTGGATTTGGGCTGGAATAGCCGCTGTTTATATTTTTGCTTATACTGTTTTTGAAAATCGTAATCAGAAACATTGGGAAAATAGTCAGGTAGTTTTTCTATTTTTATTCCCACTATTTACCTTTACCGCGCTATGGATGTTGCCGATGGTAAAGTCCTTGTTTATTTTGACTTCCATGGTATTTTCTGATATAATCAGCGTATTAATATATGTGCTTTTTTCCGCTAAACCCAAAGATACGGGCGGGGGAGGCCACCACTAAAATTTATGGCCGGAGATTCTTTAGATAAATTAATGTATTCGTTCGTAGTGGACGATGTTCTCAAAGGCTTTTTTATCACCGTCCCACCAGGTTATGTTGCTTGTGTCTATGATTTGGGTCGCGGTGTATTGAAAAAAGTTTTGACCCCAGGCTTACACCTCAAAATTCCTTTTTGGCAGAAAGCCAAGCTGTTTAATGTGCAGACCTTGGAATATTCCATCAATCGTCAATTCAATGTCCAAAATGAAAAAGCTTTGGGAGATATTCCAATAGCCGCTATGACCCAGGACGGTATGCGTGTGGGTGTAGAGGGGACTGTATTACTCCGCTTGGATGTTCATCAGATTCCAAGCATCTGGCAACAGATCGGTGAAGATTTTGTCGCTAAGATTATCCGCCCGACTATCCGCAGTAGAGTACGTATGGTATTTAGTAAATTTGATCAGAATGAGATCGTAAGCACCAAGCGTGACGCGGTAGAGATGGATCTCAAAAATGAGCTCGAACGCATCTTTTATGCTCGTGGGATATATGTAGAAAATGTTCTTTTGCATGAAGTGCAGACTATAAAATAAAAGCCTAAAAGACCATGTAAAATGGTCTTTTTTGTTTATTTTAAGCCAAAGTTTAATCCCTTGACAGTGTGGATAAGTTCTGGTATATTATCACTCGTAAGGTTAGAGTGATAACATGCCTATGAATACCCGCCAAGAACAACTCCTCACCCTCGTAATTGAAAAATATATTGCTACGGCCCAACCAATTGGGTCGAAAGTTTTGGTGTCTGAAGCTGGTTTAGATTGGAGCGAAGCCACTGTCCGCAATGAATTGCGCGAACTGGAAGAGATGGGCTACCTGACTCATCCTCACACCTCAGCTGGTCGTATTCCTACCGAAGCAGGGTATAAGTACTATATTGAAAAAACTGATTGGGAAAAAATGAAAGTCGGCAAGAAAGAGTCAGATGCTTTGGAAAGTTTTTTTGGTTTTGAAGACAAAATTCAAGCTCAAAAAAATCTAGCAAAAGTTTTGGCCGCTATCACTCAGGAAACCGTTATCTTTGCTTTTTCTCCCAATTCGATTTATTACACCGGTCTTTCCAACTTATTTTCCAAACCGGAATTTATCGAATTAGGTATAGTGGGGGATGTATCGCAAGTTTTTGATCGCTGTGAAGATTGTATTCCTGGTTTTTACGATCTTGTTTCTGGTGAAATTAAATTTTTTGTTGGTACTGAGCATCCGTTTGGAAATATGTTATCCGTCGCGTCTTTTAAATTTGGTGACAGCTTGTTGATATTGTTGGCGCCAAATCGCACCGATTACAAACGCAATTATTCGCTTTTACAATTAGTTAAAGAAATTTTAAACAAGTAATATGACTGATTTAAATACAGAAAAAAAGTTCCCAAGAGTAGTGGTTGGTGCCTATATATTTAACAAAGAAGGTAAAATGTTTGTAATGCGCTCTCCTAGTTGGGGTGGTCGTTTAATTGGTCCAGGCGGCCATGTAGAATACGGCGAAACTGGAGAAGAAGCTTTAAAACGCGAAGTGAAAGAGGAAACTAATTTAGATATTGCCGATATTGAACTATTGGGCACTCTAGAATTAGTTGAACATCCTGGATATAAAAGTAAAAAACATTTTTTAGGACTTAATTACAGAGCTAATGTTGTGGGAGAAGATTATGAAATAAAATTAGATGAACGAGAAGCGTCTGAATATTTTTGGTTAACACCAGAAGAGATTGTTAAAAGAGACGATGTGGTTGATATTGTAAAAGAAAATGTTGAAAAATTTTTAATAAAAGACAAAAAAAGTTTTTGGGGAAGTAAAGAATGTAAAGATTGCTCTGCAAATACAGATAAAATTGAAGAATATAAAAAAGATTGGCAGCGTGCGCTAGCAGATTATAAAAATTTACAAAAAGAAACTAGTGAGCGCCGTGGCGAATGGGCGCAAATGAGCAAGGCGAATATTCTCGAAGATTTTATTCCAGTTTACGACAATTTCAAATCCGCTTTTTTTCATCATCCTCAGTTACAAGTTGATAATGAAGAACATAAGCAAATGAAGAACTGGATTGATGGTGTCGGATTTATCATGAAACAATTTGGTGATGTGATGAAAGCGCACGGTATCGAAGAAATAAAAACTGTCGGAGAAAAATTTGACCCAAATATGCATGAATCCATGGGCGAAGAAGAAGTGGAAGGAAAAGAACCGGGGATAGTAATTAAAGAATTAATAGGTGGCTATAAAATGGGAGGAAAAATTATTAAAGCCGCCAAAGTAACAATTACAAAATAAATTTAATTTTAAATTTTTATTATATGACTTTAATACGCTGGAGCCCTATGTGGGATCCGTTTGATCAGTCAGACGAAGCTTTCAATCGTTTGCCGGCAGTAAATTCCAGTATGAAAGCCTTTACACCCGCCGTAGATATATACGAAACCGACAAATCCGTAGTGGTAGAAACACCGCTCGCTGGATTTAGTCCCGAAGATGTCAAAGTAAGTGTAGAAAATGGCGTGCTCACTCTGCAAGGTGAACACCACAAAGAACACGAAATTGAGGAAAAAAATTATCATCGTAAAGAAGTGCGTAGTGGATCATTTTTCCGCCAGATCGCTTTGCCGGCAGAAGTGGCCGAAGATAAAGTAGAAGCGACCTTTGAAGATGGTATACTGAAAATTGAATGTCCGAAATTACAATTATCTGAACCAAAAAAAGTAGAAATTAAAATTACTAAAAAGAAATAACTATGCCAACTTCTAAAGAAGATTTAAAAAGTTTAACCAAATTAGGCAAGGGTGCGACTTCCAAAGTAGAAAAAAGTTTGGAAGTATTTCCTAATCACGCCGGACCAAATATGGAAGTGGAGCTGGTATGTACCGAATTCACTTGCCGTTGCCCGCTTACTGGTCAACCGGATTACGCTGAAATTGTAATCAATTATGTGCCGGATAAATATGTAGTGGAAAGTAAATCCATGAAACTATATTTAGAAACATATCGCAACGAAGGAGTTTTTCATGAGCATTTGGCTGTAGATATTGGAAAAGATTTTGTGAAGTTCGTGAAGCCAAAAAAATGTGAAGTGGAAGTAAGATTTAATATCAGAGGTGGCATCGCCATTTCCGCAAAATGGAAAGACGGAAAATAATTTAACTAATATAATAATTTAATATATATGTCAAAAGTACTTGGAATCGACTTAGGTACAACCAATAGTTGTATGGCTATCATCGAGGGGGGCCAACCAAAAGTTCTCGAAAATAAAGAAGGTGCACGCACCACTCCGTCCATCGTGGCTGTGAATAAATCAGGCGAACGCTTGGTAGGTCAGCTGTCCAAACGTCAGGCTGTGACCAATCCGGAAAATACTTTGTATTCCATCAAGCGCCTGATCGGTCGCAATTGGAATGACGAAGAAGTACAGCGCGATCTCAAACTCATGCCTTACAAGATTGTAAAATCTGGTGAAGGTGTGAAAGTGGTAATGCAAGGTAAAGAATATTCTCCTCAGGAAATCTCGGCCATGATTTTGCAAAAAATGAAAGCCGATGCCGAAGAACGCTTGGGAGAAAAAATTACCGAAGCAGTAATTACCGTACCAGCTTATTTTGATGATTCTCAGCGCCAGGCTACCAAAGACGCCGGTGAAATTGCCGGTCTAAAAGTGTTGCGTATTATCAACGAACCAACTGCCGCCGCTTTGGCCTATGGTTTTGATAAAAAAACTGAACAAAAAATCGTAGTTTACGATTTGGGTGGTGGTACTTTCGATGTGTCTATCCTTGAAGTCGCTCCAGACAATGTGCAGGTGCTTTCTACCAACGGTGATACTCATCTTGGTGGTGATGATTTTGATCAAGTAATTATTCAATGGATTTTGGATGAATTTAAAAAAGATCAAGGCGTAGATTTAGGCAGAGATCCTTTGTCTTTGCAGCGTATTAAAGAAGCTGCTGAAAAAGCCAAGATCGAATTGTCCACTGCTCAAGAAAGTGAAATCAATCAACCATTTATTACTTCCGATGCCAACGGTCCGAAACATTTGGTTTTGAAATTGACTCGTTCTAAATTGGAAGAATTGGTTGGCGGTCTCGTAGAAAAAACTTTGGGTCCAGTGAAAAAAGCTCTCGAAGATGCCAAACTTTCTCCTTCTGATCTCAACGAAGTAATCATGGTCGGTGGTATGACTCGCATGCCATTGGTGTTGGCTACTGTCGAAAAATTCTTTGGTAAAAAACCAAACATTAGTGTGAATCCAGATGAGGTGGTAGCTATCGGTGCGGCTGTGCAAGGTGGTGTGCTCAAAGGCGATGTGAAAGATGTGTTGTTGCTTGATGTGACTCCATTATCATTTGGTATCGAAACTATGGGTAGCGTGATGACCAAACTCATCGAACGCAATACCACTATCCCAACTTCTAAATCTCAAACTTTCTCCACGGCCGCTGACAACCAGCCAAGTGTAGAAATTCATGTATTACAAGGTGAGCGTCCAATGGCCGCTGACAACAAATCTTTGGGTCGCTTTATTTTGGATGGTATCCCAATGGCTCCTCGCGGTATTCCGCAAGTCGAAGTGACTTTTGATATCGATGCCAACGGTATCTTGAATGTAAAAGCCAAAGACAAAGGTACTAACAAAGAACAAAGTATTCGTATCGAAGCCTCCACTGGTCTTTCCAAAGAAGAAATTGAAAAGATGAAAAAAGAAGCCGAATTGCACGCTGACGAGGATAAGAAAAAACAAGAACTTATCGAAGCGCGCAATATCGCGGATTCCATGGTCTACACCACCGAAAAAATGATGAAAGATGTGGAAGAAAAGAAAGTGGAAATTACTGCCGAAGAAAAATCCAAAGTGGAAGAAAATTTGAAAATAGTAAAAGAGCTAAAAGACAAAGACGATGTTGAGGCTCTCAAAAAAGCTGCTGACGAACTATCTAAAGCTGCTCAAGCGGTGGGTATGAAGATGTATCAGAAAGAACAAGACGCTGCCAAAGGGGCTCCGGGTGCCGCTGGTACTGAAGGCGCCGCTCCTGGTACCGACAAAAAAGAGGAAGGCCCAATTGAAGGGGAAGTAGTGAAATAATCCAATTTAAATGATATAATATGCGGGCAGACATTTCGTCTGCCCTCGTATTTATAAAAAGTATACCATATGTCCGATAATTTTGAAGCCGACCAAATCGCCGCCGCTGAAATGGGCAAGCAAGATCTAAATAAATTTAGAGCGTATTTTGATCGTTTAAAAGAAAAATTTGCTAGCAGTAATGGTACGATCGTTTTGGTAAACTCGGAAAATATCGGACAGCCGGAATTAGATGTTTATAAAAAATTTGTTACTTTTGTAAAATCTCTCAGTGCCGATAATTGTGATTTTAATCAGGTGGTGGCTACTAGCAAAGAGTTGATAGAAGAAGCAAAAAATTGCCCGGAAAAAAATTTTTCCGCTTGGATAAAAAATGAAATTGGGCCGTTTTTAATGTTGAAATTTTTGGCTACCAGTTGGGAAGGGTCTGTTGATGATGAAGATGACAGAGGTGTAAAATTTGTAGTTGATTATGCTATTTTCAATACTGATCCAGAAAATTTGTACTAAATTCCGTAAATAAATTATGTCCAAAGATTATTATAAAATATTAGGGGTTGAAAAAAACGCCACTGCCGATGAAGTCAAAAAAGCTTTCAAGAAGGCGGCGATGCAACACCATCCCGATAGACCCGGCGGCGATGAAAAAAAATTCAAAGAAGCCAACGAAGCCTACCAGGTATTATCCGACGCCGATAAGCGCGCTAAATACGACCAGTTTGGTTCAGATTTTGAACAGCAGGGTGGATTTGGCGGTGGCGGTAATTGGGATGATTTCATGCGTTCGGCTCGCGGTGGTCAGGGCGGTTTTCAGTTTGAAGGCGATCTGGGAGATATCTTTGGTGAAATGTTTGGATTTGGTGGTGGCCGCTCTCGCGGTGCTTCGCGCCAATCTCGTGGCCACGATATCCAAGTAGATGCAGAGCTGGAATTCAAAGAAGCGGCTTTTGGTGTAGAAAAACATATTCATCTGCGCAAACAAAGTGCTTGTGATGTCTGTAGTGGTAGTGGTGCTGAGCCTGGCTCCAAATTAGATACCTGTAGCACCTGTAAAGGCCAAGGGCAAGTAGTCCAGGTCCAGCGCACATTTTTGGGTGCTATGCAGACCGTAGTGACTTGTACCGATTGTCAGGGCAGGGGACAGAAGCCAAGTAAAAAATGTAAACATTGTAGTGGTAGTGGCGTAATGCAAAAAGATCAGGATATTACCGTAAAAATACCAGCTGGTATTGATGAAGGCGAATCTATTCGTCTCACTGGTTACGGTGAAGCCGCTGGACATGGAGGTCAAAGCGGAGATTTGTATGTGCGCGCCCATATTAAACCAAATAAATATTTTCATCGTGAAGGTTTTGATGTGTACACTCAAAGTGAAATTAGTTTTCCTCAAGCCGTGCTTGGTGATAAAATAGAGATAGAAACAATAGACGGTCCGGTGAAACTCATGATACCCGAAGGAATTGAATCCGGACAATTGATAAAAGTAAAAGGTCACGGCATAACCCATCTTGGTCGCACCAGTCGCGGTGACCAATTTGTAAAAATAAAAATTCGCGTGCCAAAAAGATTTAGCCGCGAAGTGCGTAAAAAATTGGAAGATTTAAAAGACGAGTTGTAATTTATCCTTTCAAAAGTATACCAGAAATGGTATACTTTTTTTATGCAAGATTTATCTGATAAAGAATTGGTAGAAAAGGCGCAAAAAGGGGATGTGCGTGCTTTTGAGCAGTTGCTTTTTCGTTATGAAAAGCAGATTTTTGGCTATCTATTGCGTTTTGTGAATCAAAAAGAAAACGCCGAAGATGTCACACAGGAAACATTTATCAAGATTTATCGCAGTTTGCACACTTTTGATCCAGATTATAAATTTAAGACTTGGGCTTACACCGTGGCCACTCATACAGCCTATGATTGGCTAAGAAAAGCCAAAAAGACTCACGAATTATTTATTATTGATGATCCGGACAGCGCGTTTGAAACAATTGGTGAGTCCACTGCGTATAAAGATTTAGAAAACAAGGAAAATAAAGAGCTCATTGACAATGCAATCAAAAAAATAAAACCTGGTTATCAGGCCGTGTTGCTCTTGTTTTATCGAGATGAACTGGGTTATGAAGAAATCGCCGAGGTTTTAGAACTGCCTATAAATACAGTGAAAACTCATTTATATCGGGCGAAAAAAGCTTTAAGCGAAGAATTAAAGAATCCATATGAATAATGAAGAGCAAAACATCTCGAGTAAAATAGAAGAAATTCCCCCAAAAATGCACGGCGATATCATGCGTTCGGTCCAAGTGGTACGAAAGCGTTATTATCTCTTTGGGCTAATTACGTTTTTTGTGGCTATTTTGGCGCTGATGGTGCGCGTGGTTTATATAAAAATGTCCGAAGAAGGAACCTTTGAATTTTTGCCGGTGATGGTGGATATTATTAAAAGTAATCTTTCTTTAGTTACGGATTTTAGTGATGAAATATTCGAATTTTTTCCGATTGAAAATATTGGTATAATAATTCTGGTTTTGACCGCTGTAATCATTTTATTATTAATAGTTTTTCGTTTCAGAAAAGCTCTTTTTCTCAAGGTCGATAAATTTTCTGACAGAAAAAATAATCAAAAAAGTAAAAAATAAATTAAATTTAATTTTATCTATGAAAAAAATATTATCCAGTTTGTTTGTTTTGGGTCTAATGCTTTCCGCTCTTCCAGCTTCCGCAGTTGAGGTAAACGCCAACGCCAATGTAAAAGCTGAAACAAAAATTGAAGCCAAGGAAGTCAAGAAGGAAATAAAAAATATCATTAAAGAAACCAAAGAGGCCAAGAAGGAGATAACTCAGAAAGCGGTAATGGAGAAAAAAGCCGTTACTCAAAAAGCCGTCGCCGATCGCAAAGCGATTAACGAAAAAGCCAAGGAGATGGTTCAAAAATTAAAAGATGAAAGAAAACAAAAGCAAGAAGTAGTCAAAGCCAAAGCGGTGGCTATAAAAGCTTTGGAAAAGACTAAGGTAGAAGCCAAGAAAGCTGCTCAAAAAGAATACAACGAAGCTTTGAAAAAAGCCGGTGTTGATCTAAAAGTAGCTGTTGCCAGCAGTGCCGATGCTGTGGCCAAGAAAGCCGCCGTCACTGTTTTTAACACTACCAAGAAAGCCGCTTTAGAGAAGTTTAAAGTCACAAATAAAGCCGCTGAAGCCGCTTTTAAAGCCGGTAAAGCCGCGCTGAAAGCCCAGGTTGTAGTCAGTGCTAGCGCTACTACTACTGGTTCTGCCAGCACTCAGACTACTACCACCGCTCAGTAAATTAAAATTAAAAACCTCTCGATTATTTTGAGAGGTTTTTTTTGTCCAAAGTTTCGTTTACTTGTTTGTCGGCTTCTTTATTACTTTCACGAAATATATGGTGGTAAGTGATTTTTTTGAAAGCAGTGGAGGCGTTGTAAGCTTGGACAAATAATTTTTGCAGTCCAGGATCGCGAACTTTATATTTGCCCTGCATTTGTTTGGTCACTAGCTCACTGTCGAGCCGGCATTCCACTTCGGTCGCACCTAGTTCTTTGGCGCGTTTGAGCGCGGAAATGAGTGCGGAATATTCGGCAAAGTTGTTCGTTTGCTCACCCAGATATTCGCCATAGGCATCAATAGTATGTCCGGCTTCATCTTTTATGACAATCCCAGTCGCCGCTGGACCGGGGTTGCCGCGCGCACCGCCGTCCGTAAAAGTAATTAATCGCATATTATTTTAATAATTTATTTTCCACAGTCCATCTTGATTGTCTAGCTTACCGGAAAAGTATAAAATTCTATTTTGTCCATCGGACACGGCATCGGAAATAGATTGGTTAATTAAGGTATGGTTTACAAAATAGTAGGGGAACAGAACAGTCATTTTATCAGCCCAAATCAGGCCTAGTGTATTGTTTTCGTCCAGCACTACTACTTTATTTAATTTTTCACCGGAACGATTCAATAAAAACGGTTCTTCGCCGCGGCTATAGGTGGTAATTTCCCACGGTGTCCACATTATCCACCAATTATTATAAGGCGAATTTAAAAATTTTTCACCATAAAAATTATATTGAGATCCCTGATAGCCCAAAAGCATTTCGGATTGGTTTATTTTTTTTAATAAAATTTGATTATCGTTTGTTTGTATAAAATTCCAGTTTGGGTCATTGAGGGTGATAAAAGTTTGTTTAAAACCAAAAGTATTTTTTATTACCACAAACTGATCGGTAGAAGAAGGTTTTTGAATGCTCCATATCTGGCGATTATCCGTCCACCAGTCCAGAAAATTATTTTTACCAAGGGTAGTTTTTTGTTTAGTGGCGGTATCGATTATTGTTAGTTGAGTTTTTGTGGAATAATAAATTTCGGCATCGTAGGCATCGCTCCAATGCCATTTGATAATTTTATTTTTTTCTTCTTTGGCTAGATCCCAATTTTGTTGCGGTTCGGTGGTGTCTACTATCTGAATCTGAGAATTATCATCCGCGCCAATAGCAAAAATATTAGCGTTTTCAAACCATTGGATTTTATATTTTTTGAGTTTATCGCTGGTTAAAATAAGAGTATCTTGCTTCTCTACAAGATCACGCAGATAAAATTCCTGATTTTTTTCATTATTTTTTTGATATACGAGATATTTTTTATCGGCTGACAGTGATAGTTCTCCAACTTGTCCGTCAATAATTTTTTCCGCAACTGATTTTTTTATTAATTTTATTTCCTTGATATAGACAGTCTGTTTGGTTTCTACGGTAATTTCTTTTTCCCAGTCATAAAATCCATCCGCGGTGATTTTTATTTTATATTTGCCCGGAGAAACATTTTTTAGACGAAGCGGCATTTTACCGGTGATTTTCATGTCGTTCAAAAAGACGGCGGCATTTTTTGGTAAAATATCCACACTGATTGCGCCGATTTCTTGGATGATGCCGTTTTTGAAATCATAGCGATAGCCAGCCGTATACATTACCAATAGGGGGGAGATGATGAAAAAAGCGGTAATAAAAAAAGCCAACATTGTTAGTCGCCATGGTCTGGTAAATTTACTCCCAGGATATTCCATAAGTAGGTTTGCGCGAATTAATTCTTTGTAGTATAGTATATAATATAAAAAAAGAAAAGCCTTTAAAATACGCATAAAACATGTCGTACCTTATTATCAACGGTGGAAAAAAATTAAAAGGAACGGTAGATACTCAATCAGCGAAGAATTCGGCGGTGGCCCTTTTGTGCGCGGCGGTGATGATCAAAGGAAAAACCACCTTATCCGATATGCCTCAAATCCAAGAAGTGAGTCGTATTATTGAATTATTACAAAGTATTGGGGTGAAAACTCGCTGGGTGAAAGATAATATTTTGGAAGTAGATGCCAGCTGGGAGCTCAAGATGAATAAAATTGATGTGAACGCTTCGGAGAAAACCCGAGCCTCAATATTCTTCTGGGGCGCTTTGGCGTCTCGCGTAAAAAGTTATAAATTACCAAAATCCGGCGGTTGTCATTTGGGCGAGCGCACTGTGCGTCCGCATTGGTACGCTTTGGAAAAATTAGGGGTAAAAGTGAAATCTACCGATTCTAATTATATTGTAAAAAATTCCGCTCTGAAAGGAGCCTGTATAGTAATGTACGAATCCGGGGATACTACTACTGAAAATGTAATAATGGCGGCCGTGCTGGCCCAGGGAAAAACCACCATAAAAATGGCCTCGGCCAATTATCAGGTCCAAGACCTTTGTTATTTCTTGATAAAAGCCGGTGCCAAAATAAAAGGTGTCGGCACTACTACTCTGGAAATAGAGGGTGTGTCAGCCTTGCAGTCGGTAGATTATCCGGTGATGCCGGATCCAATAGTAGCGATGACTTTTATTTCGGTGGCGATTACTACTGCCTCAAATCTCACAATAAAAAATTGCCCTTTGGAATTTTTGGAGCTTGAACTTTGTAAATTAGATGTAATGGGACAGAAGTATAAAATTAAAAATGAGCGTTTATCCAAAAATGGACATTTCAAAATCGTGGATATTGAAATAGTGCCGAGTAAACTAATGGCTCTGCCGGATAAAATCTACGGACGACCATTTCCTGGTCTTAATATCGACAATTTACCACTCTTCATTCCTATTCTTACTCAGGCTCAGGGGCGTACGCTAGTGCATGATTGGGCCTTTGAAAATAGAGCTGTCTATGCCCTTGAATTGCAAAAATTGGGAGCGGATGTCACTTTGCTAGATTCGCATCGTCTGTGGGTAGAAGGTCCTACGAAATTTGCCGCGACCGAACTAATGTCGCCGCCGGCTCTGCGACCCGCCGTAAATGTGCTGATCTGTATGTTGGCCGCCAGTGGCAAATCAATTTTGCGCAATACCTATGTGATTGACAGGGGTTATGAAAATTTGTACTCGGTATTAAATTCCGTCGGTGCTGATATTAAAATCGTAAAAGAATAAATTTATGACAGATCAAATAAATCCAACTAAAGACAGAGCGCGTAAATACGCCGGAGTTTATTTTACTATTATCATGTCCGTGGCTTTGTTTGGTCTGGGTGTGGTGGCTGGTCAAGCGATGGATTCCAAACGCCTGATAAGTCAGGCAGCAGAAAATTCCACTTGGTCTACTTCGGTTATCAATCTGGATAAAAATCAGACTAATTCCCGAGAAGTTGACTTCCAACAATTTTGGGAAGTTTGGGATAAAGTTAAAAGTAAATACGCTAAACAACCGGTAAAAGATTCTGATTTGTTTTATGGAGCGATGCAGGGAATGGTGTCTGGGCTTGGCGATCCATATACTGTATATTTTCCTCCAAAACAAGCGGAAGAATTTAATAAAAGTTTGGATGGTGAATTTAGCGGCATCGGAGCCGAAATCGGTGTAAAAAATAACCAATTATTAATTATTGCTCCATTGTCGGGTACGCCGGCGGAAAAGGCCGGTTTGTTGCCGGGAGATAAAATTTACGCGATTGATAAGTTGGTCAGTATTAGTATGGACAGTAATACCGCGGTAGAAAAAATTCGCGGCACCGCCGGTACGAATGTGACGCTTAGTATTATGCGCGCCGGTTTTACGAAGCCAAAAGATTTTGTAATCACTCGCGCCAAAATCAGTGTGCCGTCTGTAATGTTTTCGATAAAAAATAAAAATGTTGCCTATATCCGCATCATGCAATTTAATCAAGATACCGTACCACAGTTTGATAAAGCTATCAAACAAATTCAAGATAAAAAACTCACCAAATTAATTGTAGATTTGCGTAATAATCCTGGTGGGTATCTGGATGCCGCTGTAGCGGTGGCCAGTGAGTGGATACCGGAAGGAAAAGTTGTGAGTGAAAAATTCAGTAACGGCGACAGTAATGATCATCATACTATCGGCACCCATCGTTTGCAAGATATAAAGACCGTGGTGTTGCTAAATGGTGGCTCCGCTTCGGCCAGCGAAATTTTGGCCGGTGCTTTGCAAGACTTTAAAAAAGCCACTATCGTAGGCGAAAAGAGTTTTGGTAAAGGTTCGGTGCAGGATTATGAAATGCTTAGTGATGGGTCGGCTTTGAAAGTAACCGTAGCTGAATGGTATACTCCAAACGGTAAAAATATTAATGAACAAGGCATACAACCAGATGTGGTGGTGAAAGAAGATTGGGCTAAACAAAAAGTAGGGGAGGATGTGATGTTGCAGAAAGCGTTTGGCGTGTTTCTTCCGAAACCTGCGGCTAAGGCGGTTATCAAAAAATAAAATAAAAAATATCCCCCGACTGAGTCGGGGGATATTTTTTTTGTTTTAAACTCTTTCTTCCCAGTGTTTATCGGTTTCTACTTCTAGTTGTAAGAATATTTTGCTGTTGAGCGCTGTTGCCAATTCCTTGCGGGCGGCAATGCCGATTTCTTTTAGAGCGCGTCCGCCTTTGCCGATGATCATTTTTTTGTATCGAGCGTCGGAGGTGGCAATAATGGCATCGATTACGATGATATCTGCTTTTACTTCAATGTTTTCTACCTTTACGCTGATAGTGTATGGCACTTCTTTACGTAGCGCCAAGAGAATCTTTTCGCGGATAATTTCTGATACCCACTGGCTTTTTCCAATGTTGGTGATTTGATCACCGTCGTACATTGGTTCGCCTACCGGTAATAGTTCAAATACTTTTGCTTTGATTGGCTGGATATGGCGATTGAGTAAAGCAGAAGATTCAAACACGGCATCAAATTCTTCGCCGAGATTTTTATAGTCCGCCAAGAATGTTTTTTCTTTTTCTGGTAGGTCGCATTTGTTTATTACCAAAAGTTTGGGTATAGATAGTTTGCGTAAAATGGAAAGAATGAATCTTTCTTCCGCGCCGATTGGTTTGGTAGGGTCTACTACATACAATATTTCGTCGATCTCTTTTACGGCTTCTTCTACTTTTTCTACCAGTCGGCCAGCTATAGGATTATTCTTTTCCTTCAATACACCCGGGGTATCTACAAAAATAGCCTGTCCTTCGCCAGTATTGAGTACGCCGTGAATAATATCGCGGGTAGTCTGCGGTTTGTGGGTAACGGCGGCCAGTTTGGTACCTATTAAAGTGTTTAATAGCGTGGATTTACCGGTGTTGGAACGACCTACAATAGTAATAAAACCGCATTTAAAAGCAGGTTTTTCGGCCATAGGTTTTTTGCGTTCAGGTTTTTTTGTCATAAAGTATTGTTATTTTTAACCATCAGTGGTATAATACTAGCGTAAAACGGTCAATATTGCAAGCTAAATATGAAAGTAGTGCTATTACAAGAAGTGAAAGGTTTGGGTAAAGCCGATGAAATAAAAGAGGTCAACGAAGGCTATGCCCGCAATTTTCTCTTCCCCAAACATTGGGCAGTGGTCGCCAAAGATAAAGCACTCAAAGAATTGAGTGATAAGAAACTAAAACAATCCAAAGATGCTGAACTTGATTTGAAGACCCAGCAAGAATTGGCCGCCAAGCTCGATGGTATCGAAATTAATATCAAAGAAAAAGCTAGTGAAGCCGGTGTTTTATACGCCGCTGTCGGTCAGGCCAAGATTATGCAGGAGCTCTCTAGACGCGGAACAAAAATTGAGCGCAATCAGCTCGAAAATAAGACTATCAAAAAAGCTGGTGAATATTCGGTAAAAGTAAAACTACGCCATGGGTTGGAGGCTGAAATCATGGTCCGAGTTGAGACCCTTTAAAAACGGACGAAGTAGTGTCCGTTTTTGATTTTTTATATTATATAATTAAAGTTTATGAAACAAAAAACAAAATTTATTTTCGTAATTGGTGGGGTGTTGAGCGGTGTTGGCAAAGGTGTCACGGCTGCCTCAATTGGCCGTATTTATAAAAATTATGGTTTTAATGTATCGGCGATAAAAATTGATCCGTATATCAATGTGGATGCTGGCACGATGAATCCGGTGGAGCATGGTGAAGTGTTTGTGACCGAAGACGGCGATGAAACTGATCAAGATTTGGGCAACTACGAACGATTTTTGGATACTAATCTGCTTTCGACCAATTATATGACTACGGGTCGCGTGTATTTGAGTGTGATTGAAAAAGAACGCTCTATGGGCTATAAAGGCCATTGTGTGCAGGTAGTGCCCCATATCCCGATGGAAATAATTGACCGCATCAAAGCCGCGGCGGAAAAAACCAAAGCCGAAATAATGGTGATTGAAATTGGCGGTACAGTGGGTGAGTACGAAAATATTTTATTTTTGGATGCTGCCCGTATGATGAAATTGGACAATCCCGACGATGTCGCTTTTGTGTTGGTAAGTTATATGCCGGTGCCTTCGCATTTGGGTGAGATGAAGACGAAGCCCACTCAACAGGCCGCTCGTACGCTCAATAGCAGTGGTATTCAGCCGGATTTTATTATTGCTCGCGGCAAAGAAGTGTTGGATCAGCCTCGTCGTGAAAAATTGGCTTTCTTCTGCTGGCTTCAATCCAAAGAAGATGTTATTTCCGCTCCGGATGTGGCTAGTATTTACGAAATTCCAGCAGTTTTGGAAAAACAAAATTTTGGAAAATTATTGGCCAAGCGTTTGAAAATAAAATTAAATCGCGCCAATAAAAGTGGGGAGTGGAATAAATTTATTTCCCGCATGAAGAGTCCAAAGAAAACTATTAAAGTGGCGGTCGTAGGTAAATATTTTGCCACCGGTGATTACACTTTGTCCGATTCTTATATTTCGGTAATTCAAGCGGTGAAACATGCCGCCTGGAGTGTGGGAGCGGAAGCGGATATGACTTGGCTCGATAGTGAAGATTACGAAAAAGATAAAGGTGCGGTAAAGAATTTGGGTCAGTATGACGCTTTGATTGTGCCGGGTGGATTTGGCACACGCGGTATTGAAGGTATTATCAACGCTATCCGATTTGCGCGCGAAAATAATCTGCCATATCTAGGCTTGTGCTATGGTATGCAATTGGCCACTATCGAATTTGCTCGCAATGTGCTCGGTGTAAAAGACGCTCATACGGTGGAAGTAAATCCAAAAACAACTAATCCTATAATCCATATCAATCCAATGCAAGCGCAAAATGTTAGCAAGAATCGCTATGGCGGCACAATGCGTTTGGGAGCCTATGACTGTGTATTAAAAGCCGGTACCAAGACCGCCAAAGCTTATGGTGAAAATAAAATTTCCGAACGTCATCGTCATCGTTATGAATTTAATAATGATTATAAAAAAGCCATTGATGATGCCGGTTTAAAAATTGTCGGCGTGAATAAAGAAAAAGATTTGGTAGAGATAGTTGAATTAGTAGATCATCCATTTTTTGTCGGAACTCAATTCCATCCGGAGTTAAAATCACGTCCAACCAGTCCGCATCCTTTGTTTGTGGGCTTGATGAAAGCGGCGATTAAATAATAATGGAAATATCTCATTCTATCTAAACCTGTATTATGAACCTCAAACAATACTTTAAAGACGCTATTGATAACAATGCTTCTGATTTACATTTGGTAGGCGGTGAAATGCCGATGATCAGGGTGGAAGGGGAGCTAAAAGTACTGGAAACCAAACAATTATCAGCCAAAGAATTGCAGGTCGCCATATTTGAAGAGATGCTGAGTAAAGAACAAAAAGATCGTTATCTTGAAGAACAAGAATTAGATTTTAGCTACGAGCAAGACGGTGAGCGTTTTCGTGTAAATCTGCATCAGCAGACCGATGTGGTGGGATTGGCCGCACGCCTTATCCCGGCCGAAATTCCTAGCCCAAAAGAATTAGTTTTTGAGCCGGCTCTGTTGCGGGTGCCACAAACTTTAGACGGCTTGGTGTTGGTCACCGGTCCTACTGGTTGTGGTAAATCTACCACCTTGGCCGCTATTATTGAAGAAATAAATAAAACCCGCAAAGCTCATATCGTGACTATTGAAGACCCGATAGAATTTTTGTTTAAAGATAAAGAAAGTCTTATTGAACAGCGCGAGGTTGGAGTAGATACCAAATCTTTTGCGACCGCGCTTAAACATGTTTTGCGTCAGGATCCAAATGTGATCTTGGTAGGGGAAATGCGCGATCCAGAAACTATCGCTACCGTACTTACTGCAGCTGAAACCGGTCACTTGGTACTTTCTACTTTGCACACCAGCACTGCCGCCGAGGCAATAGAGCGTATTGTGGATGCTTTCGACGGTTCTCGTCAAAAACAAGTTTTGATTCAGTTGTCGGCTGTACTGAAAATGGTGGTAGCGCAACAGCTTTTGCCCAGTGTGGACGGCGGTCGTGTGCCGGCTCGTGAAATTTTGGTAAATACTCCGGCCGTGTCGAATCTTATTAAAGAAAATAATATTAGTCAGATCAAATCCACTATCCAAATCGGCGCCAAAGATGGTATGGTGAGTATGGAAAATTCTATCAAGCAATTGTTAAAAGATGGTTTAATTTCTGCTGATATTGCCGCCAAACGCTCCGGTCGTGACAAAAAGGTTTAGTTATGGATATTTTTAAAGTAATAAAAAAAATTAACACTCTATCCAAAAAAGAAAAAACTCCGGTATATGCCGTGGGTGGTTTTGTGCGTGACTATCTGCTCGGACGCGATCAAAAAAAAGATGTGGATTTTGTGGTGGTTGGAAGTGGTTTGGAATTCGCCAAAAAATTTGATGTTTATCTCAAAGAAGTGGGTAGTCTAGTGGAATTCCCGGATTTTGATACGGCCCGCTATGTTTTTGAAGATAAAAAAGGAAATCTGGTGATAGAATTTGCCGGTGCCCGATCGGAAAATTATGATGCAAATTCTCGCAAACCAAAAGTAGAATCAGCCACCTTGGCGACCGACCTTTCCCGCCGTGATTTTACGGTCAATGCTATGGCCGTGCCGGTAGCCGCTTTTTCTGGATTGCTCAGACCAAGTATGGCCAAAATAAAATCTCAAGTAGTAGATTTATTCAATGGCCAAGCTGATCTTTCAGAAGCGGTATTGCGCACACCACTTGATCCGGACGCTACTTTTAGTGACGATCCTTTGCGTATGATGAGAGCAATTCGTTTTGCCGGACAGCTGGAATTTGGTATTGATATCAAAACTCTGGAATCAATTCACAAAAATCGCGAGCGTCTAAAAATAATTTCAGCCGAGCGCGTGCAAGAAGAGTTGATGAAAATGATGGCGGTAAAACAACCATCGGTTTGTTTAAATTTGCTTTTTCAGACCAAATTATTGGATATTATCTTGCCGGAAGTAGTGGCTCTAGATGGTGTGGAAGAAATTTTTGGTCATCAACATAAAAATAATCTTATCCATAGTTTTAAAGTGGTGGATAATATCGCAATTCGCAGTGCCAAGCCGCTATTGCGTTTGGCGGGATTATTACATGATATTGGCAAGCCAAAAACCAAAAAATTTATGCCTAAAATCGGCTGGACTTTTCATGCTCATGAATTTGTAGGCGAGAAAATGATGAAAGTTATCGGCCGTCGTTTGAAATTTGCCAATAACGATACTGCCTATCTGGCGAAACTAGTTCGCTGGCATATGCAACCAATTAATCTCATGGATGACGAAATTACCGACTCAGCTGTGCGCCGATTGATCGTGGATCTGGATGATGACCTCGATGATCTTTTGATTTTGGGACAAAGTGATATCACTACCGGCAATCCCTATAAAAAAGAAAAGCGTTTGAAAAATTATGATCACCTAAAAGAAAAAATTACTTTGGTAATGGAGCGTGATAAAATGCGTGCTTTTCAGTCGCCGGTGCGCGGAGAAGAAATCATGCGCTTGTGTGGACTCAAGCCCGGCCCTACTGTAGGTAAAATAAAAGAAGATATCGAAGAGGCGATATTGGACGGTAAAATCGATAATACTTACGAAGCCGCCAGCGGTTATTTTCTTGGCATTAAAGATAAATACCTCAAAGACGCCCGGGATTGGGAAAAGGTTTAATTATTCAAATTAACTTAAAATAATTATGTCGTTTTTTAAAACCAAAAAATTCTATATCGGATTGGTCGTAGTGCTGGCGCTTGGCGGTTATGGAATTTACCGTAATAATGTGGCCAAAAAAACTGTGGCGTATGATACCGCCAAGGTAGAACAGGGAATGTTGGCACAGAGTGTGGACGCTACCGGACAAATTCAGTCGGCCAATGATGTCTCCCTAAAATTTGAAATTCCAGGAATTCTCAGTGCGGTCAATGTCAAAGAAGGTGCTCAGGTGAAAGCCGGTCAAGTTTTGGTTTCTTTGCGTTTGAGTGAACTCAATGCGGCCGTAGCCCAAGCTCAGGCGAATCTAAATAAACAGTTGGCCGGCGCTACTCCCGATTATATTGCTCAGCTTCAAGCCTCGCTCGATAAAGCCAAAAATGATCTCACTCAGGCCAAAGGAAATGGTAACGATGCCGAGGGAAGTAAATTAGTGCAAAATACCTATGATGATTTATTGATTTCATTACAATCTATGCAGGTTGTTTTGGCTTCTTCTCTCACTTCAGCGGACAATATTTTAGGTATTGATAATACTTTAGGCAACAATAGTTTTAAAAGTTATTTGTCTATTTTAAATACCGAGTATTTAAATAAGGCTAATAGTAGTTATTTGGAAGCAAAAGAGGCAAAGCTGGCTTTTGATTTGTCTATAAATAATCTCACCAAAGCATCAACTCACGCTGAAATTGATTTTTCTTCCGCTAAATCAGAAAGTGCTATAGTAAAGATGAAAAATTTACTTTATTATGTTTCTTTGGTGTTGGACAATACTCCTCCGGTGGGCACACTTTCTCAGGCTACTTTGGATACAATGAAGAGCGGTATCCAATCCGCGCGCACTGATTTAAATTTAAAATACGCGACATTAAACGCTGATATTCACGATATCGTGACTGCTCGTAATAATTATGCCTCTTACCAAACTCTTGTCGAAAAAGCTCAGGCCGCCCTCAAAGACGCGCAGAATCCACCGCGCGAAGTGGATGTGGCTTCATATCGAGCGGCCGTAGCGCAAGCGGTGGCTAGTCGCAATAAAGCAATTATTACCGCGCCAATAGACGGAATTATTACTAAAGTAAATTACAAAGTGGGTGAATCGGTCAGTGGGGCCGATGAAGTTATCAAACTTTTGTCTCCGCATTATGAAATTCAAGTAGATGTTTCCGAAACCGATATTGCCAAAATTAAATTAGGACAGGCTGTAGCGATGACGCTCGACGCTTTTGGAGAAGATATAAAATTTAGCGGAAAAGTTTTTAATATTGATCCGGGATCTACAAATGTCCAAGATGTTGTCTATTACAAAGTAAAAATTTCTTTGGACGATAGCGACAAGCCGGTCAAGCCGGGCATGACTGCCAATGTCAGTATTTTGACTGACAAACGCGATAACACTCTCTTCATACCTTCCCGCGCCGTTATTACTACTGGTGATCAGAAACAAGTAAAAATATTACAAAATAATCAGGCGGTCACCACTACTATAAAATTAGGAATAAAAGGTGACGACGGCAAAGTGGAAGTACTCGAAGGCTTGTCGGCCGGACAAGAAATAATTTTGGGTGTCAAACAATAATATGGCCTTGATAGAATTAAAAAATGTTTCCAAAGATTATCAAAATGAAGAAATAGTGACACCAGTTTTGCATGATCTGAATTTTAATATTCAAAAAGGAGAGTTTGTTGCTATCATGGGTCCAAGCGGCTCTGGGAAATCTACGCTGATGCATATTTTGGGATTTTTGGATAAAATTACCAAGGGAGAATTTCTGTTTGAAGGCAAAGACGTTAGCACTTTGTCCGACGATGATTTGGCTGTGATGCGTGGCAAGTCCATTGGTTTTGTGTTTCAAGCTTTTCATCTTTTGCCTCGTACTACGGTGCTCGAAAATGTAATGTTGCCTTTGATCTATTCACAAGTGCCGGCCGAGGACAGAATAGTCCGTGCCAAAGCGGCGCTGGACTCGGTGGGGCTTTCTCATCGTTTGGATTTTTCTCCTAGCCAGCTCTCGGGTGGTGAAAAACAGCGTGTGGCAATTGCGCGTGCTTTGGTAAATAATCCCAGTGTGATTTTTGCGGATGAACCAACGGGAAATTTGGATTCCAAATCCGGTTTGCAAGTAATGAAAATTTTACAGAATTTAAATGACCAAGGTCATACCATTATTTTGGTAACTCACGAAAAGTATACCGCTGATCACTCTAAAAGAATTTTGCGCATTAAAGACGGCGAGATAGTGAGTGATGAAAAAGTAGTAAATAGACAGCTGGCGACAGAATCCACTGATTTAATTAAGTAGTTGTCATCCCGAGCGTAGCGAGGGATCCATTAACAATTGTCATCCCGAATGAAATGAGGGATCTGAAAAGATTTCTCACATTCGTTCGGAATGACAAAATATTATGAATTTTATCGAAAATATTAAAACTGTGTGGCTCAGTATCATGCGTAATAAAGTCCGTTCGTTTTTGACAATGCTTGGGATTATTATTGGCATCATGTCAGTAATCGTGATTATGTCAGTGGGTGCCGGTGCTCAGAGTCTTATTCTCAATCAAATCAAAAGTCTTGGTTCCAATCTGATCGGTGTTTTGCCGGGAAAATCGGATGAAAAAGGTCCGCCGGCTTCTGCGATGGGTATTGTGATCACCTCTCTCAAAGCCAATGATATAGAAGCTGTATTAAAAGACAGTTCGTCACATTTTTTAGCCGGTACCGGCTATGTCCGTGGTAGTGACACTGTGACTTGGGATGGAAATAAAATCGATACTAGCTTTGTCGGTGTTTCGGCTGATTATCCCAATGTGGAAGACGCGCCGTTGGCGGGGGGTAGATTTTTTTCCGAGGATGAAGATAAATCGCTTGGCAGGGTAGCGATAGTGGGTAGTCAGGTAGTAAAAGATTTATTTGGTCAAAATGATCCTTTAGGAAAAGATATTAAAATAAAAAAATCAAATTTTACAATAATCGGTACAATGAAAGAGCGTGGGATGAGTGGTTTCCAAAATCAAGACAATCAAATTTTTGTACCGCTTAGTACCGCTCAAAAAATTCTTTTGGGTATAGACTATGTCAGCTTCGCGCGTTTCAAAGTAGACAATGCCAATGAGGTGGATAGTAGTATGGAGCGGGTGCGTGAAATTTTGCGCGATCGTCATGAGGTGTCGAATCCGGACAACGATGATTTTTCCGTGCGCTCTATGGCACAGGGTTTAGATGCTATCACCAATGTCACGAACGCGCTCAAAATGTTTCTCACTGCTATCGCGGCCATTGCTTTGGCGGTAGGTGGTATTGGTATTATGAATATTATGTTGGCGGCGGTGCAGGAGCGCACGCGTGAGATTGGTCTACGCAAAGCCGTGGGTGCCAAAAACAAAGATATAGTTTTTCAATTTTTGACCGAGTCCGCAATGATTACTTTTATCGGCGGTGTGTTTGGAATTATTTTAGGCGCGCTAATTTCTTTTATTGTTTCTCAGGTAGCGGTCTCGATGGGCTATGATTGGGATTTTGTAATTTCTTTTTCTTCTATCCTTGTGGCTACGCTAGTATCGATAGCGGTCGGTTTGGTATTTGGTATTATTCCGGCACGACGCGCGGCCAAGTTAAATCCTATTGAAGCTCTGAGATATGAATAATATTATCAGCTCAATCAAAATGGCTTTCACCGCTTTGCTGGCTCAGCGCACGCGTTCTATTTTGACTATTCTCGGCATCTCTATCGGTATCGCTATTGTTATTACTATTATGGCCGCCGGTCGTGGACTTGATAAATTTGTTTTGGGAGAGCTGGACGCTTTTTCTCCGGACGCGCTTAGTATTGAAACCAAGATTCCGAGTGTTGGTAAAAATTCTACGGATAATTCCGCTGGACAGTCTACCGGTATTACCATTACTTCCTTGAAAGATAGAGATATAGAAGATATAAAAAAACACCCCAACATTGCCTCGGCCTATGGCTGGGTGATTGGTCAAGGGGTAGTGAGCTATGCCGGATTGGACAAGACCCTTACTTTGATGGGCGAGGGCTATACTTTGCCTGATGTAGAAAAGTTTGATTTATCCGATGGTCGCATGTTTACGCGGGAAGAAGAATATGGATTGCAACAAGTGGCTGTACTTGGGTATACCGTAAAAAATGATTTGTTTGGACAAAACGAAGCGGTCGGACAAAATATTTATATCAAGGGCAAACCTTTTCGGGTAGTTGGTGTAGCGGCCAAACGCGGCGCGGCTTTTTTTATGGATATGGATAATGTAATAATTATTCCTACCAAGACCATGCAAAAAAGAATTTTGGGTATAGATTATGTGCGCTCAATTATGGCTAGGATGAAAGATGGTACCAAGGTGGATCAGACTGTAGCCGATCTTACTGTCATATTGCGCGAGAATCACGAAATTACCGATCCAAATAAAGATGATTTTGCCGTAAGTTCTATGGCCGAAGCCCGTGATACTTTGGGTTCAGTGGTCCAAGGCGTGACTTTTTTATTAGTAGCCTTAGTCTGCATTTCGCTCATCGTTGGTGGCGTGGGAATTATGAATATTATGTATGTATCGGTGACAGAGCGCACTTTTGAAATCGGTCTGCGCAAAGCCGTGGGTGCTAAAAATAAAGATATTTTATTGCAGTTTCTTAGCGAAGCGGTATTACTTACTTTTCTGGGAGGAGTATTTGGAATTATCTTTGGTGTACTCATAGCTCTGTTAATTTATTTTGTCGCTACGGCCAATAATTTTAAATGGGTTTTTTCTATTCCACTTTCTTCTATTATTTTATCACTTGGTTTTTCCGCTTTTATCGGAATTGTCTTCGGTCTTTATCCGGCCAAACGCGCAGCTAATATGGATCCAATTGAAGCGCTAAGAAAAGAATAATTTTTATTTGTCGTCCCAAAATTTGTCATCAATTTGTCATCCCGAATAAAATGAGGGATCTTTGTAAATATGAAAAATAATTTTAATACAATACCAGAAGTCATTGAAGAAATAAAAAATGGCGGTATGGTGCTGGTGCTCGATGATGAAGACCGAGAAAATGAAGGCGACCTCATAGTTGCCGCGCAAAAAGTAACAGCGGCCCACATAAATTTTATGGCCACCTATGGTCGTGGGATTATTTGTGTGCCGATGAGTGGCGAAATTTTGGATAGATTGGATTTGCCGTTGATGGTAAAAAATAATCAAGATTCATTTGGCACAGCTTGGACCGTTACGGTGGATGCTAAAGAGGATGTTGATACTGGTGCTTCTGCTTTTGATCGGGCCAAAACTATTCAGGTGCTTATCAATCCTAATACCAAACCACAAGATTTGGATCGTCCTGGCCACACTTTTCCTCTGCGTGCGCATCCGGGTGGCGTATTGGCTCGACCCGGTCATACTGAAGCAGCTGTTGAATTAGCGCGTTTGGCCGGTCTTTCTCCGGCTGGAGCGATTTGCGAAATTATGAATGAAGATGGCACTATGGCACGCGCCCCAGAATTATTTGCATTTTCACGCAAATATAATTTAAAAATTTGCACTATAAAAGATTTCATTGAATTTTTAAAAAAATAATATTAACAAAAAATCTCTCGATTAATATCAAGAGATTTTATTTTTTTAAGACTGCTACTACTGTAAATACAAAATTTATATTCACAGTGGTTGGAGCAGTCTTGAAACTCTCGCGGTTGTACCCACCTCGATGGCTCGAGTCACGCAATGCCGTGCATGGCCTTGAACACCTGGACGACCGTGCGCTGGATTTCAGCATCCTGGATCTGGCCACGGCTCGTGTAGATGGCGCTTGTGCCAAAGCCGTGATTGTAGAACGCCAGGAAGTCGCGAGCCTCACACTCCCGAATCAGATCTGCCTTGTGGCAATGCATCTTGGTCGAGAGGCGGACCAGGGTGGGCTGGCCGTTTTTCTCCGGCAGGGAGCTGACGTTGCCGTCCCAACGCCCTTCTTCCAGTTGGTCCAGTCTCAAGCCCAGGAACTTGAAAAGGGGCAATTCATACCCCCAGACACCATCCAGACTGAGGTGGTTCGGAAAGAGGAGAACTCGCACTTTCGTGGACGTGGACATGGGATTCCTCGCGGAGCAGGTGTTTGCCTGCGGTAGATTGCTTTATTTATACTATAATCACGCAAATAGTCAATATCAGCTCTCACCCTTGTTTTTTCCAATCAATAGTGTTAAATTAGCCTAGTATGGCCGATACTCAACTTATCAAAGAGAAGATAGATTTGGCCCAATTGGTGCAGGAATATGTGCCACTCAAAAAAGCGGGTATTTATTACAAAGCGCCGTGCCCATTTCATCGCGAAAAAACTCCGTCCTTCATGGTCAATGCCGAAAAGCAAATTTGGAAATGCTTTGGGTGTGGCAAAGGCGGGGATATTTTTTCGTTTGTGCAAGAAATGGAAGGTCTGGATTTTGTGGAAGCGCTGAAACTTTTGGCTGAGCGTGCTGGTGTAAAGATTGATAGCTATCGTAGTGAAATAGATAAAAGTCAAAAAAATCGTATTTTGGAAATAAATCAAAAAGCCGCTTATTTTTTTCATCATGTATTATTAGAGATGTCCGCTTCAGCTGGCGCTCGTGAATATCTGGAAAATCGTGGATTAAAAAAAGAAACTATCGAACAATGGCAAGTTGGTTTTATTCCGGATCAGTGGGATTTGCTCACGCAATATTTTCTCAAAAAAGGTGTGGGTATCGATGATCTTATGGCCGCCGGCCTTACAATAAAAAAAGATGCCGCTCGCGCCGGACAAGGATTTTATGATCGTTTCCGTGGTCGTATTATGTTCCCAATTTGGAATGTGCATGGCAATGTGGTGGGTTTCACCGGTCGGGTATTGGTAGAGACCGAGCACAGCGGCGGGAAGTATGTAAACACTCCACAGACTCTGGTTTATGATAAATCACGCGTGCTCTATGGCCTCAACAATGCCAAAACTGAAATAAAAGCCCAGGACCTAGCTGTAATAGTGGAAGGACAGATGGATGTGGTGGCCTGCCATCAGGCTGGTATGAAAAATGTAGTCGCCTCGTCTGGCACGGCTTTGACTTTGGAACAAATAAAATTACTAAAAAGATATTCACCAAATGTCGCCATGGCCTTTGACGCGGATAAAGCCGGAGTCGCCGCCGCCAAAAGGGGGATTGATATCGCGCTTACCGAAGGCTTAAATGTTCGCGCAATTTCAATTCCAGATGGTGCAGGCAAAGACGCTGATGAATGTTTGAAAAAAAATCCTCAAGTTTGGTTTGATTCAGTCAAAAATGCCAGCGATGTGATGGATTGGTTTTTTGCAATGGCGTTCAATAATAAAGATGTGTCTGGACCTAAAGCCAAACAGCAGGTGGCTGATGAGCTTCTGCCGCTGGTGGGCTTAATTCCATATGCTGTCGAGCGTGACTATTGGCTCAAACAGCTCGGGGATCGTCTGGGAGTGGAAGTATCGGTATTGCGTGATGACCTCAAACGTTTTGATAAAAATAAAAAAGAAGGAAATCAGGTAGACAAAAGACCGGCGGTGGCCAAAGCCGCGCCGCTCGACACCGTAGAGCGCTTACTCCAGCGTCTACTCATGATTTGGAGCTCGCATCCGGAGTATATATCCGCTCAGTGGTCCAAGTTAAACTCCCGTTGTTATGTCGGAAGTGTTTATCAACACCTTTACGAATCCATAAAAAATCAGTATAATACCAGCAGTCCATTGAGCACTGCTGATTGGCAGAATTTTTTTGTAAATACTGATTTGACTTCGGAGTTTGAAAATTTGAAAATGTTGGCCGCTATCGAGCCCGGTGAAACCGAAGATTCCGATCTGAAGATTGAAGGCGTAGAAATTGTAGTTCGTATCAATGATGAGTGGTCTAGAAAAAAAAGAAAAGAAATTCAATTTCAACTAGCGCAAGCCGAGAAAATCGGCGACAAAGAACTTTCCCAAAAATTATTTGTGGAGCTTCAAAATATTTAATTATGCCAAAGAAGGTGCAAAAAAAGAAAAAAGTTTTAATGAAAAAATCAACACCAAAAAAACCGGTTAAAAAACCGGTTGTTAAGATTGTGAAAAAGGAAAAAAAGGTTACGGTCAAAAAACCACAGCCAAAAAAAGTTTTTAAACCTTTGAAGGCCAAGGCCAAGCTAGAAATTAAAAAACCGAAATTCAAGAAAATAATTCCGGTGGTGGAAGAAGTCGTAATAGAACCTACCAATGACGATCTCTACAGATTAATCAGCAAGGGTCGTAATCGTGGCTTTATTACCGATATTGAAATGCTAGGGCTAATAAAGCGTCCGGAATGTTATTTGGATTTATACGAAGGATTTTTGGATGCACTAGATCGCAATGGTGTGACTGTGGTGGAATCAAACGCGAATTTGCTCGGTGTAAAACCAGAGCACAAAGAAACCTTGAAACAATTCCAAGGGGCTCAGCCGGATATGGACAGTCCTTTTGATTTGGGTGAAATTTCCTCCGATTCAATTCAGATGTATTTGCGTGAAATTGGTAAAATTCCTTTGCTCAAAGGTGATGAAGAAGTATCTCTAGCCAAACGCAAAGAGCGTGGTGATAAAGTAGCCGAACGAAAAATTATTGAAGCCAACTTGCGTTTGGTAGTTTCGATTGCCAAAAAATTTGTCGGCAAAAGTTTGTCTTTGCTTGATCTGATTCAAGAAGGTAATATCGGTCTTTTCCGTGCCGTGAAAAAATTTGATCACCGCAAAGGTTATAAATTTTCTACTTACGCCACTTGGTGGATTCGTCAGGCTATCACCCGTGCTTTGGCCGACCAATCCCGTACCATTCGTATTCCGGTACATATGGTGGAAACCATCAATCGTTTCCAACAAGTACAGCGCCGTCTTACTCAGGATTTGGGTCGTGACCCAACTCCGGAAGAATTAGCCGCCGAAATGGGCGAGGAAGTTACCAAAATTCAACACATTATCAAAATTTCTCAGGATACCGTATCGCTCGATGTGTCGGTGGGTGACGACGATGAAGATACTCAGCTCGGTGATTTCATCGAAGATGTTAAAAATGTTTCACCAGATCGTGCTGCCGGATTGCAGATCTTGCGTGACTATGTCAAAGAGGCTATCAAGTCGCTTTCTCCTCGTGAACAAAAAATTCTCGAAATGCGTTTTGGGTTGGCTGATGGTGTAACCCATACTTTGGAAGAAGTGGGTCAGGAATTTGGGGTTACGCGTGAACGTATTCGTCAGATCGAAGCCAAGGCTTTGGAAAAAATTCAGCATACGGATTTGATTGGTAAGCTTAAGGATTATTAATTTTTCTTCTGTCTTCATCAACTAGGTATTTCCTCGCTCTCTCACCTATGAAAATCCTAGGATAATTTGCAACCCACCGAAGCTCTGGCCGTGAACTCGTCGCTTGGCTCCTCAAACAGCACGGCCAGCCACGCTTCGTTGGCTCACAAATTATTTCCTAGGATTTTCAGCGGTTCGTTCGGAGGAAATACCTAGTTGATTCTTAATTATATGAAAATTGTCTTTTCTGGTGGGGGTACGCTTGGGCCGGTGACGCCGCTTTTGGCGGTGGCGCAGGCTTATAGGGAAAAATATCCGGAAACTGAATTTGTCTGGGTAGGTACAGTCAATGGTCCGGAGCGTGAATTGGTGGAAAGAAATAATATTAAATTTGTCACTCTCACGGCCGGCAAATGGCGTCGTTATTTTTCTTTGTTAAATATTTTTGATATTTTCCGTTTTGCTGTTGGTTTTTTTGAATCAGTGGTTTTTATTGTGCGCGAAAAACCCGCTTTACTAATTTCGGCTGGTGGGTATGTCAGCGTGCCTTTGCATTGGGCGGGGGCGATGTTTGGAATACCGCAGTGGATACACCAACAGGATTTTCAAGTTGGCCTGGCCAATCAGCTGATGAGCAAAACCGCCAAAGTAATTACCGTGGCTCTGAAAAAAAATCTTTCCGCTTTTAATATTAAAAAAACTATTTGGCTTGGTAATCCGGTGCGTCCTGAGCTTTTTAAGGGAGATAAAGCGGCCGCGAAAAAAATGTTTGGTATAAAATCCGATCTGCCGGTAATCCTAGCCATGGGCGGGGGAACGGGGTCGCTGAAATTAAACCAAATGGTGGTGGAATCTATTCAACATCTCCAAGGTTTCTGTGAAATAATTCATCTCTCCGGCAAAGAACGTCCGCAAGAATTAGTGGATCATGCCGCCAAATATTTTGATTATTATCACCACTATCAATTTTTAAATAAAGAAATGGCCGACGCCTATGCGGCGGCGGATTTGGTAATTTCACGTGGCGGATTTGGTTCAATTTCCGAAATTGCCGCTCTGAAAAAGCCGGCGATCTTGATCCCGAAACCGGGCCATCAGTTTGATAATGTAAAATTTATTGCCGATGATCAGGCCGCTGTTTTTGTGGATGAGCGAGTTTCCGACGGTTTGTATCTTGCCAAAATTATAAAAAGGTTGTTAAATAATGATATCGAAAGAGTGCAGATGGCGAATAGGTTGAATAGTTTAATGCCTTCGGCTGAAAAGGAAGCTTTGGTTGATATAGTTAACAAATTATTAAAATGAAACATTTTTAACGAATGTTTTGTATTAATAACATGGCAGGACAAGCAATTGTTTTGTCGGAGTCGCTAACGCGACCAAACACGCAAAGACCCGCTGAGAAATCAACGGGTTCTTTGTTTTTAAATTCTTTAAAATTAGCCAAAATATTGTATTTTTTGAAACATAAAGCAGAGTATGCTCGTAGTAATTTCTGGGAGAGGGTAAAAAGGTCGAACTTTTTAATCATCTAATGTATATAAATTATGAAAAAACTCAATTCATGGCTATTTATGACTCTTTTAGTTGGTTCTCTCGCCCTTGGTATTACCGCCTCTGCTCAGGATTCTGATGATAGAGATGTCAGAGTAGCGACTACCGCCAGTGTGGATGCCGAAGCCAGGGTAAACTTTGAAGGTTCAAATTTATTTCCTCCACTACCCGATGTATCCAAATTCCTTTCCAAACCGGCTTCTTCCAGCTCCGTATCCAGTAGTATGCAGAAAATAGTGGAAGCTGATATCAAGCTTGTGGACGCTCGTCTTTCCGCTTTAGCTAGTTTGAAAGTTGAAATTGATCGCAGTGCTTATTTGACCGCCAGCCAGAAAACTAGTTTGAAAGCTATGGTAGATAGCAATATTTCCGGGTTAACTACTTTGCTTGCCAAGATTAAAGCCGATACGGATTTGGCCGTATTGAAAGCTGATTCAGAAAAAATTTATACCGACTTTCGTATTTTCTCCGTGTTTACTCCAAAGATCAAGGCATTAATAGCGTTTTATTCTCAAGCCAATTATTCTGGAAAAGCCAATGAAGTATTGGTAGTGGTACAGAATAAGCTGAATGACTTCAAAGATGCTGGTGTGAATGTAGTGGCCAACCAGGCCGCCCTCGACGCCGCTAAAGCCTCTTTGGTTCAGGCCAACGCCAAGATTGGCACTATGACTACCAAAGCTTCGGATTTGAAACCTTCGGACTTTCCTACAATCAGCGCTACTGTAATTTCAGACCTGAAAGTAGGTGTTAGACAAGTTCGTGATTTCTTTGTCCAAGTAAGTAATAGTTTGAGAGCCGCTATTAGATTGTAATATGTAATATGAGCCGGGGCGCTCACGTCGGAGTCCCGACTCAGTCGGGACTCCTCCTGCGGAAACCTTCGGGTTTCCGCAGACCTTCCTCCGCAATGTGGGGAAATACTTTCCCCACCACCCCTTGGTTCGAGCCCCGGCCAAAATAAAAAACATTCTAATAAATTAGAATGTTTTTTTGTGGGCCGGCCGGGGCTCGAACCCGGGACCTTATCCTTAAAAGGGATCTGCTCTACCAGCTGAGCTACCGGCCCATTTTCCGTAGACAAAACGATAGTGATAATGATATAATAAAATCAATAAAAAATCAAGACCTTTAATTCTAAACAGTGGATAATTGTATGATGGACAAAAAATATCTTCAGTCAATCAGGACTGATCTACTTGGTTATGCGCAGAAAAGACGAGAAGTCATAAAGATGTCCGGTGACGCCCAGCAACACTCTAAAAAAGCCATTTTTGCCCTTCAGCGTGATGATAAGGCGGGTGCCGACGAGCGCTTTGCTTTGGCCAAAGCCTTATTTTTGGATTTGGAAAAAAAGTTTAAAAAAGAACCGGGTTTGCTCGACGAAGGCTCATATCGCGCCGCACTGGAAGAATATGTGGAAGCGGTTTTATTTCATGATTTTATTGCCGGCAAATCAGTTGGTAAAATAAAAAATATAGCTATAGATTCTGATGCTTATATTAGTGGCCTGTGCGATGTGCCGGGCGAACTCTATCGTTATGCTATCAAATCCGCCACGGCGCGTGATTTTGAAATGACCAAAAAATGTTTTGGTTATGCTCAAGAAATTATCGGTGAATTAATTGATATGGATCTTACCGGCTATCATCGTAATAAATTTGATCAGGCCAAACAAGCTTTACACAAACTCCAAGAAGTAGTCTACGAAGTAAGTTTGCGCGCCTAAAAAATATGTTTCAACAAAGATTAAAAAATCTAAAACATTTTTTGGTTGCCTTTTTCGCTTATTGGTATTACGGCCGTCCGGCTCGTAAATTAATAGTGGTAGGGGTGACCGGTACCAAAGGGAAGTCTACGACCTCTCGTTTTGTTGCTTCTGCTCTGCAGGCTGGTGGATATAAAGTGGGTCTGCTTTCCACGGTTGAATTTCAAGTAGCCGACAAACGCTGGCTGAATGATAAAAAAATGACCATGCTTGGGTTGGGGCAGATTCAAAAAATGCTACGCGATATGGTACTGGCCGGCTGTCAGTACGCAGTGGTGGAAACATCATCGGAAGGCATTTTGCAATATCGTCACTTTGGTTTGCGCTATGATATCGCTGTATTTACCAATCTCGGCACCGAGCACAACGAGCGTCACGGCGGGTTTGAAAATTTGCGTGGCGACAAAGGCAAATTATTTGAACAATTGAAAAAATATCCTCATAAAATTTTTAATAATAAAAAAGTAGAAAAAATTATTACCGTGAATCTGGATGATACGAATGCCAATTTTTATCTCAATTATTCTGCGGATAAAAAAATTGGTTTTGGTATAAAAAATAAAAATAGCGATTTACCACAAAATTATTTTGGTGAAATTTTGGCTTCTTCCGCCTCCGGCGTGGATTTCTTGGTAGATCAAAAAAAATATCATATCAATTTAGCCGGAGAATTCAATGTCTATAATGCTCTAGCCGCGATTGCGGTAGCGTCTTCACAAAATATTTCCGCGGAAAAAATTTCACAGGGACTTGATAGTGTAAAAATGCTCGAAGGCCGTATGGAATTTATCGAAGCTGGTCAGACATTTAAAGTAATCGTGGATTACGCGCACGAACCGATGAGTCTGACCGAATTATTTATAAATCTTAAAAAAATGGTTAGTGGCAAAGTAATTGCAGTCATCGGCTCAGATGGCGGCGGGCGTGATGTTTCCAAGCGTTCCAAAATGGGTGAGATCGCCGGCCGGCTCTGTGACTATGTGATAGTGTCGGATGTAAATTGCTATGACGAAGACCCGGTGCAGATAGCGCAAATGTTGGCCGATGGCGCCAAACAAGCCGGGAAAATTCAAAATGAAAACTTATTTGTAGTAGTGGATAGGCGCCAGGGCATAGAGCAAGCGATTGAGTTGGCTCAGCCAAATGATGTCGTGGTAATCACCGCCAAAGGGACCGAGCCATATATCGGAGTAGCCAATGGTAAAAAAATCCCTTGGGATGATAGAGTGGTCGCCAGAGAAATTTTGCAAAAAGTGGTATAATGTATTTATGGCAAACAAAGATCAGAATCAGAAGTGGAAACAGATATTTTATTCGCGCTGGTTTTTGGCGTTGTTATTTGGGTTAACTTTTTTATTAATAATTTCTTATATTCGCGCTTATTATCAGGAATTTCAAGTGCGCCAAGAAATTAGTAATTTACAAGAACAGCTCAGGTCGTTGGAATCCAAGAAAATTGAGACCGTGGAACTGCTCAAATACGCCCAGTCGTCCACTTTTGTAGAAGAAAAAGCGCGGACTGAATTAAACCTTATAAAACCGGGTGAAAACGCGGTGATTATCACCAGCGGCTCCGAACTTCTCGCGAATAGACAAGAAAAAACAAATATGATAAAATGGTCGCAAGTTTCAAACCCAATAAAATGGTTTAAATTTTTCTTTATTACTAAATAATTTTTATATGGAAATACAAAACGAACAAAATAATTTGAAGATGTTTGGATACGGATTGGCTGGTATTTTGGCCGTGGCCTTGGTAGGCTCGGTAGTCTGTGGCGTGTATAGAGTATATGCCAAAGCCGCTACGGATAATTTCACCGTCACTGTGGCCAAAGTTTTGCGTTTGCCGGCAATGAAGGTAAATGGTGAGCGCGTGCTCTATTCCGATTACGCCGAAGATTTGCGCGCTATCCATACGTTGGTAGCCTACGACAAAGCCACGGGTGGTAATAATGCTTCTCTTACAGAAGAGCAAATGTCTGATCAAGTGTTGTGGAGATTGGCCAATAATATTTTGGTCAAAGAATCCGCTCAAAAGTATGGTGTGTCTGTTGATGAAAAAGATATGGAAGTTATCAAGAGTAACTTATTGCAACAATTTAAAAATGAAGATGAAATTAATAACGAGATCGTGAAGCGCTATGGCTGGACATTCGCGCAGTATCAAAATAAAGTAGTAAAAAATTATATCTTACAGCAGAAAATTTCTGAAAAAATTCAAGGAGATCAATCTGGCCGTGAAGCTATTCGTAATAAAGCTTTGACTGTATTAAACGAAATTAAAGCCGGTAAAGATTTTGCCGCTCAAGCAAAAGTTTATGCCGAAGATGGTACCAAGGAAAATGGCGGTGACTTGGGCTGGTTTGGAAAAGGGGATATGGTGCCGGAATTTGAAAACGCTGTGTACGCTTTGAAACCTGGTCAGATCACCCAGGATTTAGTAGAAACTCAGTATGGATACCACATTATAAAATTGGAAGAAGTAAAGACTGAAAAGGTAAAAGACGACAAAGGCAAGAATGTGGATCAGCAGAAAGTGCATGCCCGTCACATTTTATTCAAATTCCCGGATTCCAGCACTTATATGGATAGTTTGGCCAAATCCGCCAAATTTCATTTGTACCTAAAAGTGCACAATCCTTTCACAGAATTATTGGTTAAATAAATCTAATACCTCCTCGATTCAATCGGGGAGGTTTTTTAGCGGGGTTAGTACAGTGGTAGTATGTGGCCTTCCCAAGGCCAAGATGCGGGTTCGATTCCCGTATCCCGCTCAAATAAAACGCATTAAGAATTTAGTGCGTTTTTAAATTGACTTCTTCGCTGTAAAAAGATATAATCTCACTGTTTTTAGCCGACCTAGCTCAGTTGGTAGAGCGACGGTATCGTAAACCGTAGGTCATGGGTTCAATTCCCATGGTCGGCTCAATTTATACACACCTAAAGGTGTGTTTTTGTTTATTGAAATATATGATATAATAATCAATGTATTATAGTTATGATTACTATCGAAGGAGTTAGTAAAATTTATTCCGCTTCTTCAGTCGCTTTGCGCGATGTGAGTTTGCATATCAAAGCCGGAGAATTTGTTTCGGTGATAGGACAGAGCGGTAGTGGCAAAACCACGCTTACCCGCCTGCTTATCGCTGAAGAAAATCCCACCAAAGGAAAAATAAAAATCGGGGATTGGGATATTTCCAAAATTAAAACTGATGAAATTCCATTTTTACGCCGTCAGATTGGTATGATTTTTCAGGACTATAAATTATTGCCACAAAGAACTGTTTTTGAAAATGTAGCGTTTGCTCTAGAAGTGGCTGGAGAAAAAAATAAACGCATTCGTCATGTGGTACCACAACTTTTGGAGATAGTGGGATTGTCTGATCGCAAAGAGCGTTATCCATTTCAATTATCCGGTGGTGAACAACAGCGCGTGGCTATCGCCAGATCTTTGGCCCATCGTCCAAAAATTATTGTGGCCGATGAGCCAACCGGGAATTTGGACACCATTAATACCGAAGAGATAATCCAGATCTTGAAAAAAATAAATGAATTTGGCACGACTATTTTGTTGCTTACCCACAATCGTGAAGTGGTGAATGCTCTGCGTCGTCGTGTGATTACTCTTCATAATGGTCAAATCGCTTTGGATCAGGAAGCCGGTAAATATATATTGTAATTAATATGGTAAATTTGCAACGCGTTACGAAGTTTGCTTTTCAAGATATTGCCCGTAATTTTGGTCTGTCGTTCATGACAGTACTTATTTTGATATTAATGCTTTTGTCGGTCAATACTCTATGGTCCGTAAAAATTATCACCAAAGAAGCGGTCGGGCTTATCAAAGATCAAGTAAATGTTTCAATATATTTCGCGGCTAATGCCGGAGAAAAAAATGTTGGTGAGATTGAAAAATATGTTACCGCTTTTCCTGAGGTAATAAATGTGCAGACCCAAACCGCGGATCAAGTTTTGGCTTCGTTCAAACAGCGCCATGCTTTGAGTAAAGATGTTTTGGCGGCCTTGGATGAACTCAAAGCCAATCCGTTTGGTCCTACTATGGTAATAAAAACTCGCGAACCACAGGATTACAAAAAAATAATTCAGGCGCTAAGTGTACCCGAATACAAAGATTTAATTGAGGCCAAGAGTTTTGATGAACACGAGAGTGCGATTGAAAAAATTCAAAATATTACCAATCGTACCGAAAATATCGTTGCTGGTTTGGTGGTTTTATTTGCGGCCATTTCTTTCTTGATAGTGTTTAATACCGTGCGCGCGGCTATTCATACTCAGAGAGTGGAGATTGGTATCAAGCGCTTGGTGGGGGCTAGCAGCTGGTTTATCCGTGGTCCCTATCTGGTAGAATCTTTTATTTTTTCCGTATTGAGTTTGCTCGGCACTATTGCCGTGATTTATATCACTTTACGCTTTGTTGATCCCTATCTTTCGGTGGTTTTCCCCAGTGGTTTCTCCTTGACAAATTACTATAATTCGCATATCCTTTACGTGTTTGGGTTGCAGTTTTTGAGCGTTTTGGTTCTCACTGTAATTTCCAGTGCGTTGGCTATGCGTCGTCAACTCAAAGTGTAACCAGCCTATAATCCGAGGTCGTCTAAAGGTAGGACAACAGCCTTTGAAGCTGTCTATCTTGGTTCGATTCCAAGCCTCGGAACAAATTTAGAGTCTTTGTTGGCTCTTTTTTTATTTGTGTGGATAAGTAATGTTTGACCGATTTTCTCAGTAGGAGTACTATATACCTATACCTGGGGTGTAGGTATATAAAATAACTAATTTAAACATAATAAATATGATCGACGAGTATAAATCAAAGATTAAATTAAATCTCAAAAAGGCTCAGGGTCAGATGAAGCTGGTGGATAAAATGGTAGATGACAATCGCTATTGTATTGATGTTGCCCAGCAGATAAACGCGGCGATTGGTTTGCTTAAAAAAATTAATAACAATATTTTAGAAAATCATTTGCAGAGCTGTGGTACCCACAAGCTTGGTTCCAAAAACCAAAAAGAAAAAGATGAGTTTATCCAAGAATTAATTAAAACTTTTAATTTAGCCGGTAAATAATTTTTATGCCAAAGTTAAATCTTTCTATCGCGGGAATGCATTGCGCGTCTTGTGAAATTTTAATAGGGGACAACCTTAAAGAAATATCCGGTGTTACCAAAGCCGATGTGAATTACAAAACCGGCAAAGCGGAAGTGTATTATGAGGGCAATACTCCTAAAAAAGAAGATCTGGCTCGGGCTGTAGAAGAAGCCGGTTATAAAATAGGAGAAAAACAAAAAAGTGGTTGGCTGTCCAAGGATTTTAATGATTACTGGAATTTATTTTATGGTGTCCTGGTTATTTTGGCCTTGTACACCTTGGCAAAAATTTTTGGCTTAAATAACTTTAATGTAAATACCATTCAGGATGGTTTAGGTGTGGTATTTTTGGTTGGTTTGGTGGCCGGTGTTTCTACTTGTATGGCGCTTATTGGCGGTTTGGTCCTCAGTTTGTCGGCCCGTCATAGCGAGCTTCATCCCGAGGCCACGACTATAGAAAAATTTCGTCCTCATTTATATTTTAATCTTGGTCGTATTGGCGGCTACGCTTTGTTAGGCGGTGTTATTGGTTTTGTTGGTTCCGCTTTACAGTTTTCTGCGAATTTGCTCGGCATCATTACTATCCTAGTGAGCTTCGTGATGATTTTTTTGGGATTAAAATTAGTCGGTGTTTTTCCATCTTTGCAGGATAAAAATTTCGCCTTACCAAAATCAATTGCCAAATTTTTTGGTATAAAAAGTGAAGCAAAAGAATATAGCCATAAAGCCGCCATACTTTCCGGCGCGGCCACTTTCTTTTTACCTTGTGGTTTTACTCAGGCGATGCAACTTTATGCCGTGAGTTCCGGTAGTTTTGGGCAAGGCGCGGCTATCATGGGGCTGTTTGCTTTGGGCACCTCACTTGGTCTGCTTTCTATCGGCGGCCTATCTTCGGTATTCAAAGGCAGAAAAGCAAAAATATTTTTTGCTACCGCCGGTGTCGCCGTGATTATGTTTGGTTGGTTTAATATCGGCAACGCTTTGGCCTTGGTTGGTGGTGGCGGCTCAAACAACAACTCAGACCAGACCGTAGTCAGCGATAAAGAGCAGGTGGTATATATGACCCAAAATGTGGACGGTTATAGTCCAAATATACTTAGAGTCAAAAAAGGTATACCGGTAAAATGGGTAATAAATTCTAAAAGTACTTTTTCTTGCGCCAGCTATATCGTGATGCGTCAATTTAAAATCGGCAAGCCCCTGCAACTGGGAGAAAATATTTTCAAATTTACTCCCACTCAAACCGGTGAAATTCCATTCTCATGTTCTATGGGAATGTATCGCGGCAAATTTATTGTAGAAAATTAATCAATTATTATATGTCGAACAATACTTCTCTAAAAGTGGATATCACCGGCATGCACTGCGCTTCTTGCGCCAAAATTATTGAAAAAAGTTTGTCAAAAGTAGATGGCGTAGTTTCCGCGGAAGTGAATTATGGTACCGAGACCGCCAAAGTGACTTTTGATCCAGCCAAAACTAATCTGCAAAATCTCTCCAATACGGTGGCACCACTTGGTTATTCTTTCAATTTGCCAAATGAAATGGAAAATGATTCCAAGATGGATCACAAAAAACAAAACAAGTTGAAAGAAATAACGGAGATGAAAAATAAAGTTCTTTCAATCTTGCCTTTGACTATAATTAGTATTTTGCTCATGACCGCGGATATTTTGGCTCAGGTAAATTTTTTGAAGGAAATGCCGTTGTTTTGGAAAGAATTTTTTCACCATCTATTGCCGATTTTTGCGACCTACGCGCTGTTTGTAGTGGGCAAGCCATATTTGGTCGGTGTTTATAATTTTTTGCGCCACGGAAAAGCTAATATGGATACCTTAATAGGCATTGGTACTCTGGCCGCTTTTATTTATAGTTTTGTAGTCACCGCTTTTGAAGAAAGCTTGCGCCCGTTTTTAAATGTGGAGCATACTTACTATGATGTGACCATTGTGGTAGTGGCCTTCATTACTCTAGGAAAATACCTGGAAGCCAAATCCAAATTAAAAACCGGAGATGCGATAGAAAAATTATTGAGCCTACAAGCGAAAACCGCTTTGATAATGGTAGATGGCCAAGAAAAAGAAGTATCAATTTCTGATGTTAAAAAAGGTGATACCGTTTTAATAAAACCGGGAACAAAAATTCCGGTGGATGGTAAAATAATTTCCGGACAATCGTTTGTGGACGAATCCATGATTAGCGGTGAGCCGGTTCCGGTAGAAAAACAAGCGGGCGATATGGTGACTTCCGGTACTATGAATACTACTGGCTCGTTTACTTTTTCAGCCACCAAAGTAGGCTCCGAAACGGTTTTGTCCAATATTATTAAAATGGTAGAAAATGCTCAAGGCAGTAAAGCTCCAATCCAGGCCCTAGCCGACAAAATTTCCGGTGTGTTTGTGCCGGTAGTAATAGTGTTATCATTTTTGGCATTGGCTATTTGGCTGATTGTCGGTACTCGCTACCTGGGGCTGAACCAGGCCCTGTCATATGGCTTGGTATCATTTGTCGGTATTTTGGTTATCGCTTGTCCTTGCGCACTAGGATTGGCTACACCGACCGCTATCGTGGTAGGTGTTGGCAAAGGTGCGAAAGAAGGTATATTAATAAAAGACGCGGCCACTTTGCAAAAGTTACATGAAGTGACTATGGTAGTAATGGATAAAACCGGCACAATCACCAAAGGCAAACCGGAATTGATTTCTATTACACCACAATCCTCAATGGATAAAAAAGAAATAATTTCCATCTTGGCCTCTTTGGAAAATTTATCCGAACATCCTATCGCTCATGCTATCGCGTCTTATGCCAAAGAAAATAAAATAGATTTTTTAAAAGTAGACGCGTTTGAAATTATCAAAGGACAAGGCTTAAAAGGAAAAATTAATGGCCAAGAATATTTTGCTGGTAATTCTAAATTAATAAACAGTCTAGAACTGACTTTCGACGAAGATTTGATCAGTCGCGAAACCAAAGAAGGTAAGACACCAATTATCCTAGCGCAAAAAGATAAAGTGCTGGGAATAATCATGGTAGCCGATGTCCTAAAACCAGAATCCAAAGAAGAAATAAAACGACTACACGATATGGGAATCTCGGTGGTAATGTTAACCGGAGATAATAAAAATACCGCCACTTATATCGCCGCGCATGTTGGAATAGACAAAGTTTTTTCCGAGCTTTCACCAGAACAAAAATTAATTACCATTAAAGAATTCCAGTCCGAAGGTCAAATCGTGGCGATGGTAGGGGACGGTGTCAACGATGCTCCGGCTTTGGCCCAAGCGGATGTGGGTATCGCTATGTCTACCGGCACCGATGTAGCTATAGAATCCGCCGGCATCACTTTATTGCAAGGAAATATTTCCAAGCTCGTCAAAGCCATAAAATTATCCAAGCTCACCATGCGCGGTATCAAACAGAATTTATTTTGGGCATTCTTTTACAATCTAGCTGGCATTCCTTTGGCTGGCGGCTTATTCTATCCGATCTTTGGCTGGCTTTTAAATCCGGTATTTGCCGGCTTGGCCATGGCCCTTTCCAGTGTTTCGGTAGTAGGTAATTCTCTGCGAATCAAAGCCAAGAAATTGTAATTCGCTTGGTAAATTGGCCGAACTGTAATAAACTACAGATGTAGTTTGTAATAACAACGATATGGCTAAAATTTCGTCAGATTTCACCGACGAACAATTAGTAGCTGAAATTCGTGAAAAGGACAAAGAATTATATAGTGAAATCATCAGACGCTATGAGACCAAACTCTCTCACTATTTGAAAAAATTCTTTAGAAACCAGGATGAACTAGAAGATGTTTTACAAGAAGTTTTTATAAAAGTTTACCGTAATCTTTACGGTTTTGATGTTGATAAAAAATTCTCTTCCTGGGTTTATCGTATCACTCACAATGAAGCGATAAATCATATTAAAAAGAACTCCAAGAAAAATATTTCTTTGGAGGAAACAGAATGGGATATAGTGGATGAAAAATTTGATCTCAACGAACATATCGACAATAAACAAGTGCGTGAAAAGGTTTCTAGAGGGTTGTCCGAATTAAAAGAAAAATATCGCGAACCTTTAATCTTATATTATTTTGAACAAAAATCTTACGAAGAAATCAGTGAAATCTTGCGCCTGCCGCGCAGTACGGTCGGAGTACTGATTATGCGCGGAAAGGAAAGACTAAAAGAAACCTTCAAAAATTTAGTATGAACGATTTAGAAAATAGAATTGAATCAAAGGTAATGGCCAATATCAAAAGCGGAAAAGTAAAATTGCGCTCCAAGTATATTTTTTTGGCCGAAAAACTAGGCTTGGGAAGTGCCGTAATTTTGAGTTTGTTGCTTTCGATTTTACTTTTTAATTTAGCGTTATTTTATTTGAAAGCTTCTGATAATCTTGGATACTTGAGTTTTGGTAGCCGTGGTTTTTTTGCTTTTCTGGAATCTTTTCCTTATCTGTTGGTAGTCAGTTTAATAATTCTTGTTTTTATCGCCGGATCATTATTCAAAAAAACCGAAATTGCGTATCAAAAACCGTTTGGTTATTTGGCGCTTGGTTTGGTTATTTTTATTCTTTTGGCTGGAGCGGCTTTGGCTTTTACCAGTATTGCCGAACAGATTGAGCGGCAGGCTTTTGAAGCGCGTTCATTTGGTTATTTCTTTAAACCATTTTTAAGACAGGGCGAGGAGGATCATCATCGTGGCCTTGTGGGTAGGATTATCGAGGTAGGCGAGGATTGTATTATTGTTCAAACACCACAAGCACTAGAAAAATTAAAAGTAGACACTGTAAGTGATTTGGATAAAAATATTTTATTAGAAGGAAATTTCATAATGGCAATAGGACAAAGAGAAGAAGGAGATTTTGAAGTCATCAACCTGCGGGTGATAGATCCTAGAGAGATGCCGATGGTTCTTCGCGGCATTCATCACCGTTTCGGCTCAGACAATATATTCTCCGCGCGTAGGAAGTGTGGACCGGTGGTCGTATCGCCGGTATCCACTACGGTCAGCTGTCATTGATTAAAACAAAAATCCTCTATTAATGAGGGTTTTTTTATTTGAAATAATCCTTGGGCGGGCGCTGTACTAATATTACAAAAGGCTAGCCTAAAAAAATTATTCACCTAACCCGTTATTTTTTTTATGAAAAAAGCTTACTTTGCTATACCGGCATTAGCCGCCGTTGCTCTTTTTGGCGCCAGCGCCGCCTCCGCTTATGGCGGACCGGGCGGGCATATGTTTTTCAATGCCGATCCATCTATTATGGCTACGCGTTTTGAAGAACAGATGGCCCAACAGGCCCATCTAATTGGTACTAGCGTGGACGAAATGAAAAACGATTGGGCCGCAGGAAAAAGCCTGATTGATATCGCCAAAGAAAAAGGTTTGAGTCAGGCCGATATTCAAGCGAAAATGCAGACCGCTCGTACGGAGCAGATGAGACAACAATTACAAAATCTCGTCACTCAAGGCAAAATCACCCAGGCGCAAGCCGACGCTCGTTTGAAATTTATTACCGACAACCATAAAAAACACGATAAAGGTTTTGGTAAATTTAAAATGAAACACGCGAGGATCAAGTAATCAAAAATTTTAATATTTTAGCCACCCGATAATCTCCGGGTGGCTTTTATTTTAGAAAGATAAATTTTGTGATATAATATAGTCATGAATAATTTGAGTATTATAAATTTTAATAATCAGGAATTCCAGTTAGATTTATCTACGGAAGCCGACATCAGCGTAGCCGCTGAGATTTTTAAACATCGTGAATATCGCATGGCCGATGAGGCTATTAAAAATGCCGATACTATTTTGGATGTTGGCGCCCACAAAGGTTTTTTTGCGGCCTATTGTGCGGCCTTGAATCCCAAAGCAGAAATTTTTTGTATTGAACCAGAAAAAAATAATCTTACCGCTTTAAAAAATAATAAAAAAATTAACAAGTTAAAAAATGTTACGGTGGTGGAGGGTGCGCTCAGCGATCGTACGGCCCAGGTTAACTTGGTAGTCACCACCGATTCTCATAATCACTACTTGGACGACATAGCCGAGGAAGGCGACGTCATGCAAGCCACTATGGCGTATAAATTTTCTGACCTACTGCGGGAATATAAGATAAAATTTGTTTCTTTATTAAAAATGGACATCGAGGGAGGGGAGTATGCGGTATTTGATGGAATCGACGCTGATGATTTTTATAAAATAAAAAATATCGTGATGGAATATCATAATTTTCCAGACAGAAATTATAAAAAAATAGAGCAACAGTTGCGTGAAAATGGTTTTGGAGTTCAGGTTTTTCCTTCCAAATTTGATAAAACAATGGGTTTTATTTTTGCTAATAATAAAAGAATATAATATGCAAAAAGCTTGGATAGTCGCTGTCGATATGGGCTATGGTCATCAGCGCGCCGCCCACCCGTTGCGTTTTTTGTCTCCAAATGGCCATGTGATCTTAGCAAATAATTACGAAGGCATGCCCAAAAAAGACAAAGCCATTTGGGATAACTCACAAAAATTCTATGAGTTTTTTTCCCGGGCTAAAAATATTCCACTCATTGGTAATCTATTGTTTGATTTATCAATAGACAAAATGCAGAGAATTTTGCCGTTTTATCCTCGTCGCGATCTTTCCAAAACAAATTTTCAAGTAAGTTTAAATTATAAAGCAATAAGAAAAGGTTGGGGCAAAGACCTAATAGAATATTTTAATACTCAAAAAATTCCTTTGATCACCACCTTTTTTACCGTGGCGTTTATGGCCGAGGAGCATGGATTTAAAAATGATATATATTGCGTGGTTTGTGATACAGATATTGCGCGCACTTGGGCACCACTAAATCCTGCCAAAAGCCGAATAAAATATTTGGCACCATGCCGACGAGTAGTGGAAAGACTAAAAGAATATGGTATCAAATCAGAAAATATTATTCTTACTGGTTTTCCATTGCCGGAAGAAAATTTAGGTACAAAAAATTTACATAAATTAAAAACCGATCTAGCTGAAAGAATAGTGAATTTGGATCCGGAGCATTTATACCGCCAAAAATATCTTGGTACGATTCGCCAATTTCTCACCGGCGTAGATCTAAAATCTCGCAATAAACACCCGCTCACTCTCACTTTTGCGGTCGGTGGAGCTGGTGCTCAGCGTAAAATTGGTCTGCAAATTTTGAAAAGTTTACGCAAAAAATTACTGGCTCAAGAAATAAATCTAAATTTGGTAGCCGGCACCAGACGCGATGTGTTTGAATATTTTAAAAGTTATATAAATGAGCTGGGGATGAGTAAAATTTTGGGAAAAAATTTATCAATTATTTTTTCTGTTGAAAAAGAAGATTATTTTAAACAGTTTAATAGATTATTGGTCTCTACTGATATATTGTGGACCAAACCAAGTGAATTGGTATTCTATACCGCCCTCGGTATCCCAATTATTATTGCCGAGCCGCTAGGCTCTCAGGAAGTTTTCAACAAGACTTGGCTTAAGACAGTAGGGGCGGGGATATCCCAGCAAGATCCCGAGCTCACTCACGAATGGCTATTTGATTGGATAAATAGCGGCTGGCTGGCCGATGCGGCGATGTCTGGCTTCCTAGATGGCCGTCAGTTCGGGGTGCAGAATATTCAGGCGGTGGTTTTTGGTGGCGAGAAAGAACCTTCAAAAAGCTTCCAGTTATTATAGTTTTTTCGTCAAAATCATATATTGACAATATGGTGCTTTTTGATTATAATCAATGCAGTTAAATTCCGAGGTAGCGCAGCGGTAGCGCAGTTGGCTGTTAACCAATTGGTCGTGGGTTCGAATCCCACCCTCGGAGCATGTTTGCAAAATCACCCTTTTGGGTGGTTTTTGCTATCACCTCGTAAGGCATTTTAAAGCTAACGTCAGCGATATTTTGATTTTCAAAAGTAAGGTTCCAAAGTAAAATTTCTAACAACTCTCTTTTACCATCATTTTGAGAATGCAAAAATTTTATTTTGGCTTGATTAGCAGTTAAAAAGACATTTTTGATTCGTTCCAAAGTTGATAAGGGGTTATTCGGTGATTCTTTTTGAATATCTTTTTGCTGTTTCTCGAGCGTTACCCGTTCATTGTTTAAAGCCTGTATTTTGGTCGTATAAACGTCTTCGGGTATTAAGTTGGATAAGTGGCCATCTAAGACCTTTGCTTGCTTCTGACGAACGTCGTTGAGCTGTTTTTGTATACTTTCAACTGACAGCTGAACGTATTCAAAGCTTTTGCCTGTTTTTTCTTTATTGGCTAGATATGCCATCTCAATTAAATCAGAATCTACTGCTAGTTTATTTAAAATTTCAGCGATTTTATTTTCAGCTTCTCGTTCTTTTAAATATTTTTTGTGTTCGTCACAAATTTTCTTGCCATTAGTACAATAATAATAGACATTTCCTTTTTTGGTACTGCAAGTTAATAAACAGCCGCAATTTTTACAGTTCATAAAACCACGAAAAGGGAAGTTGTGTTTTTCTTTTTTTGCATGCATTCTGCCAGTCAAAGCAAATTTAGTTTTTTCAAAAAGTTCTTGTGAAATAATTGGTTGATGGTTGCCAGGATATAATTGACCGTGCCATTGCATAAGTCCAGCATAAAAAGTTTCAGATAATACACGATGGATAACGCTGTGTCCAACTTTACGTCCAGCCTGAGTTCTTAATCCTTGTTTATAAAGTTTGTATTCGATATCTTTAACGCTATATGCACCGGTAGAATATAATTTAAACATTTCTTCTACAAAATGAGCACGCTCTGGATCTGGATAAACAGTTTTGTCACCTTTGTTATTTAAATAACCAAAGGGCGCATAAGAAGGCCATCCACCTTGTCTTAACTTCTCTTGATTTCCACGCTTTACATTTACACTTAAATCACGAACAAACTGATTCGCCATACCAAATTCAAACGTCATCAAAAGTACATTGTCGGTTGGAAAATAAGTTCTATCGTGGGCTCGAATTTCTTGCACTATACTTTTTTGAAGAATCCAATTTATGGCACCACCATCGACAGGGTTTCTTGCTAAGCGATCCAGTTTCCACACATAAAGAACACAAGGATTATTTAATTTAATATAATCCATCATTTCTTGAAACACTGGTCGCCCTGGTTCTTTCGCAGACATGCTCTCACAAAAAATCCTATCTAAGATAACACCCTCACGAGCCGCCTTTGTTTGTATTTCGTTTACTTGAGCGTCAATAGACAAGGATTGTTTCTCTTCTGATTCGGAAGATTTACGACAGTAAGCGAGGTATTTCATATTCAAAAATTAAAATTCAGGTAATTCAATCGGTCTTTTATTATTATCATAAGCCTCTTGATCCAGTTTTGTCGGAACGGTTTCGAGAATATCATAACCAGTAATATCAAGAAAGGCAAGTAGCTGTTTTAAAATATCAGGATTATTAATTAGATTATAACGCTTATAATCAAGTAAAGGTATATACCCTTCGGTCTTTTTATCAGAGTGGTATTCAAGTGTTTCAGGTGGAACGAAATCCAACAACTCATTGATTTGATCATCAAAATATACGAAGCGAGGTTTTTTAAGTTGTTTGCTAACAAAATAACATTTTTTACCGTGTAAGCGAGAATCATCAAAATTTTTTGACATATACTTTGACATATACCTAATTATCTTTTTAAGTTCATCCACATTTTTGGTACTTTTAACATTTATAAATCCTTGTCCCCATACCTCAACAATTTTCTTTTTAATATCACTGATAAATGGAAGGTTGAAAAACATAATATGATAATGAATAGCCCCACGCTTTTGAAACTCGATAACCACAATGTATCTCAGAAAACTCTTTTTATTTTTGGTAATAAAGAAATTAAGACGTTGAATATATTTAGTAAATTCATAATTAGCAAATTTGATGTCAGTAATATTATCTCCGAAAGTAAGGGTAATAAACAGCGGGGGATCAATGTGTCCATATGAATCAGGCCAAGCATAGGCATTGCAGTTGATATGATCGTGAAATTGACGTTTGGCACGCCATAGACGTTGTTGTTTGGCTAATTCTTTATCTACATCTTCTACCCCTGTCTTTTCAACTCTCTCTTTCTTTTCCTTTTCTGGTCTACCACCAACAAAAAAGTCTTTGCCAAAAAGACGAACCTCAATAACTGCTCCGCAGATTTTTAACTGTTTATCAGTTTTGTAATATAATTTTTCACCATTAAATTTTGATTTAGCCCAATTACTTAGCATATTTATAAATTGTTTATCTGATTATGTGTATAGTGAATCAAGTCCAACTACCTATACACAATGGCACAGGAAATAAAATTAGATTTATGATTATTTGCCTTGCCTTTGGCAAGGCAAATAATATTTCAGTGGCCTATAGACCTCTACAGGTTCGCTCCGCTCTCACGGCCACCGACCACCACATACAGTCCTTTAATAAAAAACTACCTTCTGTAGGAAAACTCTGCTCTCGCGGAACACAGTTAATGCTTTTCGAACCAATCACATAGTTTAGCGAGCGAATCCAAATACTCATTGGCCTGTTCGTTCGTTATATCCAAACCATATCTACTTTTGAAATAGACAATAAGACGTCGGCGAAGAGGTTCGGAATAATTAAATAAAAAAGCCATAGTTTTAAATATATGGCTTCTACTCTATATTGTTTATTTAAAAACGTATAAGGCGGAATTGGTTTCTGATTATGTCTTATTCTTTAATCTCTTAATAATTTTGGAAATATCATTATAGCCTACAGTAGTTGAAGGGTAGTTGTCTTTTACATTTCTTACTATTTTTTTCGCTGTCAGACCTTCTTTTTTTAAAAAGAGTATAAACATATCACGAGGATAGTTTTTCGATATCCGCAAATCTTTTTCCTTCACTTTATAAAATTCTTGCTTTGCTTTATTAATTTTAAGCCACCGTTTTTGAATATCTTTTATCGTTGTATCAGGATAAATCGGTATCGCTAAAATACCATCTTCTTTTTTTTCAGCACCATAAATAAAACAAGCCGGAGTTTGTAGTATAAATCTATCACACCATTTATGTGTAACACAACCAAAAATCACAATACTAAATAATATCGGAATTGATTTAGATCCAAGTTGGTATTTCTTTTGTAAAAAAATCAATTCCTTCTCAAGGGTTGGCCAATTTTCTTTGGTAATAATTTCTTTGGATGAATCCCGAGAAAGGTAGGTTTCGCCACCTCTTTTAATTATTGGGACAAATATTTTTGCAATTTCTTTAGTATCTTTATCAAATTTTTCATCTATTTGATGAAGAGCTAATACTCTCGCAAGAGCTTTCTTATCAAATGTTTCTTCCCACCATTTTGTATTAAATTTCATAGTGAATTTACTGTATCACAAGTAAAAACTCTTTAAAAGAGGAGGGAAACACATTGTTGTTTACTGTAGCTATTTCTTATTATATTCAATTTTGGCTACCTTAACTATTCCATCCGCCACTCTGTCCAAATATTTATCAATAACAAAATTTGGGTACCGTATTGTTTTAAAACCTTTTTTAACTGAATAGTACGATCTGTAATAATCGGATTCAATTTGTTTTGGATCTGTATAATGTTGAATTCCATCGATTTCAATATTGATTCTTGCCCACGGAATAGCTATATCAATGTGTTTATACCCATCCCATTTTTCTAACTCACATTTTATACCTCTTGATTCTAAAGCAGTGTGCAAAGCTTTTGCTTGTGGTGTTGACGAACTTGTGTTTATTTTTGCGATATTATGAATTTTGTCTGGTTTTATAGTGACTACCATCTGCTCAATATCCGCATTGAGATTTTTATAGCTAGCCAAAATTTTATCCGCTTTCTTTTTGTTCCAAATTTTAAATGCTATATAACCAGCAATTAACAAAACAAGAATAATACTTATTACAATAAACCAACGCCAAAAAGTTATTTTATCCGTATAAAAAATATACAAAATATAAATTAGGCCAAAAAGTAATAAAATACCTAATGGGTTATCAGTGTCATAATCATAAAAATCTTCATCATCATTGTAGTGTCTATATTTTCTTCGGTATTTACCCATATATATAATAATTGGGTAACAAAAAAGGCTACCCGTAACTCTGGCGGCTCCTTGCGAAGCCCAACAGCCTTTCGACTGCTGACTGGAAAAACAATACCAGAGACGGCGTAGCCATCTCTATGTTTTTCCAGATTTTTGACCATACCCGACGGAATTCGACGGGGTTAGGTCTGTTGAATTGTAAAGATAGTATATATTATCTACTTATTTTTATCAACACTTGACACTAATTTTAGTTACTGTATAATACTCCTATTCCTTGGTGGAGTATTGGTATCAAAATTGATATCGATCACAGAAACCAAATACAATCTTACTGGTCGATTTGTATTTGATCTCGAACACCTTCCAAGGGTGTTTATTTATTTTTTAGTATCCTTTATGGATATTGAAATAACAAAAAATTATATGGATCAATTTACTTCAAATCACCCAAATGCAGCAAGATTACTCACTTCATTGCGAAACACAGGTTATGATAGTCGAACAGCGATAGAAGACATAATCGACAATTCTATCGATGCTGGTTCGCGTATTATTAATATAAATATTAACACTGTTGATAAAGAATCTCGAGTTGTCATTTCAGATGATGGGTCTGGAATGTCACTTCAGATTTTAGACGAAGCTTTAAAATTGGGATCGGCTACCGAAAAAGACGAAATGTCTGATTTGGGAAAATATGGCATGGGCCTTTGTACAGCTTCTATTTCGATGGCAAAGAGACTTAAAGTAATAACAACAACAAACGGACTTGAGTATCTTACTAGTATTCAGGATCTTGATGACGTGGTTAAGGCTAACGATTTTATAAAGGAATTACGTGGCGCAAATACCGATGAAATTTCATTGTTCAAAGAATTCGTTAAAGGCGACCATGGAACAGTTGTAATTCTTACAAAGATCGATCGATTGTCTAATGAAAATCTTAGTATATTTTCAGCAAGTTTAGCCAAAGAGGTCGGTCGTATTTTTCGAAAATTTATTGAATCCGGAATTCAATTTACCATGAATGGAAAAAAGATTGAGTCAGTTGATCCTCTTATGTTAGATCAAAAAGGTACGCAAGTATATTCAGACGAAGAATACGAAGTGCCTGTTTCAAACGGTAAAGAAAAAATTCGAGTAAAAGTTGTTATATTGCCTGATGTAAATGAAGAACTAGAGAAAGAACTTAAGATGAATATCCAGTCGCAAGGTTTCTATTTATTAAGAAATAATCGAGAAATTGCAAACGGCGAGGCACTTGATGTATTTAGAAAGCATAACGATTACAATCGTTTGCGAATTGAGCTTTCTTTTACTTCAAATATGGATAATGAAATGGGTGTTCGGTTTACTAAAGATGGGGTAAGTCCAAATCAAGCTATAAGCGATTATCTCAAAAGTGAGATTGGAGGACAGGTAGCATCAATCCGAAAAATATTAAAACCAAAGTTTGCTGACAAATCAAAAGAAATTGACCATGAGGAGTCTGCAGCTGTTATTGCAAGAAAATCAAAATTGCTTATTACACCAGAAGCCATTATTGAAAAAAGAGAACCAAAAATGAATGATGGGGCCAAAAAAGAAAAAAACGAGAATGATGAAAAAAGAGAGCGGGTGCCTAACAAAACACGACTTTCTTCAAGAGGGCTTGGTGCACGTTTTGAAACTTCATCAATGGGCAGAGAAGGTGCGTTGTACGATTGTTACCAAGAAGGAAAAGTAGTTGTTATACGTTGGAACGTGGATCATCCTTTTTATGAAAAGATTATTCTATTAAATAAAGACCGAAAGGATATAACAGCAGGAATAGATTTTCTCATTTATGCCTTAGCTTCAGCGGAGCTTAAAACTACTAATGATGATAATGCTGAATTAATAAGTACAATTAAATCAATAATGTCTGCAAACCTAAGAGCCTTGTTGTCTTAATCGGCTGGCCCCCTTAATTGGGGGTCTTTTTTTAATATATATACAATATGACTGATCAAAATATAATTCAACAAGATTCGCTGGAGCCACATTTGTCGGTCGTTGTTAGTGGTAATTTGGTGGAGCCGACACACGACGCCTTTATAGAACAATTAACTGGTGGAAAAAGCAAAAAATACGTCAGATTCGTAATTGCCGCGTTAAGTAGTATTCCTTGGGTGGGTGGTGTAATCGGAGCAGTAGCAGGTTATAGTGCTGAAAAGGATCAGGAAAAAATCAATATACTACAAAAATTATGGCTTGAGGAACATAGAGAGAAAATAAAAGAATTGACGAATACCTTTGCTGAAATTTTTGGCAGATTAGATAGTTTTGGAGACGAAGTGCAACAACGGATCGAGTCACCGGAATACTTGTTATTAGTCAAGAAAAATTTTCGTATTTGGGACCAAGCGGACACAAACGACAAAAGAGAAATGTTAAAAAAACTTATAACAAATGCTGGCGCAATATCGTTATGCCCGGATGATTTAATCAGGCTTTTTATCAGTTGGATTGATTTATATCACGAAGCTCATTTCTCGATAATCAAAGAAATTAATAAAAATCCAGCAATAACTCGAGGGTCAATATGGGAAGAAATTCATGGTGAAATACCACGTGAAGATTCCGCAGAAGCTGATTTGTATCGTTTATTAATTAGCGATCTTAGTATCGGACGTGTAATTCGTCAAGCAAGAGACACGGATATGCACGGCAGATTTTTAAAGAAAAGTCGTACCGGCCAATCTCGTAGTCGCTCGTCTGGCATAATGGAATCTGCATTTGAAGACACCAAACCATATGTGCTAACTGAACTTGGTACGCAATTCGTACATTACGTTATGAAAGACGTGGTGCCAGAGATTGGGACAGGTAACATCTCACCATAATAAAATCTTTCTAAAGTCGTCTAAGACATCCAGAAATAGAAAAAAACGACTTACAATCAATGGTTGATAGCTTTGGTAGGTGAGTTGGTTAATATAAATATGTCTATAGTTTAGCCAAATACCGTCCAATCTCATCCCACATGTAGAGCCAACGTGCACGAACAGAAGCGAAAGCTTCTGTTTTTTGTTCAACCATACGGGTTTTTATCAATTATCTCTTACAATCTTTTTTATGCATATATCATTGACAAAACCAACCAAATCATGGTAAGTTTATCTATTCCAAAAACCACACTTCGTGGATATGGGATCTCCGCCGTGAGAGGGTCGCGGTCAACCAAAGTTCTGAACAAGGAGCATGTCATGCTGGCACGTTTGCAAAAGTACATCCAGGCTCAAGGGTTCCGTGTCCACGAAATGGCCGAATTGGCCCCTGGCGTGATCGTCGTCCACGACAACTACGGCGAACACGGCGGAGAGTTTGATGCCTACATCGACGCTGAAGCCATCGGGCCGACGCAACCGGAAATCTGGGGAGAGGAAGGCCTCGTAACTCCTGGTCTCAAGGGCACTGGCCTCGGCGTCTTGCAGGGCGTTGCCTTCGGGTCCCCCCCCCAAGAGCGTTTTGCAGTTCTTCCAGGCCGCGCCCCAGCTCCTGACCGGCAAGCAGGCGCCGATCTCCTGGTACGAAGCGCCCCAGCCGCTCGAAGTCCCGCAGGACATCCGGGCGTGAGCCACATCCGGGTCTTACCAACCCAGGCAGAGCTAGGGTTCTCGGATCCTCGCTCTCGCTGTCTGAATATTAAATTAGTATTTGGACAACGCGAGCGATTCGAGATTTATATATAAAATCCAACCATTTTTATGGTTGGATTTTTATTTTGTATTAGCCAACCACATTCCAATTTCATCCCACAACCAGAGCAATTCAAAAATAGGCGGTGCATTAAGTTTAGGTTACTGCCTTTGCAAGTTAGTTGGTCTCGCTAAGTTTATTATTTTTTGGTATACTGAGTAAGTTGATAAGAAATAATATTTTGTACAGGTGGCTTAATTTATTATATTCAAAGTAGATACTTCATAATATGATATACTCTTTTAAAAAATTGACGGACCTGCAAAGGAAAATATGTCTTAAAACCATTAGCCCAAAAGCGATATATGCTATAGTCGGCGATGCAATAATAAACCGTAAAAGCATCTCTATAGTTAGAATGGGTGATGGAGAGTGTAAAATATTAAGTGCAGACAAAGCTAAGCCATTTACGGATTTTAATCATACGCACAAAGATTGGAATAAAAGGTTGGGCATCGAAGGCATTTCCATTGATGTTTTACAAAAAAATATTCTAGAAGCCGGAAACAAATGTACTTACTTCGCACCCTCGATTTCTGGTGTTTTTATACCTGAATATCATTTATATAATTTTTTTAAACCACGCCCGTATTATTTTGATAATTTTTATGTAAACGACTGGACTACGGGGATGATCAAAATGCTTTTAGAGGCCAGTGACGGTATTTTTATTATACATAGAGATTATAAAAAAATTATTAGTAATTTTAAAAAAAATATAATTTGCGACAAAAAAATAAAGTTTGACGGCTTTCCTAAAAACAATTGGGATGATAATGATCAAGCGATTGATATGGCAGTTAAATCCGGTATGCAGTTAATTCTTTTTAGTGGTGGCCCTAGCGGAAAAGTCATTGGACCAGAAATTGCAAAGGCTAAGAATAAAATAGTGTTGGATGTTGGAAACACATTGATGTCTTGGAGTATAAAAGCAAGCTGATTAATGATATACTTAGATAATAAAATAAAATTTGAAACACTTTTTTAAAGTATGCTTACTGGATTATTTACAAAATTAGTATTGTCGATTATTTTTGGCGCAATCATCGGTTTGGAGCGTGAGGGGAGTAAACAGGGCGCCGGAGCTATTGGTGGGATGCGGACATATTCTTTGTTTGCTTTGATGGGCGCTTTGACCGGCGTATTTTTTATCCATAATTTTTCTTCTCTAGCGCTTTTGGTAGTTGGAGGGTTTTTAGTTTTATTGATTTCTTATTACATCGTTGGTTCTTCGGCCACTCATGATTTTGGTATGACCAGTGAACTGTCAGCTATAATCACTTATTTGATTGGTTTGTTATTGATGTTGGATATCATACCTTTGCAAATTACTGTCGCCATTTTTGTCATACTAATGCTTATTTTGTCTATGAAATCTAAGACTGGCCAAATCGTGGCCGGTGTTTCTAGGCAAGAATTACAATCATTTATTAGCTACGCTATTATCGCGCTGGTGGTCTTGCCGTTTTTACCTGATGTTGCTTACAAATTAAATGATCTCCCTATCTTACCAACAATTTTACAAGGCTTAAATGTGGATTTGGGTCAGTTTAATACTTTAGATTTAATTAATCCCAGAAAAATTTGGATGGTGGTGGTGCTGATTACCGGCATTGATGTTTTTGGATATATTTTAGGCAGGATCGTTGGAAACAAAAAAGGTTTTGCGTTGACCAGTTTTATTGCCGGTTTTATTTCTTCCACCTCTGCTACTCAATCTTTGGCGCAAAAGAGCAAAAAAACCGGTTTTGTTAATCATCTAGTTGGGGCCGCAGTTTTAGCCAACATGGCCAGTTTTTTACAAATATTTTTATTAGTCGGCCCGCTTAATCCCAAGTGGCTTATTTCAATTGCGCCCAGTATTCTAATCATGATTTTTACCGCCGGTTTGAGTGCTATGATTTTTTTGAGGAAGAAAGAACCTGAGAAACAAGAAGAAAAGGAGCAGACAAAAACCGAAAAAATATTTTCTCTCATGCCAGCTCTAAAGTTTGCTGGTATTTTAATTGTTATTAAAATTGTGACAAAAGTTTGTTTAATTTTATTCGGAGAATCCGGCTTTGTGATCAGCTCGGTTATCGCTTCTTTTGCCGGGATAGACGCAATTTTGGTCAACTTGGCGGAAATGGCCGGTCAGACTATTACCTTTAAATTTGCTTTTATCACTTTCTTGCTGGTTAATGCCACTAATTTGTTAAGTAAAGTAGTTTATTCTTTTTTACAGGGAGATCGACGTTTTGCTCTTAAATTTTTGGTGGCGGCTGTGTTTATTGTAGCGGCTAGTTCAGTTTGGTTATTTTTTATATAATGAGAAAAATTATCATTTATGACCAAAAAAGAAATTTCTTCGAGTATATTGCACAAATTGCCAACTGATTTACGAAAAGTTCTTAGTTCTGCTCCCAAGGCACTATCAGCTTGGGAGGGTATTACGCCCATCGCGCGCAATGAATGGATATGTTGGATTGAATCCGCCAAGAAACCGGAAACCAGGAGTCACCGGATCGATAGGACTCGTACGGAGCTTATGTCCGGAAAGCGTCGCCCTTGTTGCTGGCCAGGTTGTGACCATCGTTAAAATAAAAATTTCTAAGTTACATTTTAATTATGTTTCATTCCATATTCAATTTTTTTGATAAGTTAGAAGATAAAGTTCGTGGGCGTTTGAGTCGTAGGCCGATTCTTTATGCGTTTGTGGGCGGTTTCGCCATCGTAATGTTTTGGCGTGGCATATGGCATGGTATGGATTATTTTATTCAATATTATTTTCATGAGTTTCCTTGGTGGGATGGTCCGCTTTCATTTTTAATTGGCACATGTGTCTTATTGATTTCGGGAATTTTTGTGTCCACTGAAATTGGTAACGAGGTTATTATCTCCGGATTACGCGGACAAAAAAAGATTATTGAAAAAACGAAAGAAGAAATTGAGAGTGAGATGCTTTCATTTGCGGATATTCAAAAAGATTTAAAAGAATTATCGCTTCAATTAAAAAATGGCCAGCAGAAGGATAAAAAGCGTGCCAGATCAAAATAACCATATTTGAAATAACACCCTCGGTCATTTGACAGGGGGTGTTTTCTATTTCTCAATAAATAAGGGAGTCAAATTTAAAACCAAGGAATTCCGTCTGCTGGTTTAGTAAATAACAAAGCTTTTCTGCCAGCCCTATAGTTTATTTGATCTAGATCATGGATAGCCTTCATAAAAACATCATATTTAAATCGTATCCCTTTGCCATTTTTAAAAGCCGGATCATTTACAATAAATTCATTAGTCTTATCATCATACCCGGTAATTACCATCACATGATAGTCTGGACCGCCTTCAGCATAGTGTAAAGCCGGAGCAAATACCGGCGCGATGATAGGTTGATTTTTGGCAAGCTGTTTTTTTATATCTTCTATAGACGGATTTTCTACTACTTCTGTTTTCCACGGAAATCCTAATAGCGCGATCAACTCTGAAATTTTCTCTAGTGACTCATCCGCGCTGACTTTGAATTCTTTATTTTTAGCAGCGATTATTTCTTTAATATGCTTGATGGCCTGATCGCGTTTAATAGTATCATCAGTATAAAAGCTACTAACCATATAAATTGAAGTTTCTTCGCAAGCATTTTTCCACGGCTCAGACCAATTGCCGGTAGGCGCTTGGGAAGTAAATGGCACATCGATATTGGTGGAAGAGGGGAATTTACCACAACCAACCATCATAGTGGTCGTAAAAAAAAGTAAAAAAGAAAACAATAATTTTTTCATAGGATGAGTAAATTAATTTTATATCTCCAGATAGGTCGCATAATAACTGTAGCACCTTTTATTAGAAGTGTCATTTTTGCGTCCTTGTATCTATTTTGCTATACTATATATGTTATTTATTAACCAACCTAATATGAACAAAAACATGAGATTAGGCCTGATTATTGTGGCGGTGTTGTTACTTATTAGCGGGGGAGGATATTTAATTTATAAAAATTTCAACAAAGCCCCAAAAATTATTTTGGTAAATAATTTTGAAGAATGTCTCGCCGCCGGCAGTGCGGTGATGGAGTCATATCCGCGTCAGTGTCGATATAACGGCGTTACTTTTACTGAAAATATAGGAAATGAGCTTAAGAAAGCGAATCTTATTCGCCTGAACAGTCCGCGCCCAAATCAAACAATACAAAGCCCTGTTCTTATCACCGGAGAAGCGCGCGGTGTATGGTTTTTTGAAGCCAGCTTTCCTGTCTTTCTGACAAATTGGGACGGTTTAATAATCGCGCAAGGTATCGCCACGGCCAAAGGTGATTGGATGACAAATAATTTTGTGCCATTTGAAGCAACTCTCACATTTATAGCGGATAAAAATGTTTATAGTAATAGAGGGACACTAATATTGCGTAAAGATAATCCTTCTGGACTTCCTCAAAATGATGACGCACTCGAAATTCCAGTGATAATACAATAATAGATAGTACAATAAAAAAATAATGGTTTTTGAAAACCATTATTTTTTTATATCTGATTAGTTGCCAGTTTGAGCAGAAGGCTGTGTGCCGCCAATTGGAGGGGTGTTTATTTCCACTTTCGTATCGGATTGTTGGTTTGGTGTTTGTTGTTGGCCGTTTTTTTGCAGAGAGGGGAGTACATAAACAAAGAAAACAATTGCCAGCCCCACCAATATAATAATAGCTACCATGGCGACCACGCTAGTGCTGTTATCGCCACTTGAATTTCCGTTTGACATCATATAATTTATCTTAATAATTTATTTTGCTATCGCTTTGACGATAGCGATTAGAATTACCGCTCCGATCAACGCCACCAAGAAGCTGTATAGATTGAAGCCGGTAACAGAATATTGCCCAAAGAAACTCATGAGGGCACCGCCGATCACGGCTCCGATTATACCGACCACGATATTAAGTACCAAACCCTGTGAGGCATCGGTCTTCATAATCAGCGAGGCGATCCACCCTACTAATCCACCAAAAATTATCCATAGTATAATACCCATATAATTCAATTTAAGAAAAAAACTGGCCAAAGAAATGGTCAGTTTTAAATTTTGTAATTTTTCACTTTTTAAATTTATTGAGCAGGTTTGAAGTTTTATTGCCGCTTGTGCGGTTTGCTCTGCGGGCTTTATGTCGTAAGCTCTGGCCAAGCAACATAGATACCCGTCATTGCTAGTTTAAAAATGATCTAAGAGCGAGTTCCGTCATCACGCTCGTCCTGACTGCCACCCTGCTGACCGCCTTGTCCACCACCCTGATCGCCGTTGCCGCCTGGAACGTTGATATTTGGAATGTACATATAATTATAATTTAATAATTAAATTAGGCTGTACTTCGATCCAAAGGGTATCGTGGCAATGATCGACCACCATTTAAGAATAATGGCAATGCACGCGATAGGTTGGTTTAAGCACAGGAGAAAATTTATATTGAGTAAAACTTTCTCCTGTGCTTGAATGTATATTTTAAAAGAATAACCAGGCACCTATTTACTGTAGTCCTATAAAAAATTAGTGTCAAAGAAAAGGTGGATAACTTAAAAAAACCATTAATTTAAAACAAAAATAATAATTGATATTTTTAAAATTTAATCAAAATTATTTTTTAATAAAAAATAATTTTTGCTCATTTAGCATGTATTCTATCCAAATAAGCAGGGATATGGTAGAGTATAAGAAGACTTTTTAAGCAGTCATATTGGTGATACGCGTTTGTATGAATGAAATTTTTATTGAAATTATTTTGATCCTAGCTCTTATTTTATTGAATGGATATTTTTCTCTTGCCGAAATAGCCCTGCTTAGCGTAAAGAAAAGTCGTTTAAAACAACTTTCTAAATTGGGAAATAAAAAAGCTGATAACGCTTTATTTCTTATCAGAAGATCGTCGGAAATGTTGTCGGCTATTCAGATAGGAATTAGCATGATTGGAATTTTTGCTGGTGCGTTTGGTGCCGCTACGCTCGCGCAAGATTTGGCCAAACCGCTCATTAAATTTCCTTCTATCGCCGAGTATAGCGAGCCCATAAGTGTGGTAGTGATAATAATAATTATAACTTTTCTTTCTTTAGTGATTGGCGAATTGGTTCCCAAACAAATAGCCTTGTCCAACCCGGAAAAACTTTCTTTATTGGTGGCTAATCAAATAAAATTTATTATGGTCTCCACCACGCCGTTGGTAAAAATTTTGAGTAGATCTACCGACGCAATTTTAAAAATGTTAAAAATTAAACCCGGCACGGAACAGCCAGTAACTGAAGAAGAGATCAGACTGCTAATAGCCGAAGGCGCTGACAGCGGGGTATTTGAAAGATCTGAACAAAGAATGGTGGAAAGTATTTTTCATCTCGGTAATCGTCCGATAAAAGATTTTATGACCGCCCGCAAAGAAGTAAAGTGGATTGATATTCATGATTCACCGGAGGCGGTGCGTGATAAAATAGCCGGTAGTGACCGCTCTGTTTTTCCGGTTTGCGACGGGAATATTGATAATAATATCGGCGCGGTAGAAACCAAAGATTTATTGGTTCATATATTTGATAACGGCGCCGAAAATTTTGATCTCAAATCTCTAGTTCAACCAGTAATGCATATAAATTCCGAGGTGCCATCGCTTATAGCTATAGAGCGTCTCAAACGCTCGTCCATTAGCATTGTCTTAATAACCGAAAAAGGTTCAGACAAGGTCGTGGGAATTATTAGCTTTCACGATATTCTCGAAGAAATTATCGGAGAGTTTAAAAGTGTATAAAATTTTACTGTCTATATAAGTCAGAGTGTGCTAAGATGTGCTTATGAAAATCGCTACTAATATAGCTCGCGACGATTTCGGCGGAATTACCATTTCAAATCTGGCGCTTTTTGATTGGCTGGAAGATAAAGAAGATACAATTGTGGGAATTGAAATAATTTCCAAGCGACATATTATGGGAGCAGTGATATTTGGACGCTATCTGCCATCTTTTTTTACTCATCATATTATCAGCGCTCTCGACATTTTTCCACGCTATTCCTGGGAAAAAATGGGCAACCCTAAAAAGAATTGGAAACTTATAATAGAAGCCGCTAAAAAAGTTCTGGTCAAAGAAGTTCCGGACATTCTTTTAATTAATGGTACCTACAATGTGCCGTGGATTTTGGCGCAAGCTGCGAAGGATTTAGGGATTCCTATCGTATTGCGTTATGCAGGAGTACTACAAAAAGAAGTGGTACATAAAAATATTTTTATTCGCCACCGTTTATTGGCATATGAAAAATGGTTGGTATCTTCTGCCAGCGCCGTAATTTTTCCTTCGGCTGTCTGTCAAAAAGCCGTAGAAGAAGAAATAACAAGACATCCGATAAAAAATAGTGTAATTATTCCCAACCCGGCCAATCACTATAAAACTCATTTGCGTCGTCGGGTGGAGCGTTATACTATAGCGGCTATAGGACGCTGGACACCAGTGAAAAATTTTCAAGCTTTTGTCGCTTTACACAAACAACTCTTGTGTGAAAATTGGCCGCATCGCGCGGTGATGGTTACTTCTTATTGGGAGAAACGTTTCGGTTTGCCCGAAACCATCAGACAACAATCTTCAATGAGTCACGAAGAACTTTTAAAGTTTTATAAATCTATCAATTTGTTGGTAGTGGCTTCCCATTTTGAAACTTTCTGTAATGTCGCCGCAGAAGCGCTTATCAGTGGTACATCAGTTTTGGTTTCCAAAAATGTCGGCTTTTCCGAAATACTTATTAAAGCCGGACTCAAAAGAATGGTGATAGACTCATTTGACGATCCAACAGCAGTCGCCAAAGCGGTGAAAAGAATTGCTGAAATAAAACTTTCTAAAAAAGAAATTGATAAAGTGACCGCGTTGCTAGATCCACAGATTGTTCATCAACGTATTTTGAATGTGCTCAACGAGGTTATCAAGGGATAGTACGGGCTTTAAATTGACATTTTCCCAATAGTATACTATAATAAATTTGCCTTGGATATTGTGGAGTAAGTGGTGAGAAGTCTTTTGTCAAAAACAAATGCGCCTACTTGCAAAGAAACAATATCAATTATAACCGGCCTTTGGCTTGGTTTTTTTATTTAATATGGACGTACAAAATTATTTATTCATTTTGTTTGGTATAGTGATAGTAGGATTTTTGGTAGCCGATCTTGGGTATTTTAATAAAGCCAACCATAAAATAGAACCTAAATCAGCTCTTATTCAATCATTATTTTGGATAGGAATGGCGTTTGGTTTTGGTTTTTTGATTTTCTTGTTCATTAGCAGAGAGGCCGCGGCTGAATTCATGAGCGCTTATGTCACTGAGAAAATGCTCTCGGTAGATAATCTTTTTGTGATCATGTTGATCTTCAGTTATTTCAAATTAGATGAGAAATATCATCACCGAGTATTATTTTGGGGTATTTTAGGAGCGATAGTCTTTAGAGCTTTGTTTATCACCGGCGGCGCTTATATTATTCACCAGTTCTATTGGGTGCTTTATATATTTGGAGCAATTTTGGTTTATACCGGTATCAAATTGCTAAGAGACAAAAAAGAGGAACATATTGATTTCAAACATAACGCCATTATTCGTCTGGCCCATAAATTTTTGCCTTTTACCGATAGTCACCACAATGGTAAATTTTTTTTCAAAGAAAAAGGTAAATTCTATTTCACTTCCTTGTTTCTAATAGTTCTGTTAATCGAAGGTACGGATATTATTTTCGCGGTTGATTCAATTCCGGCGGTATTTTCCATATCACAAAATCTGTTTATAGTGTTTACCTCCAATATTTTTGCTATCATGGGTCTACGAGCCTTATTCTTTTTAATCGAAAGTGTCTTGCACCGATTCCATCATTTACAAAAAGGTCTGGCTTTTATCTTATTATTCATTGGGGCCAAGATGTTGTCGGGAATTTTCGGTTTTCACCTGTCTTCACTGGTATCCTTTGGTGTTATCATGCTTGCTTTGGGCGCTTCGATGGTTTTGTCGGTAATTTTCCCAAAGAAAATATAAGTTGATCTCTAAATAATTTATAATATGGCTTGGTACAAAAAACAACTCGCGGAAAAATTAAAACAATTGGAAGGTAAAAAATCCAAACCAAAATCAAAAAAAGAAGAGGTGTCTACTCCGTCACGCCCCTCATTTGACCCTCGAAAAATAAAAGGTAGCCGCTTTAGTCCTAGTCCGGTGGCGGCTCGCAATATCAACCGACCAAAAACTGACAAACCTTAATCTAAAATAAAAAATAGTCCCGACTAAGTCGGGACTATTTTTTATTATCTATTATGCTATTCTAAAAACGAATTTTTTCTTACTATGCTTAAAGATTTCCACCATCTTCCCAGACCAAAGTAATCCTCGGATCTGATACTGGTGGTGGCTAGGCTGAGAAAAATGACCATATATACCACATGCTCATCGAATATAGGATTATTTTTTGGAAGTAGTAGTGCTAGCCACATCAAAAACATCATGATCATTCCGGCAAAACTGGAAATTTTTATGGCGACACCCAAAATTAATCCGGTTCCAATGGCCAATAATCCAAACATAAATAGGCAATCCACCACTACACTGCCGGATAAAGAATTAAAGAAACCGGTAAATGGCCCGGTAACACCCATCTTCAAAAATCCGCTGGTAGGGGAGCCACCGTTTATCCAAGCCTGGGCGGGCTTCGTAGCAAAACCCAAACCAAATAATTTATCAAAAAATGCCCACAAGAAAATAAAACCCATTATAAACCGGCCGATTGTCCAAACGTATACGTCTGAAATATGTTGCATATTTTTTATTAAAATTAAATATTAAATTATTAAAAAATAAAAACTCACCTTGGGAGCGAGCTTCTAGAGCGGGGTAGCTTCGTGCACATTTGACAGCGATATTCTTTTATCGACTGATTCATAATATCATAACTTACAAAAATATTATAACATGACGGCGTAGCGTTGTCTACAAATTTGAAATAGAAATAATCTTACATTTGATATTTCCATTTTCTCGCTCTATCTCAAATTCCTCATCAATCTTTTTTTCCATCAAAGCGATTCCGACGGGGGAGTTATGAGAAATAATCCCATTGGATGGGTCTGATTCTACCGATCCTAGCAGTTTAAAAGTTTTTATTTTACCGTTCATTTCCACCGTGACTGTATTTCCAATCCGTACCTTGTCCGTATCACCAGAATTTTCTATCAAAACCGCATTATCAATCTGCTTTTGCAAAGCAAATATCCCTCCATTAATCCCGCGCAACTTCCCCTTGGCTAGCTGATACTCCACATTTTCCGAAAAATCTCCAAGCTCGGCCAGGCGAGCCACCTCAGCCGCGGCAAATGGTTTGGATTGCTTTAAATGTTCCAATTTTTCTTTCAAATCTTCCAATTTATCGGCTGTCAAAAGCGGATCCTGTTTCATCTGGCTGAAAATTCCGGGCTTTCGGTAAGGAATACGCATTTGTTTATATTAGATTTTTTAACGAATTTTCTAGGCAACCCTTGCTTTTTATTAAAAAATATGATAAGCTTCATTTCTTATTATACTTTAATTAAATAAATAAGCAAATTATGAAAAATTTTAGTCGACCAAGCAGCGGCGGCAGTAGAGATTTCGGCAAGAAAAGCTTCCCTGGCCGCGGTTTTGGTGGCGGTGGTGGCAGAAGCTTTGGTGGTGACCGTGGCGGTGATCGCGGCGGAGACCGACCAATGTTTTCGGCTACTTGCAGCAAATGTGGCAAAGACGCTCAGCTTCCTTTCAGACCAAGCGGTGACCGTCCGGTTTTCTGCAGCAACTGTTTTGAAACTGAAAAGAACTCCGCTCCAAGCTTTGGTGGCGCTTCCAGCTTTTCTCGCCCACCTCGCAGTTTCGACCGACCTAGCTTTGGCGACCGTCGTCCGACTCCTATGGCCGCTCCAGCTGTAAATTTGGACCAATTCAAAGCTCAATTTGAAGCCTTGAACACCAAGCTTGATCGTTTGATCCGCGCAATTGCTCCAAACGAAGCGGTTGTGTCTGAAGAAAAAGCTCCAAAAGCAAGTTTGGGTAGCAAAGCTAAAGCCGCTCCAGTAGAAGCTCCAGCAAAACCAGCTAAAAAAGCTGCTGCAAAAAAGAAGAAATAATACTAGCTATTGACAAACACCACATTTTGTGGTATACTTGTTTTCTACATGGAAATAGTAGTCGAATTTCTGAACATGTAAGTTTACCAATAATTTTAGACCTATGAAAGGATCTATCAAAACTCTCGTAACCGACAAGAACTTTGGCTTCATTACTCCAGAATCTGGAGAAAAAGACATTTTCTTCCACGTTACAGCTCTCCAGGGCGTGCAGTTCTCCGAATTGCGCACTGGCGATATGGTTGAATTCGAAGTAGAAGAAACTGAAAAAGGCCCTCGTGCTATCAATGTAGCTCGCGCCGCTTAATAAGTTTTCAACTTCAAAAAACACTCTGATTATGTCAGGGTGTTTTTGTTTTTATTAGCTTTTTAAACTGGCTCCGGTTCTAATTTTATGGTATAGTTTAATCTGGATTAATCCATTATTTATGCGTATTGCAATTATCGGCGCGGGCGCGGCAGGCATGATGGCAGCCGCTACCATAAATGAAGAATCTCCGGAAGCAGAAGTTTTTTTAATTGAAAAAAATGACGGTTTGGGCAAAAAGGTAATTATCTCAGGCGGTGGCCGCTGTAATGTTACTACCGGTATTACTGATTTAAAAATTGTTACCAAAAAATACCCGCGTGGAGAAAAGTTTTTAATTTCCAGCATGCACCGTTTTTCACCAGAAGATGTCCGGGCCTGGTTTGAGTCTCATGGGGTACCTCTCAAATGCGAAGATGATCTACGTGTTTTTCCGGTTTCCAATGATGGACATGACGTGGTGCGCGCTTTTGAAACAATTTTTTCCGACAGCAATACAAAGATATTTAAAAAATCCGCTGTCCAAGCGATAGAACGAAATATGGCAAATAAAAAGTTTGTAATACAGATAAAGGGTCAGCCAGATATCGAAGCTGACTATGTGGTGTTGTCTCTGGGAGGCCAAGCCTATCGCCATACCGGGTCTACCGGTGACGGATACACCCTGGCTGAGAGCCTAGGCCATCAGATTACGCCTCTGGCGGCTAGTTTGAACTCATTTATCACCACCGAAGCCTGGCCGGCTAGTATCAGTGGAGTATCTTTTGAGCGTGCCACCTTCACCGCTGAGGGGGAGAAAAAATATAGTTTTACCGGACCTTTTTTATTTACCCATCGTGGCATTAGCGGTCCCGCAGTATTTGCCCTATCTTCACTCATAGCCTTTGAAGATTATGGTCCAAAAAAACCTTTTGCAATTTTTATTGATCTGTTGCCGGATGTTAAAGCGGAAAATTTAGCCTCTGAAATCAAAGAGATTATAAATAAAAATCCCAAGAAAAGTTTCCGGACTATTCTACATACCTATGTGCCGCGTTCGGTGGTAGAGACTCTAGAAAAAGAATTCCATTTACCTTTGGAAAAAAAGAGTGCCGAAGTAAGCAATAAACAAATTCAAGCGGTGATAGAAAAATTAAAACATCTGCCTGTGCACGCTGTCGGTCGGGGAGCGGGAGACGAATTCGTCACTGCCGGTGGCGTAAAATTGGAAGAAGTTAATCCCAGCACGATGGAGTCGTTAATTTGTCCAAATTTATATTTTGCCGGAGAAATTTTGGCTATCGACGGCTTTACCGGCGGCTTCAATCTGCAGGCCGCTTGGGCTACCGGTCACGCGGTCGGTGAAAGTATAGTAAATAAACTGCAATGATAAAGAAAAATTTTCTTTTCAAAATAGTCGCCGCGCTCATAATAGTATCCAGTCTATTTCCTTTTAGCCTGCCCGCGTTTTCCGCCGATACCCAGGTGCAATTGGAGCAACAGCTCAAAGATTTGGAACAAGAAATAACCAGTTTACAAAAACAACTAAACCTTACCACTGCGCAAAAAAATACTTTGGCCAACAAAATAAAACAGCTAAAATTAAAACAAAGTGAGCTGAGCGCTTTGATAAAACAAACAACCGTGAAAATCGACAAACTAGAGGGTAATATCAATGTCGCTGAAAAAGATTTAAAAACTAACGCTATCAGAGAAATGGAGCTGAAGGGCAATCTAATCCGAATGATAAAAATTTCGAACCAATCCGATAAAGAGATTCTATTGGCTTTGGTATCAGCCGACGGCATGTCCAGTTTTTTTGATGAGGTTCAAAACTATCTCAACATTTCAATTGGTTTAGAAGACATCGTCAAACAGCTACAAAAAATTCGTGTCGATATTAATCACAAAAAAACAATTTTAGAGGATCAAAAAAATGACGCTGATAATTTATTGCAGGTTAAAACTATTCAAAAACAAGAATTGTTAAATAATATTGATGAGCAAAGTGAATTGCTCCAAAAAACTAAAGGTTTGGAAGCAAATTATAGCAGCAGTTTATCCGACAAAAAAAAGCTGGCTGTTCAGATACGCAGCCGTATTTATGAATTATTTAATACCGGCAAACAGATAAATTTCGGAGAAGCAGTGGAAATTGCCAAGCTGGCCAATCGTCTTACCGGTATCAATGTCGCTTTTGTGCTCGCGATTCTGACCCAAGAATCCAACCTGGGGAAAAATGTCGGCACCTGCAACCGGCCCAATGATCCGCCGGAAAAAAGCTGGAAAGTGATAATGAAACCAACGCGTGATCAGGAACCATTTAAAAAAATTACCGAAGAGCTTGGTTTGAATATCGACGCCACACCGGTCTCTTGTCCGATGAAAGATAAAAAAGGTAATCAAGTAGGCTGGGGTGGGGCAATGGGGCCGGCACAGTTTATCCCCTCGACCTGGATGGGCTTTAAAGATAAGGTAGCGGCCATAACTGGAAAAGGCATGGCCAATCCTTGGGACATTCGCGATGCCTTTATCGCTTCCGGACTCAAATTAAGAGCCGCCGGAGCCGCGGATACGGAAGCCAGCTGGTGGAAAGCCGGGATGATATATTTTTCCGGCTCTACCAATACGCAATTTCGCTTTTACGGTGATAATGTGGTATCATTAACCAAGAAGTACCAACAAGATATTGAGAATCTCAATAATTAAAAACCTATGTCAAAAAAAATAAAAACTCTCTTATTTTTAAGTTTGGCCCTAGTATCTCTTTTTTTAATAACACCAGCCGTCTTCGCCAAAACACCACCAAAACCGGTAAAGAAAACTGAAGTTGTCAAAAAAGTGGTAGTAACAAAAAAAGTTGTCAAAAAAGTGGTCAAACCGGTAAAAAAAGCCGTAGTAAAAAAGACAGCTACCAAAAATATTCCGATGAATCAGCTGCCGAATCCCAACTCAGCTGGATCTGCTCCGATGAAGATCTACTTAAAAACTATCAACGACGCCCGTCTCACTTTTAAAAAAGAACAGGCTAAAGCAAAAACCAAAGAAGTCAAACAGGCGGCCGAAGATAAATATTCTCAAGCGGTACAAGAAGCGATGGACATATTAAGTGCTTCCAAAATAAACACCACAACAAACACCGCGGAAAATTCTTCTAGCACAAACCAATAATTAAAAAATCCCTCGAATTACTCGGGGGATTTTTTAATTATTTTTGTCTTTTACCCAGGCGAATATGTCTGGTTTTGGCTTTTACAGCCTTGCCTTTTTTGGTATTTTTCTTGGCATGGTCCAAGCGGGCACGTAGGGCTCCATTCATAAAAATAGGATTACTTAATTTAACTGCTTATTATTATACACCTTTTTTAGAAAAAATCAATAGGAGTGGGTTTTTACCTTTGCAATTTAAGCTGTTTTTTGGTAAAATTTAGCTCATGACCGCCACTATTAATAATTTTATTAAAGAGGTAAAGACTGCCGGCGACCAAACCAAAGCTACGGTTTTAAGTCGTTTTTTTAAAACCGGTAAAGGCCAGTATGGGGAAGGTGATATCTTTTTGGGAGTATATGTACCGATTCAGCGCCAAATTGCCAAAAAATATTCCACCTTGCCGCTAATAGATATCCAAACTTTATTAAAAAGCAAAATTCATGAACATCGTTTGGGCGCTTTATTTATTCTCTGCGATCAGTTCAAAAAAGCCGATGAGAAGACCAAGGAAAAAATATTTAAATTTTATCTCAAAAATTCTAAGAGTGTAAATAATTGGGATCTGGTAGACTTATCCGCGCCAAATATTGTAGGGGAGTGGCTATCAAAAAAAAATAAAAAGATTTTATACAAATTAGCGCGCTCCAAAAATCTCTGGCAAAAACGAATAGCGATTGTGAGCACCTACACTTTTATCCGCGCCAAACAACTGGAAGATACAATCAAGATTTCCGAAATTCTGATAGGAGACACGCACGACCTGGTTCACAAAGCGGTCGGCTGGATGTTGCGCGAAGCCGGCAAGCGCGATGAAGCGGTATTGATAAAATTTTTGGACAAACACGCCGCCAAAATGCCCCGCACGATGCTAAGATACTCAATAGAAAAATTTAATCCATCGACACGTAAATACTATCTATGCCTCAAGCCATAACCTCAGCGGTAGCGCCAAAAAAACGCAATCATTTTATTTCATATATCAAAGGTTACGCTATCTTGAGTGTGCTTTTAATTCATATGATTGATTGGTCCAATGTTATCATTGGACCGACTGGCATGTGGCTTAAAGAGCTTTTATATCCAGGCGTATTTTTCTTTATGGCCACTTCGGGTAGTGTGGTATATATTGCGTATGCCAAATCGGAGACTTGGATCAAACCGGCCAAAAAATTATTTTTGCGCGGTCTGCAGTTGATAGGAATTTATTACGCGTACAACATCGTTAAATTATTTATTTATGATTTTTCCAAAGAACCTTTTTATTGGCAGTTTACCAATAATGGTACGATGAGTCTAAAAAATATCGTGGAGCTCCGGGCCTATTCTGCCCCGATTTCTATTTTGATTACTATCGGCGTGATGATAATGTTATCGCCCTTACTTTTGGCTATTAGTAGAAAAATTAAATTCCCAAATTTAGTTCTTTCTCTTTTACTGACCGCTCTGCTGTATGCGGTTTATTGGCATACTTGGAGCGGCCCAATCGCTGATTTCCTATTTGCGCGCACCAATGTTATGTTTCCGATAGCGCTTTGGTCTATTCCATTTTTAATCGGATATTTATTGGCCTCTTTCGGATTTGAAGAAAAAAGGAAATGGTGGGTATTAATTTTTGTGCCCCTGATGGCAGTATTTTATTATCTACGCGCGAAAACCGGCCTGGAGTTGAAGCCGTCGCATTCTATGTACCCGCTCCAAGCGTATTATATGGCAGCATCTTTATTCTTTGTTAGTATTTTATTTTATCTTTTTGCTTGGACCGAAAAAATACCTCTAGCATTGACGAAGAAAAAATTGGCGCTAATCAGATTTTTGGGTGATTACACTTTGTCGGTTTATATTTGGCATTGGATAGTGGTGGATATTACCATTTGGATTTTTTATCCAAATACCAAATTAATTTGGGCTACAGTGATCGGATTTTTGTTGTTGTATATATTTATTAAGCGTGCTAAATTTAAGGAGTATTTAATGAACCAAGTTTAATATATGGATTTCTTAGCAATCTTCGCAGCTCAGTATTTAATTTTTATAATTATTGCGGTCGGAATAGCTTTTTTCTTACACCGTCCGCGTGCCGAGAAAAGAGAAATTTTAGTTTTTTCTTTTATCACTTTGCCAATTATTTTTATCGTTTCTAGAATTTGCGCGGCGTTGTATTACAACCCACGTCCTTTTGTGGATAATCAATTTCTGGCTTTAATACCACACAAACCAAACAATGGTTTTCCATCCGATCACACTCTGCTGTCCAGCGCTGTCGCCATGGTTGTCTGGCATTTCCACAAAAAAGTTGGTTATCTTTTATTGGCCTTGGCACTGCTCGTCGGTTTAGCTCGCGTCTATGTGGGCGTTCATCATTATTTAGATATTTTTACCAGTTTAATTATTAGTTTTGTGATAGTGTTGATAATAGAAAAAACAATTTGGACAAAAATAAAATCACACCACAATTTTTTCGCCTTTTTTGATAGAATTAGATTCTAAATACTTAGAGAAAATGTCGCAAAAATAATTTTCTCTTGACTAAATTTAATATAATTGATTTACTTCCTTCCATCACGCGATGGTTCTCGCGTGAATGGAGGGCCGATGGCCTATAAAATCAAATGGGGACAAAGGAGCAATCTGCGCTACCGTTGGACATGTACCCGCCCATGGGATCGTGGACCGTGCGGAGCGGAGAACGAAAAGCACCGGCAGAATTGCTGGAACTGCAATCGCGAATTCAGTCCCGACCTCAGCAAAAAAGCAGCTTGATTATGGGCCTTGGCGGCCTCGATGCCACTCTCGCAGTGGCAGGGGTCGAGAAAACAACTCGCACCCCACATTAATAGACTATAATAGCCCATTGATGTGGAGAAAAGGCGAGTTGTTTTTGTTTTGACAAATTCATCCTGTTTTAGTATAATAACCCCGTATTTTTATTGTATTTTATGTACTATTCCAAACTTTTTGGCAAAACCAGTAAGACAGTTTCAGCTGACGAAGAGAGTGTTAACGCTCAATTTCTTATCAGAGGCGGCTTTGTAAGTAAACAGATGGCGGGGGTATACAATTATTTACCTTTAGGTTTGCGTGTTTTGACCAAAATTCAAAACATTGTGCGCGAAGAAATGACCGAGATTGGTGGAAATGAAATTCTCATGCCGACTCTTACTCAGGAAGAAAGCTATAAGACCACCGGACGCGACAACATGGATGTGCTTTTTCATACTGAAGGTCCAGGTGGTGCCAAATATGTACTCAATCCTACTCACGAAGAAATTGTTACACCGCTCGTACAAAAATATACCTTTTCTTACAACGATTTACCATTGGCAGTTTTTCAAATCCAAAATAAATACCGTAACGAACCACGCGCCAAATCCGGTATCTTGCGCGGCCGTGAATTCAATATGAAAGATTTGTATTCTTTTCACACCGGCGAAGAAAGTTTAAATGAGTTTTACGAAATCGCAAAAAAAGCTTACCACAAAGTATACGCTCGTTTAGGGTTGGGCGATCTTACTGTTCTTACCTACGCCTCCGGCGGTGCCTTTAGTCGTTACTCTCATGAATTTCAAACTCTATGTGAAGTTGGAGAAGACACTGTTTATTTTTGTGAAAAATGCCGCATTGGTATTAATAAAGAAATTATTGCTGACCAAAATTCTTGTCCGGAATGTGGCAATGTGGATCTGGCAGAAAAAAAAGGTATTGAAGTTGGAAACATCTTTAAATTAGGCACTAGATTTACCGATGCCTTTGAATTCAAATATCTAGACGCCGAAGGTAAAGAACAGCCTATTCCAATGGGTTGCTACGGTATTGGTCCCTCCCGTATCATGGGTACGCTTGTAGAAGTATTTCACGACGACAAAGGTATAAAATGGCCGGAAAGTGTGGCGCCTTTTAAATATCATCTATTAGCCCTAGGAAAAGAAGATGAAACCTTTGTTGAAGCGGAGAAGATTTATAAAAATCTGGTTTCACAAGGCGTTGAAGTGCTATACGATGATCGTCGCGGCGTGACTGCTGGTGAAAAATTTGCTGACGCTGATTTAATCGGTTTGCCAATTCGTCTTGTAGTAAGCAAAAAAACTTTAGCCGAAAACTCAGTAGAACAAAAACTTCGCAACGAAACCGAAGCTAGCTTGATAAAAATATCGGATCTGTTATAAATCAAATAGGTTTAATCTCTGTAATTCTGTAATGTATGCTTAATGCTGAAACGGTAAAGGAAATCCACGCTAGTCTTTCAAAAATATTTCCAAATAATTTGGTTCTTATTGGTGGTAGCTATGCGGATCAAAAAGCTGTCGCCGATAGTGATCTGGACATCTTTCTTCTTTGCAGTTGGAATTTTTTCTTTAATCGAAAAAAGTACCAACCGCTAGTAAAGGATTTGAAAAGTAAATTTCCTCAATTGCAGATAATGCTCGTACCAAATTTATTTTTTAAGTATGGTTGGTATAAGGTGTCTGGCACCGACATAAGCGGCCAAAGATACTCCTCGCCTTTGAATAAAAAAATAGTTTTTCGCAATGCCGTAAAGCTTGCTTATTTTTATCTCCTCAAGTCTATCGATTCGCACCGCAAAGATTATTGGAAAAAACAATCGGACAAGCAAGCGTCTATTGCCAAAGAAAATTCAGCGGGAGAGAGTACTGAAAAATTAATGTCATTTTCTCTGTCCAATTATTTTATCTACAATCTTAAATTTATTCCCAAGGGTGACTTTCAGTTTTTATTTTCAAATCCGGATAAAAAAATTATTAACCTGCTCAAAGAAAAAGTAAAACAGAATAGCAACGCCGGACTATCGGCCATAGAAAAAATAGTTTTCCCCGTAATCATTTGGTAAGCTATGAACATCATCGCTCATTTTGACGAGATTTTTCTCAAAGGATCAAATCAAAAACATTTTATTTCCCGGTTAATTCAAAACCTGGAATTTTTGTTTAAGGGCATAAAAGTAAGCCGAATTGAGAGTGGTCTATGGATAGAAAATTTTGAAGAGGTGGAATTAGCGCGTCTAGCCCTTATTCCCGGTATCGCCAATTTTGCACCGGCCTGGCTAGCAAAGCCGGAATTAAAGCACATTATCACATTAGCCGAAAGCCAAAATTGGGGAGGGGATATAAAAACTTTCCGTGTCAAAGCCGAACGCTCGGATAAAAATTTTCCACTCACCTCAATTGAAGTAGAAAAAGAAGTTGGATCGGCCATTAATATCAAATTTGGCTACAAAGTAAAATTAAAAGATCCAGAATTTAATTTGCATGTGAACATCGCCAAAGATCGCGCGATTGTGTTTGGTAATACTGTGCCTGGCGCGGGCGGATTACCATCTGGCACAGCCGGCAAGGTGCTCTGTTTGCTCTCTGGAGGCATCGATAGCCCAATTGCGGCCTATCATATGATGCGCCGTGGCGCCACGATAGAATTGGTGCATTTTCAAAATCAAACCAAAGTTACTCAAGAAGTTTCTCAAAAAATTATTGACCTAGCAGAAGTATTATCCCAATACCAAGGTAAAATCACTTTACATATCGTGCCGTTTGAACATTGGCAGAAACAAACCGTAATGAAAGTGCCATCTGATTATCGCATGCTTATTACTCGCCGCTTGATGTTTAAAATCAGTGAAGTAATTGCCGATAAAATTGACGCTCAAGCACTGGTGACCGGTGATTCCCTAGGCCAAGTCGCTTCGCAAACTTTAGAAAACTTGGATGTAGTATATTCCGCTACCAATATGCTGAAATTATCTCCACTAATTGGCGCCAATAAAATTGATATCATGAATTTGGCTAGAAAAATCGGTACACTGGAAATTTCCAATCGTCCTTATGAAGATTGTTGCAGTCTCTTTGTCTCCAAACATCCTCAAACCAAAGCCCGACAAAGAGAAATAGATAAAATTGAAACCAATCTGGATTTTTCTGAGCTAAAAGACACGCCTTATATGTCATACAAAATAGGGATGACAAAAGAATAAAAATTCTGTATAATAATAATACTTCTTAACAATCGTCATTCTGAGTGAAACGAAGAATCCCTTAAAGTTTGGCAAGGGATCCTTCGCTGCGTTCAGAATGACAATAAAAAATATAAAATATGCCATACGAAGTAGTATTTGATATTGAAACCCAAAATACCTTTGCTGAAGTAAACAACGATTTTAAGAAATTAAAAATTTCGGTTGTTTCTATTTATCGTAGCGATACCGACGCCTATGAAAGCTTTACGGAGAGTGAGCTCAGTCGCCTGTGGCCAATTCTTGAGAAATCCAACCGTATCATCGGTTTCAACAGCGAACACTTTGATGTGCCGGTGTTGAACAACTATTATTTAGGTGACCTTTCACAGTTACCGCACCTAGATATCATGAAAGAAGTGAGAAGTAGCCTAGGTATTCGCCTCAAACTTTCTAGCATCGCCGAAGCTACTCTGGATAATGTCACGAAAAGCGCGGACGGTCTCGCCGCTATTCGTTGGTGGAAAGAAGGAAAAATTGATGAAATTAAAAAATATTGTGAGCAGGATGTGCGCGTGACCAAAGAATTGTATGATTTTGGTGTTACCAACAAACAGCTTTTTTACAAAAATCTTACTGGTGAAATTCTGCCCTTTGCCGTAAATTTCGCGAAACCGGAAAAACCCCTCAACGCCAGTGGCGCTCCGGCTAACGCCAATATCAATTATACTTTGCCTTTTTAATATGTTTAGTATTCGCCGCGAAACTGATTATGCCATCAAGCTGTTAAAAGCTTTGAGCCAATCAAAAAGGGACACGGTGATGTCTTTAAATAAAATTTCCAAAAATACAAAAATTTCTTTTTTGTTTTTACAAAAAATTGCCCGCAAATTACGCCTAGCAGGCTTAATTGAAGCGCACCAAGGAGTGGAGGGTGGGTATCGTCTTAAAATTGAATCCAAAAAAATCTCTCTTAAAAAAATAATCGAAGCTACCGAAGGGAAATGTTGTATAATTGCTTGTAATAATGAAAAAAAATTAGATTGCTGTCCGGGAGATTCCAGCACCCCTTCTCAAAAAAAATTAATAAAAATTAATAAAAAAATTGTTAAAATTCTAGATCAGACCAAACTTAGCCAAATATAATTATGATACCAAAACCAAAGAAAATTAAAGAAATATATTTGGACCACGCCGCTACTACTTATACCGACCCACAGGTAGTAAAGGCGATGTTACCTTACTTTACCGAAATTTATGGCAACCCCTCGGCTTTATACCACAAAGGAATAGAAGCAAACGGTGCGCTAAATGATGCCCGGCGCACTGTTTCCAAGCTAATCGGCGCCTTGCCGGAAAATATTATTTTTACTGCCGGCGGAAGTGAATCGGATAATTTGGCAATTTATGGAATCGCTGAGGCATATAGTGACAAAGGGAAACATATTATCACCACGGCTATTGAACATCATGCCGTCTCACATCCTTTTGAGGATCTAAAAAAACAAGGATGGGAAGTCACTTACCTAAAAGTAGATGAGGAAGGATTTGTAGATATAAATGAATTTAAGAAAGCTTTACGCCCAGATACTGTTTTGGTTTCTGTAATGTATGCCAACAATGAGATTGGTACTGTCGAGCCAATTAGTGAAATTGGTCGTGAAATTTTAAAATACCGCAAAGATAATAATACCGCCTATCCATATTTTCATACCGACGCCTGTCAGGCCGCGGAGTATTTATCACTTGATGTAGAAAAATTGCACACAGACCTGATGACAATCAACGGTAGTAAAATTTATGGACCAAAAGGAATTGGTATACTATATGTACGCCGTGGTGTAAAAATTAAGCCACAAATAGTAGGTGGTGGCCAAGAGCGCCATTTGCGCGCCGGCACGGAAAATGTTCCTGCTATCATAGGTTTTGCCAAAGCTCTAGAGCTGGCCCAAGAAAATGGATCCAAAGAAAATGCTCGCCTGACAAAACTTACCGAATATTTTTTAAAAGAATTGGAAGAAAAAATTCCAAAAATAAAATTAAATGGCCCGCCGATTGGACCAGAGCGTTTGCCCAACAACCTAAACATTGCCTTTGAGGATGTAGAAGGGGAGGCGCTGTTGCTATATTTAGATGAGTATGGCATCATGTGCTCCAATGGTAGCGCTTGCACCAGCGAATTGGTAGAGCCCTCACATGTGCTCACTGCCATGGGACTGAGCCCCAAGCTAGCTCAAAGCAGTATTCGCTTTACTCTGGGACACAACACCGCAAAAGATGACATTGATTATGTGATGAAATATTTGCCCGAAATAGTTCAAGGATTGCGGGAAATTAATAAAATAAATTCCAAATAATATATGAGTGACAATAATGTGCGTGTTTGCTGTGGGATGACCTGCGGCGTGATGGGAGCCGGTAAAATCATGAGAAAAATAGAAGCTGAAACTGGAGTCAAGCAAGGTGAACATGATGACAAGACAGACTTGGCTTATTGCACCTGTACTGGCAATTGCCATGTGGCGCCCAGTGTGATGGTAAATGGAAATTTTATTCACGAAGCTAAAGAAGAAACTATTATGTCCGAAATTGAAGAAACCGCCAAACAACCAAAACAAGAAACTACAATTTCGGATGCGACGATTGATGAAATTTTGAATAATGATTTTCTCAATGATGTCTAAACATGTCTGAAATTATTACTACATATTTACTCGATGATTTGGATCAGCCTATACCAATGGATAGGACTGAATTTTATGATAGTCAAATAGAACTTGCAAAGAAAGGTGAAAAACCCAATAGAGCAATTGGGGTTGCGCAAATTTTATTGTTTACTCAAGACGGAGATATAATTATCCAAAAACGCTCTAGATCCAAAAAACACAATCCTGAAAAACTTGATAAAACCGTAGGAGGACATATAGTATTTGGTGATTCGCCAAGCTATACGGTGATGGCAGAAACTTTACAAGAAATGTCTATCCCAGCTTTTGTATTAAACTCAGAAGAAGACTTTAGAAAAACTTTCAAACTTCTTTCCGGTCATTTAAGCAATTCGGCCCTAATCCAGTTTATCGATAGCCATACCGATACTTTTATAAAAGAATTTTCTGGACATGAAAAAGTTTCTATTATAAACAAGTATTATTTCTATATTGGTGTCTACAACGGCTCAATTAGACCAGCTGACAAAGAAGCCGCTGGAATTTTGTTTTATAACTTTGACCAACTAAAAAAAGAAATTACTGAAAATCCACAAATTTTCACATCCGATCTAAAATTCTTTATTGATAAATACAATAATAAAATTAATAAGTTTTTAACTAAAATCAAGTAAAAGGCCAATAATATTGACAAAAACTAAAAACCTTCGAAACTCGGGGGTTTTATTGATTTTAAACGGATAATCTGTTATTATATATAGGATTATGTCTGGAAAACTCTTTATTGTAGCTACGCCGATAGGCAACCTATCCGACATCACTTTACGCGCTTTAGAAACTCTCAAAAGCGTGGATTTTATTTTATGCGAAGATACGCGTGTGAGTAAAAAATTATTAGATCATTACGAAATAAAAAAATCCCTGATTAGCTACCACCAACACAGTGATTATAAAAAAGTAAAAGAAATAAAAGATTTACTCGATGCGGAAAAAAATCTGGCACTAATTACGGATGCCGGCACACCGGGTATAAGCGATCCTGGGAATATGCTTATTGCCGAGTTATTAAAAAATAATGTGACCATAGTGCCAATTCCAGGCGTGTCCGCAATCGCCACCGCCCTAAGTGTCTGCGGATTCCCAACCGATAAATTTTTATTTCTTGGATTTCCTCCACATAAAAACAAACGCCAAAAATTTTTTAAAGAAGCGGTATCACATGAATTTACAACTGCTTTTTACGAATCCGGCCACAGAATCATGAAATGTCTAAAAGAGCTCAAAGAATATGCGGATCCCAAACGCCAAATCATGGTAGGCAGAGAGCTTACGAAGCAATTTGAAACCATTTACCGAGGTACAATCGACGAAATAATGAGTCAAATGAAGGAAGAAAGAGGGGAATTTGTAGTAATAATTAGCCGCTAATCCTATGAAAAACCACGAAAACTATTATCTCACCACCACTTTACCATATGTAAACGCTGATCCACATATTGGATTTGCTTTGGAAATTATTCAGGCCGATGTTTTGGCTCGTTATCATAGTTTACTTGGTAAAAAAGTAGTATTTAATACCGGTACCGATGAGCATGGACTCAAAATTTACCGCAAAGCTCTAGAAAATAACCAAACTCCACAAGCTTATTGCGATGAATATGCAGCCAAATTTGACGCGCTCAAACAATCTTTAAATTTGAGTTACACCAATTTTATTCGCACTACCGACGCGCACCACATTGCCGCCGCGCAAGAATTTTGGCTCCGCTGTGAAAAAAATGGAGATATTTATAAAAAAGATTACGAAGTAAAATACTGCGTGGGATGTGAATTGGAAAAAACTGATTCGGAATTGGTAGATGATAAATGTCCTGTGCATCCAAATTTAGAAATTGAATTAATCAAAGAAGAAAATTATTTCTTCAAATTTTCCAATTATCAGCAGGCACTTTTGGATCTATATGAAAGCAATCCAAATTTTGTCGTACCACAAAATAGACAGTTAGAAATAAAAAACTTTGTAAAAAAAGGTTTGGAAGATTTTAGCATTTCCCGTCTCAAAAGCAAAATGCCTTGGGGCGTGCCGGTACCAAATGATCCTGATCAGGTAATGTATGTCTGGTTTGATGCTCTCATTAACTATATTTCCACCCTCGGTTGGCCTAAAAAAGGCTCAGATTTTGATTCGTTCTGGCCGGGCTATCAAGTGGCCGGCAAAGACAATCTGCGCCAACAGAGCGCCATGTGGCAAGCCATGCTGCTTTCTGCCAAGCTTCCAACTTCGGCTCAGATATTTATCCACGGATTTATTACTTCCGGCGGACAAAAAATGAGCAAGAGTTTGGGCAATGTAGTGGAGCCTTTGAGTTTGGTAGAAAAATATGGCACCGATGCGCTCAGATTTTTCCTACTTTCCGGATTACCTTCCCAAGATGACGGTGATTTTACGATCGAGCGTTTTGAAGAAAATTATACTTCCAATTTGGTAAACGGAATAGGCAATCTTACTTCCAGAATTATCACAATGATTGAAAAATATTCAGAAAGCATAATTCCAGCCAAATCCGATGACTCTTTTGGATTTAACGATAAAGAATTTTGGTCAAATGGTTATAGTGAAAGTTTGGATGGATATAATTTTGATCATGCCACCAAAAATATTATTGCCCAAGTAGTAAAATGCGATAAAATTATTTCCGAAACCAAGCCGTGGGAAAAAGCCAAAGCCGGCGAAGATATTTCCGGATTACTCTATCAGTTAGCAGAGGGTCTGCGTCATATAGCAATTGCACTCTTACCAATCATCCCACAAACCGCTGAAAAAATTCTCACCCAGCTCGGCCAAGAAGTTCCGTCTGCATACGGCGATCTAATAAAATGGGGCAGTCTAAAACCAGGAACAAAAATAAACAAAGGGGAGATTTTATTCCCTAGACTTTAATTTAAATATGCCTTTATCATATTTTGATCTAGTTCTATTAATCATAATAGCGGCTTTTGGTTTTTTTGGTTTATGGTTTGGATTGGTACATACGCTCGGATCGCTGGTCGGCACTGTTGTCGGTGCTTATTTGGCCGCCGTATATTATGAACCAGTTGCTAGTTGGCTCATCAAAACTACTGGTTGGGGTGAAAATTTTTCTAAAGTTTTAATTTTTGTTATCGTTTTCTTCATCATCAATCGTTTGGTTGGTTTGGTTTTTTGGATCGTAGATAAACTTCTGAGTTTCTTTACCCATCTTCCGTTTGTAAACAGTATCGATCGCATCTTTGGCATGGCCTTTGGTTTGCTTGAGGGCGCGATTATGCTTGGGCTTATTTTTTACTTTATTGGTAAATTTCCAGTTGGCATCAACTTTATGACCTGGATTACCGAATCAAAAGTAGTGCCGCAATTGGTAAAAATTGCTTCAATCCTAATACCTTTATTACCAATGGCTTTAAAAACTGTTCAAACCGCGATTCCGTCTTTAAAATAAAAACTTTGCAAAAATTAAAATTATGAAAAAAACGCTTCTGGTTGGATCTTTGGCCACCATTGTTTTTATAGCCGGTTTTTTAATTTTTAAAAATAATAATTTTAACCCAAGCCCTGCCCAAGCTCAGCAAACCAGCTCACTAAATGTGGCAATCACCATACAAAGCGAAGTAAACGATAAACACATCGCACCGCTAGAACAAAATGCTTTTGATAATTTTTATAAAATTGCGACCCCTCCGACAGATATTGGTACCGTAAAAGGCGGGGTAGTCCCGCACCATTTATTGGCGGGACAGTTACCAGCCGCGTTTTTTAGCTATCTGGAAAAACAAAAACCTTCTACCATTATTTTATTTGGACCAAATCATTTTTCTACCGGCAAAGGCAAATTTATTGCCAGCGCCAGAGATTATAAAACTCTGTACGGCACAGTAAAAACGGATAAAGATCTTTTGAATAAATTGGTGGCCGATAGTTTTATTACTATAGATGAAACAGCAACACAAGACGAACACGCGGTATTTAATATAATGCCGTTTATCGCGAAATCTTTACCAAACACCAAAATAGTTTCGTTTATGATCCGCGGCGGGATGGATTATGAGAGCCTAAATAAATTAACAGAAGAGTTAAAAAATAATTTACCAAGCGACGCAGTCATTGTCGCTTCGGTAGATTTTTCTCACTATCAGACTTTGGCTTCCTCCAATTTTCATGACGAAATTACTATTCCGGTTTTGAAAAGTTTTGATTATGATCGCTACAAACAATTGGAAGTAGATTCATACCCAAGTCTTTATTTGCTTTCCAAACTCATGGAAAAATACGGCACTCAGAAAATTGGCTATGAACTTCATACTAACGCCGCGGAATTGCTCAAAAATTTAGCCTTAAGCTCCGGTACGAGCCACTACAGTCCTTACTATATAAAAGGGGAGCCGACCCAAATTAAAACCGCTGGAATTTTAAACTTCGGCGATCTAATGCTAGATAGAAATGTAAAAAAACAAATCGATAAAAATGGACCAGACTATCCCTTTAAAAAATTGGCTGGCGAAGAAAATAGATTCTTTATGGGCATGGATGCCGTGACCGCGAATTTGGAAGGTAGTTTTGCCAACAAACGCCGCACTACCAGCAAATCTATTGCTTTCCGTTTTGACCCGGCCCTTATTCCTACTTTAAAAAAATATAATTTTAATCTTTTTACTTTAGCCAACAACCACAGCACCGACATGAGCGTAGATGGTTTCAAAGAAGGCCAGGCCAACCTCAAAAAAGCCGGGATTAGTTTTTATGGTCAACAATACAAACTAAACGATGAAAATTTATTGGTAAAACAAATCGGTAATTTTAAATTTGGTTTGATTGGGCTCGACGATACTATTAATAAAGTAAATACTCTGAAAGTAAAAGATCTGATAAAGAAAGCCAAAGACCAGGGTGCTGAAATAATCATGGTAAATATTCACTGGGGCGACGAGTACAAAGAAATTTCGAACACTCGTCAGCGTCAGCTAGCGCACGCTCTGATTGATATGGGAGTAGATGTGATTGTCGGCCACCATCCGCATGTCGTAGAAGAAATGGAAATCTATAAAAATCATCCAATTTTCTATTCGCTTGGTAATTTTGTCTTTGATCAATATTTTTCCGTCCCTACCCAACAAGAATTAGGAGTTGGCTTGGTCTTTAAAGAAGAAAACAATCGGAAATCCGTTTCTGTCTATGTCTTCCCGCTGGAAAGTGTGCTGAGCCAAATTCGACAAATGAATTATTATAAATCTCTTAAATATTTTGATGCTTGGAGCGCCAAAAGTCGTTTGGGTGATTATAAATTTAATAATTTCAATGTAAAAATTAATTTTTAATATGAACAGAAATAAAATAATTTTATTATCAGTGACACTTTTTGTGGTCTTGAGCGGACTAGCGATTTTTAGTTTATTAAATTTAAAAACCACAAAACAAGCACCCACTAATGAAGTAAAGCAGGAAGAGGCGGCAACCACCACTCAGACAAACCAAAATCCAACTGAAAGCACAGATACACCCGGATATGTAAATGGAGTTTTTAGTCCCACCAGCACACTGCTGATAGGTGAAGACATGTCTAGTTCGTCTGTAAAATATACCGACTTGCCAAAAGATTTATTTGTGCAAAATTTCTCTTGGCAAAAACCGGAAGAAATTCCTAAACTCGGCTTAGTTGTAAATCAATTTTCCGAATGTGATGGTCCGGGCTGTAATTATTTCTCCGAAAAAGATTCTCTATATTACCGCGTTGCTACTTTTTCTTACCAAGGAAAAATTGGAGAAATTGTATTACTACCTCTAAACCACAGTTCCTTTTCCGGCTATAATTTTGGCGAATATTATTTTGTTAATTTAAACGGAAATTTAGTTTTACTCTGGAAAAACAGTACGGGCTTGAACGATGTTGACGGTTTAAATAAAATAAAATTCTTAGTTGATAAAAATTTATCATTACCAAAAAATACCATCTTACCTAAAGAATTAAATATAACCGGGAAACAAAAATTATATTTAGAAGGCGAAGCTGACACGTCGCTATTCCTTGGCGATCTCCAGATAGGCGGCATCAAAAGAGAAAAAGTTGCTTACTTTGAGAATAAAGACATCTGGAATTGTGGTGACTTCTTCGTAACTTTTACCAACAATATCGAAGGTGTACAGCCAATAAAATATAATATCAAATTACCAAAAATATTTAATTTGATTAATGGCCAAAAAGAAAATGTGGCCGATTATGATTCTACACGCAACACCGGCTGTGGCGGACGCAGTGGGGTAAATGTATTAACAGAAGTAAACGAAAATAATTTAGAAAAAATTGGAACGGCCGATGACGGTAACATTATCTTTAGATATAAAAATGACGACTATACTGAATCATACAAAAATTATATTGGCTATTTGGAAGCTACAGGATCTTCCTCCAGTATTATTACTTATGAAAAATTCGTCGCGGAAAATCCTTTTATAATGATGAAGGATGGTTTCGGACGCTACATTGGATTTCAAAAAAGTAAATTTTTTGTTTCCCTAGCCGAATGCGGCAAACCGGTAATTTACCTTTACCCAAAAACCGAAACCAAAGTAAATGTCCAAGTAAAACCAAACGGCGGTCTGACGAAGGTAGATCCTTTTTATCCAACCGACGGCTGGCTAGTGAGTGCCAAACCAAACGGCGAACTCACCAATCTCTCCGACAGACAACAATACCCATATCTTTTCTGGGAAGGCAAAGCTTACGATATGAAAGTGCCAACCGACGGTTTTGTTTTGAGAAAAGCCAATGTCAAAAATGACATGACAAAATTATTAGCCAGACTTGGCCTCAATGAAAAAGAGGCCGCCGATTTCCTAGAATTTTGGCAGGTTAAATTGGAAGAAAAACCATATGTCTTTGTCACTTTTGTTTCCCAAACAGATTTTGATAAAGTCGCGCCATTAAATATTTCTCCTCGTCCAGATAAAGTGATTCGCGTGTTTATGGATTACCAGCCACTCGACTTGCCAATCATTGTTCGTCCATTAAAAATAGAAACTCCTGTCCGCACCGGTTTTACCGTAGTAGAATGGGGTGGCAGATTACATCAATAATTTATGATTGATACCCACTGTCATGTACAATTCAAAGCGTTCAACGCCGATTATGATGCCATCATAAAAAAATGTTTGGCGCAGGGAATGACACTTAATTTGGTAAGTACTCAGAGAGATACTAGCGCCAACGCCGTAGAGACCGCGCAGAAATACGATAATGTCTACGCGACTATTGGTCTGCACCCAGTACATACCTTTGAAACTTTTGTCGATGAAAAAGAAGGCGGCACATTTACTTCGCGTGCTGAAACTTTTGATTATGAGTATTACAAAAATTTAGCGCAAAATAAAAAAGTGGTCGGCATAGGGGAGTGCGGCCTGGAACTTTTTCATTTCCCGGAAGGCTATACAAAAGAAGAAGTATTGGCACGACAAAAAGAAGCTTTTCTTTTACAATACAAACTCGCGCAAGAAATGAACCTGGCCATGTCGATCCATGTCCGCGAAGCCCACGATGAAATGATTGAGATTTTAAAAACATTACCACACCCAATTAGGGCTGTCGTACATTGTTTCACTTCCAATTGGAAACACGCCCAAGAATATTTAAACATGGGAATGTATTTGGGCTTTACCGGCGTCATCACCTTTCCACCAAAAAAATCTAATCCACAAATTCAATTGGATTTATTGGAAGTAGTAAAAAATATTCCAGTCGATCGCATGGTAATCGAAACCGACGCACCATACTTGGCACCAAACGCCTACAGAGGACAAAGATGCGAACCGTGGATGGTAGTAGAAGTAAATAAAAAAATTGCTGAGGTAAAAAATATGGGATTAGAAGAGGTGGCTGAATACACACACAATAATGCCGCTAAGCTATTTAATATTCCTCTATAAAGGAACAAGGGCGGCAAAGGTATCTCCTGAACGGCTTATGAGCCCACAGGCGAGCTGCCTGAGGCCTCACGGCCGAAGAAAGTGAAGGAGTTACCTTTGCCGCCCGTCCACCATGCAGGATAGCCGTAAACTTTATCCCCAAAATTTTAAACCAGACTTGACCAAACCCCCAAAATTTAGTAAAATAATGCCGTTCACAATTTATGTCAGAAAACCGCGAACTTAAGCCAAAAAACATCGAAAGGAAGTACTACCTTTTTGCCTTTAAGATCATTGGTGATTTTGGAGCCACGATAGCCGTGCCGGTAGTTATTTCCGCTATAGTTGGCCAAAAATTAGATGATATTTGGCACACCAGACCACTTATGCTCGTGATATTTATGGTCATTTCGGCCATATTAAGCGGGTATCTGATCTATAAAAAATCAAAGATTTACGGCCAAGAATTTCAGGACCTGGATAAAAAACAATAAAAAATTATGGAAATTCACATACCAACATTAGCGCCGGAAACTCTCTTCCATATTGGAAGCCTTCCAGTCACCAACACCATGATCAATGTATGGTTGGCGATGGCTATATTTTTGGTAGTCGGAATTATCATCAAGAACCAACTTTCATTACGCCCTGGCAAATTTCAAAATTTCTTTGAATACATTCTGGAAATGCTGATGGGTTATTTTGATCAAGTAACTGGAGACCGAAAAAAGACTTTGCGCTTTATGCCAATTGTCGGTACGGTCTTCTTTTTTATTTTACTTTCCAACTGGCTCGGACTTTTGCCTGGCACCGGCAGTATCACTTATAATCACGCTATGATCTTGCGTCCGGCCAACACCGATCTGAATCTTACTATCGCGATGGCACTAGTAGCGGTGGTTTCTTCCCATCTATTTGGTTTGTTTACTGTTGGTATTTTTACACATTTAAATAAGTTCATTCAAATTGGCACCTTTTTTAAAAGTTTTAAAAAAGGTCCGGTTGGTGTTTTCACCGCCATCATTGAAATGGGTGTCGGTTTGATTGAAATTATTTCTGAAATGGCCAAGGTGTTATCATTGTCTTTGCGTTTATTTGGTAACATTTTTGCCGGCGAAGTTTTAATTTCAGTTATCAGCGGTTTGGTTAGCGCACTGGTGCCAGCACCGTTTATGATGCTTGAACTTTTGGTCGGTTTAATTCAAGCAAGTGTATTTACGATGTTGACCCTGGTGTATCTCACCGTGATGACCGCTGCACCACACGCAGACGAACATTAATTATTTATTCATTGATATTTAAAAATAAATATCATAACACAAACATTATGGATCACGAATCTATGTTGGTGATGGCCAAAGGTTTGACAATGGCTATCGGTGGTATGTTCCCAGCTTTGGCTATCGGCAAAATCGTAGCTACTGCCATGGAAGCGATCGGACGCAATCCAGAATCTGCTGGAAAATCTTTCGTACCGATGTTGCTTGGTGCCGCTTTTGCGGAAGCTATTGCTATCTACTCTTTGGTAGTAGTATTCACATTGAAATAGTTCAATCCGCCAGGTTATTGCGCATACTGTCATCCCGAGCATGGCGAGGGATCTTACAAAAGATTCCTCACATTCGTTCGGAATGACAAAGTAATAAAAATAATCTGGCCCATTTGAAAAATTTCTAAATATATTATGACTTTTACTAATATCGCATACGCTTCTGAAACAGCTGAAAAAACTAACACTACCGAAGAAGGTGTTGCCAATGACAGTGTTTTGGCTAGTCTTGGGATTAATGGTACTTTGTTTGTAGCTCAATTGGTGAACTTTACTTTGGTTGCTCTAATTTTATGGTTCTTGATTCTAAAACCACTTACCAAAAAAATGTCCGAACGCCAGAAAATGATTGATGACAGCATCGACAATGCCAAAAAAATTCAAGACAACCTCAACAAGAGCGAAAAAGAATATCAGACCCGTATTGATCAAGCTAAAGTAGAATCCAATAAACTTCTAGAAAAAGCCGCAAACGAATCCGAAGTGATGGTAGAAGAAGCCAAAACTAATGCCAAGACTGAAATCGAACGCCTAGTATCACAAGCTCGCGACAGCATTAAAGCAGAAAAAGAAACTATGCAGGTGCAACTCAAAGAAGAAACTGCAAACTTTGTGGTTTTGGCACTCGAAAAAATCTTGGGTGAAAAAGTAAATGACACTTCTGACAAAAAATTAATTGATGAAGTTTTGAAAAAATTGAAATAAAATAGAAAATAAAGTTAAAGTATGGCAAAAAATACGCCGAAAATTTACGCTGCTGCCTTATTGAAAAGTATTGTTGGATTATCTGATAAGAACTTGAGCACAACCCTAAAAAACTTTGTCGCTTTGGTAGCTCGCGAACACAAACTCAAACAGATGCCGAGAATTATCAATGAGTTTGTGCGCCTCGCCAAAAAAGAAGAGGGGATACAAGAGATAGAAATCCAGACGGCTAGAAAATTGGACGAAAAAACAATTGAAAAAATAAAACATATTTTCGGAAAAGATACAGAGGCCACGACTGAAATAGATGAAAGCCTACTCGGTGGAGTAAAGATAAAAACCGGTGATAAAATTCTCGACGGCAGCCTCAAAACCCAATTAAATAAATTAAAACAAACTCTAATCTAGTAATATGTCCATAAATTCCATTGTTGAAGAACTAAAAAAGAATATCTCCGCTTTTGAAAAACAAGTTGAAGTGGAAGAAGTTGGTACTGTGATCGAAGTAGGTGATGGTATCGCTAGACTTTCCGGCCTGGAAAAATGTCAGGCGTCTGAGATGCTTGAATTCCCAGGCGGCACATTTGGTGTAGCCCTAAACTTGGAAGAAGAAACTGTTGGTGCGGTATTGCTTGGTGAATTTAAACATATTAAAGAAGGCGATACTGTGAAGCGCACTGGTCGTATTTTATCTGTACCGGTAGGTGAACAGATGATTGGTCGTGTTGTAAATCCACTTGGTCAATTTATCGACGGTGGTGCAGATGTAAAACCAAAAACTTTTTACCCAATTGAAAAAATCGCTCCGGGCGTAATGTTGCGTGAACCAATTTCTCAGCCAGTACAAACCGGTATCAAAGCGATCGACGCGATGATTCCAGTTGGTCGTGGTCAGCGTGAATTGATCATCGGCGATCGCCAGACTGGTAAGACCGCGATTGCCATTGATACAATCATCAACCAAAAAGGCCAGAACATGATCTGTGTTTATGTAGCGATCGGACAGAAAGAATCCAAAGTTGCTCGTATCGTACAAAAACTAAAAGAAGCGGGTGCAATGGAATATACTGTGATCGTGGTAGCCGGCGCTTCGGCTCCAGCTGCGCTTTCATATATCGCTCCATACTCTGGTGTATCTATTGCTGAATATTTCATGGATCAGGGCAAAGACGTACTCGTAGTATATGATGATCTTTCCAAACAAGCTTGGGCATATCGTGAAATTTCCTTGCTATTGCGCCGCCCACCAGGTCGTGAAGCTTATCCTGGAGATGTTTTCTATTTACACTCTCGTTTACTTGAGCGCGCTTGTCGCCGCAATGCTGAATCCGGCGGTGGATCTATTACTGCTTTGCCGATTATTGAAACTCAGGCCGGTGATATCTCCGCTTATATTCCTACTAATGTTATTTCCATTACCGATGGTCAGATTTTCTTGGAAACAGATTTATTCTTCCGTGGTATTCGCCCAGCTTTGAATGTGGGTTATTCCGTATCGCGTGTCGGTGGTGCCGCTCAGAACAAACCAATGAAAAAAGTAGCTGGTAAATTAAAATTGGCGATGGCTCAATTCCGTGAACTTGAAGCTTTCTCCCAATTTGCCTCTGATTTGGATCCAGAAACAAAAAAACAAATTGATCTTGGTCAACGCTTGGTAGAAATTTTGAAACAACCACAATATCAACCTTTGGCTGTAGCGAACCAGGTAGCGATTATCTACGCTGTGTCCAATGGTTTTGCCAATCACATTGCTCCAAAAGATATCGTGACTTACGAAGCCAAATTCCATATCTTCATGAATAAAACCAAATCCGCTTTGCTTGAAAAAATTGCTGGTGGAGCTTGGGATGAAAAAGTAGAAGGTGAATTAAAAGAAGCTACTTCTGATTTTAATAAACAATAATAATTTGTCATCTTGAACGAAGTGAAAGATCTTTCGTTACACTCAAGATGACACTAAATAACTATGGCCGTAAATACCAAAGTAATTAAACGCCGCATCAAATCCGTCTCTTCCACCAAGAAGATTACCAAAGCGATGGAAATGGTAGCGGCCGCCAAAATGCGCAAAGCGGTAGATACTGCCTTGCGTACCCGCACCTATGCCAAATTGGCTTGGGATATTTTGGTAGATCTATCCAAAACAGCGGATGTAAAAATTCCATTACTGGAAGTACGCCCGGTAAAAAATGTTTTGGTAATTTTAGTTACTTCCAACCGCGGCTTGTGCGGCAGTTTCAATTCCAATATTATTAAAAAAACTTCCATTCAATTAAAAAATCCAGATAACTTGGGTATACAGAATATTGAAGGAAAGATTTTAAAAACCGATAAAGTAAATATTGATGTACTCGGTATCGGCAAAAAGGGTGCGGAATTTGCTAAAAGAAATAATTATAATTTGGTCGCATCTTTTAATACTTTTTCCGATACTCCAAGTCTAAATGATATTTTACCAATTAGTCAGATGGTAATAGATCAATACTCCAAGAAAAAATATGACAAAGTAGTGGTGGCTTATACCGCTTTCAAATCTGCCATTTCTCAAACTGCTAAATTAAAACAAGTATTACCAATTTCTCCGATTGATCTGGAAAGTATAATAGGGGATGCTTCAGTAGAAAAAACTCTACTTGAAGAAGAAAAATCCGAAGACAGATTATTTGAACCAAATCCACAAGAAGTTTTAGAAACTATTTTACCACGCTTGGTAGAAACAGAATTACTACAAGCCACGCTAGAATCCAGCGCCTCCGAACACAGTGCTCGTATGATGGCCATGCGCAGTGCCTCTGATGCCGCATCTGATATGATCTCTGAGCTGAACCTCAATTTCAATAAAGCCCGCCAAGCCGCCATCACGCAAGAAATTGCCGAGATTGCCGGTGGAGCCGCCGCTCTAGAATAATTAATAACTGTCATTCCGAACGCAGTGAGGAATCTTAGAAGATCCCTAGTTACACTCGGGATGACAATACTAAACTAAAAAAAATTAAATAACCGAACATATATGACACATAATAAAGGAAAAATTTCACAGATTATCGGTGTGGTGATCGATGTAAAATTCGATGACAAACTACCGGAAATTTATAACGCTTTAGAAATCAAACTTCCGAAAGGCGGAAAATTGGTACTCGAAGTGCAACAGCATCGCGGCAATAATGTCGTGCGTACTATCGCTATGAGCACCACCGATGGTCTCGAACGTGGTATGGAAGTCACCGACACCGGCGCTCCAATCACTGTACCAGTAGGTCCTTTGACTCTTGGTCGCATGTTCAATGTAGTCGGCGAAGCCATCGACAACAAAGAAGAAGTAAAATCCGAAAAGAAATATCCGATTCACCGCTCCGCCCCAACTTTTAAAGAACAATCCACTAAATACGAAATTCTAGAAACAGGTATCAAAGTTATCGATCTTATCTGTCCTTTCTTAAAAGGTGGTAAGATTGGTCTTTTTGGTGGTGCGGGTGTAGGTAAAACTGTAGTTATCCAGGAATTGATCCGCAACATCGCTCAGGAACACGGTGGCTACTCCATGTTTGCCGGTGTAGGTGAACGCTCCCGTGAAGGTAACGATCTATATCGTGAAATGAAAGAAAGCGGCGTACTCGACAAGACCGCTTTGGTTTTTGGTCAAATGAATGAACCACCAGGTGCGCGTGCTCGCGTGGCTCTTACCGCTTTGGCCATGGCCGAATATTTCCGTGATGAAGAAGGCCGCGATCTTTTACTTTTCGTAGATAATATTTTCCGTTTCACTCAGGCTGGATCCGAGCTCTCTGCTTTGCTTGGTCGTATGCCTTCGGCTGTAGGTTATCAGCCTACTTTGGCTTCGGAAATGGGCTTGCTACAAGAACGTATCACCTCTACCGATAAAGGCTCTATCACTTCCGTACAGGCAGTATATGTGCCAGCTGATGATCTTACCGATCCAGCTCCAGCAACTACTTTTGCCCACTTGGATTCCACTGTGACTTTGAACCGCTCTCTTTCTGAACTTGGTATTTATCCAGCTGTGGATCCGCTCGATTCTTCTTCCACCATGCTTGATCCAAATATCGTAGGTGAAGATCATTACCGCACTGCTTTGGAAGTTCAAAAAGTTTTACAGCGCTATAAAGATTTGCAAGATATCATCGCCATCTTGGGTATGGAAGAATTGTCCGAAGAAGATCGCCTCATGGTGACTCGCGCTCGCAAGATCCAGAAATTTTTGTCCCAGCCATTCTTCGTAGCGGAAGTATTTACCGGCTCTCCTGGTAAATATGTTCGCCTCGCTGATACCGTCCGCGGTTTCCGTGAAATTTTGGATGGTAAACATGATCACAAAAATGAACAAGCCTTCTATATGAAAGGCTCCATCGAAGAGGTTGTCTAGTCCGTCATTCTGAGCGTAGCAAAGAATCCCTTTCACTCAAACAAAAATTATGCCAAAAATAAACCTAAAAATCGTTACACCGGAAAAAGTAATTTACGAAAATAATCAGGTAGACCAAATTACTATTCCGACTACCACCGGTGAAATCACCGTACTACCAAACCATGTACCCCTGGTTAGTATTTTGAAATCCGGTGAGATGATTTTTAAAGAAAATGGACAAGAAAATTTTTTCGCGCTGTCTGGTGGATTTTTGGAAGTGAAAGAACACAGTGAAGTATTGATCCTGGCCGATAATGTAGAGCGCGCTCATGAAATTAATATTGAAAAAGCTGAGGCGGCGAAAGCAAGAGCCGAGGTACAGATGAGTGAACTCAAGAATACAGAAGATGTAGACTTTGCTAGATTGCAGGCGGTGATTGATAGGGAAGCGAATAGATTGAGAGTGGGGAATAAGTACAGAAAACTTCCTAAGAGTGAATAAACTCAACAAAAAAACAATGGTACGAGACCATTGTTTTTTTGTTGAAAAAGGGATAAAATATATTTTATTATGACTACAAATTTTATGACTAAAAAACAAGTCTTAATTCTAGAAGATCTCGGTATTACAAAAGCAGACTTTGAAAAAATCGCTGCAAAAGCGAATTTACCGTTTGATATCATATGGGAAAAAGATTTATCAGACACAGAGTCGGTTGAAGCAATTATCACTGTTAAAACAAAATTTGATAAACAATTGTTTGCTAAATACCCCAATGTAAAAGTAATTACAGTCGCATTTACAGGCTACGATTGCGTTGATATTGAAATTTGTCGGCAAAATGGCATTGCTGTCTACAATGTCCCTGCTTATTCCACAAATTCTGTAGCAGAACTCACAGTTGGTTTGGCAATATCATTATTAAGAGAAATTCCGGCTGCAAACAATATAGTCTGTTCTGGAAAATGGAATATGAAACCAGACCAAGAACTTTCTGGTAAAACAGTAGGTATTCTTGGCACAGGTACAATAGGAATAATGGCAGCAAATTTCTTCAAAACTTTTGGCTGTAAAATCGTAGGTTGGTCAAAAACAGAAAAAGAAGAGTTTAAAACGCTTGGCAATTATATCTCAGATCTACAAGAATTTTTCTCTATTTCAGATATTGTTTCTATACACCTCCCGCTGAATAACGAGACAAAAGGAATGATCGGAGAGAAAGAACTTGCTTCCATGCAAACAACTGCCTATCTTATTAATACAGCGAGAGGGTCTATCATAAATGAAGAGGCTCTAATTAAAGTATTAAGCGAAAATAAAATTGCCGGAGCAGCCCTAGATGTATTTGCTCAAGAACCTATCAATCCAGACAGTCGGCTTTTGCAGCTCCAGAATGTTATTTTAACACCGCACATTGCATACAAAACAGTGGAAGCATTGGAACGAAGAGCTGAAATTACAATAAGAAATATTGCTAATTTTATCAATGACAACAAAACAAATAGAGTTAATTAGGTGGCAATTTTTGGCAGTGACTTAAAAAAATAATATGAATGTTACAAAAAAACACGATTTTATACCTAAAGAAAAAAGAAACAAAATAGTAAATGAGATAATTACTTACTATAAAACAAAAATGGATCAAGAAATCGGCGTAGTGGTCGCTGAAGATATCCTAGATTTTTTCTTAGAAGCTATCGGAAATGATATTTATAATAAAGCGATTAGTGATTCAAAAAATACTATTAAAAATGGTTTTGAGATTATTGAAGTCGATTTAGATTTATTACTAAATAAATGATTAAATTTAATAAAAAATATTTCATAGCCGCAATAATATTATTTATAATAGAAATTTTTATCGCCCTATTTATACATGATAGAATAGTTAGGCCTTACATAGGGGATATGCTGGCGGTAATCTTAATTTTCTGTTTTATAAAAAGCTTTATTAATATTAGATCTATGTATATAGCAATTTCTACTTTGGTCTTTGCTTACTTTATAGAACTACTGCAATATTTTAACTTACTTGATTATATTGATTTAAAAGGCAATAAAGTTGCCGCGATACTGCTAGGTGGGTCATTTGACTGGATTGATTTGGTTAATTATACTTTAGGAATAGTAATTGTTATTACATTTGAAAAAATGATTTTAAAACTAACTAAAAATAAGCTCTCTTAATTAAATATGGAAAATCAAAACGAAAAATTTATCTTAAAATGTATTGAGTTAGCACAAAAAGGTTTAGAAAAAGGAGAGATGCCTTTTGCTAGCCTTATTACAAAAGGGGACGAAATTATAGTCGAATCTATAAATGGAGCCGCCGGAAGAATTTCTGACCACGCTGAAATTCTAGTCCTAGACAGGGCTCATAAAATATTAGGAACGTCTGATTTATCAGGTTATACATTATATACAATTTGCGAACCGTGCCCTATGTGCTCATTTATGATCCGTGAATATAAAATAAAGAAAGTGGTTTTTTCACTATTCTCACTATTTATGGGCGGATATTCAAAATGGAACATTCTCCAAGATCAAGAAATAGCTCAATTTAAAGATTTCTTTGGCCAACCACCGGAAGTCGTGGGTGGAATTTTTGAAGACAGAGCAAAAAAGATATTTGCCCAGACGCCGCTTTGGATGTTTGGTAGTGACTTAAAAAAATAAAAGGTTATTTGTCCCTAGCAACCTATTAGAAATAACGACCATAGCACAGTCGTTATTTTTATTTAAAACTACTACTAAATTTATAATATTGACGCCCCCCCCCTCTAATGATATAATTTTATCAAGTTTAAATTAGACTTTTAATAACATTATATGCATCCAGGTGAAGCGGGAAAAAATGAAATTAGTTCAATTGGCAGCGCCTATTACACTTTCAGTAAATTTAAAGAAAGAGCAAAAAGCAAGGATATGGTCGGGCTGAAGGCTAATTTACAAGATGTCAAATCATCACAAAAATTCGTTGAAAAAAATTTACCCGATATTCCAAAAGAAGCACGTGAAAATAAAAATGGGATCTACAGTCCGGCCCACATGCTTAACAACGCTGTTTCTTACATGGCACAAACAATTGAATCTGGTGATCAGTCCGATTTAGGAAAGGCGTCAATTGCAGCAGATCAGGCTGAAAGACTAGCTGGTTATGGAATGAAACTAAAAGAAGTTAATAACAGTCTTAAAACAACTGTGCTCACAGGATCACACACTCGAGAAATTAATCGTACAAATGTAATCGATATACCGGTCAATTGGAAAGAATCCGAAGCTGGTAAAAAATTTTTAAAAGGTATTACCGATTTTATTATAGCAAGAAATAAAGGAGAGGTAATAACAGACAAAGATATTCAAATGTTTACTGATTTAGGAGATTTAATATTGACCGCATACAAGGATTTAAAGGTTGGTAAGGATCAAGCTCAAACTTATCCTATGGCGCGAGAAATGATCCTCATCAATCTAGCTTTATTGAAAGCTGAAGCAAAAAAACATATAGGCAAACGAATGCCGCAAACAGAGAAAGATTTTGTAACAGTTCAACTTATTCGGGGATTATACCATCACGATACGGCTACTGAACAAGAACAAAAAATGGGGCACCGTGAAAGTTTTGATAAAGGTCCAACTATTATAGATAGACCACCCGGTCTACAAACTTAAGATTATCAAATAGACATAAGAAGTTTAAAAAAATAAAAAATAGCCCTCAAAAAGAGCTATTTTTTAGCCCTAGCCAGCCATTTTCTTCTCTGCTATACTAAACATATATGTCCAAATGCAACACCTGCACCCTAGTTCTGGAGAATGAAGAGGATGCTTGCGTTTGCAACAGCAGTATTTGTCATGGTTGCTGTAGCTGCCAGGACGGCTGTGGTTGTGGATGTTTAGCCGCCCACATTTAGAAGGAAATTTTATCACAGGGTAAAGACTACTCTTTATTTAGGTATGTCAAATTTGAATTCCAATCAAAAAATCGCGGTGGAATATAACGACGGCCCCTTGCTGATAGTAGCGGGTGCTGGTACCGGCAAGACCACTGTGATCACCCAAAAAATCGCCTATCTGATCCAAAATAAACTCGCTCGCGCTGAGGAGATTTTGGCGGTGACTTTTACCGAAAAAGCTACTACTGAAATGGAGGATAGAGTACAAGAACTTTTATCTTTTTCCGGCTTTGATGTCCTTACTTGTACTTTTCACGGACTGTGCCAGCAGATCTTGGAAAGCAACGCGCTCGATATCGGCATCCCAAATAATTTTAAACTTCTCAACGAAACGGAAAGTTGGCTTCTCGTGCGCCAGAATTTGGATAAATTTAAATTGGATTATTATCGACCACTGGGTAATCCGACCAAATTTATCCACGCGATGATTAAACATTTCCAAAAATGCAAAGACGAATTGGTCACACCGCAAAATTATCTGGAATATGCCCAAAGTTTGAACCTAGATTCGGATTTGGAACCAAGTAAAAAAAAGAAAAAGAAGACCGAGGATAGCGGAGAAGATACCGCACTAGAAATAAAAAGAATAAACGAACTGGCTGAGGCATATCATACATACAATCAATTATTGCTTGATTCTAGTTCGTTGGACTTTGCGGATCTTATTTTTTATACCGTCAAACTTTTCCAAGAACGTCCAAATGTTTTAAAATTTTATCAAAAAAGATTTAAATATATTTTGGTAGACGAATTCCAGGATACCAATTATTCTCAATACCAACTTATTAAACTACTAACTCAAAACAGCGACACCAAACTCACGGTAGTGGGGGACGACGATCAAAGTATCTATAAATTCCGCGGCGCTTCCGTGTCCAATATTTTGCAATTTAAAGATGATTTTGTAAAATCCAAAGAAGTGGTGCTAAGCGAAAATTATCGCTCCGGACAAAAAATTCTGGACTTGGCATATAATTTTATTCAACTCAATAATCCGGATCGCCTAGAAGATAGACTAAAAATAAATAAAAAACTATCGGCTCAAACCAAGAAAGTCGGGGATTACGATTTATTAATGGGACAAAATCCTAGTCATGAAGCGGATTTACTATGTAAAAAAATTCTTGGTCTAAAAGAACAGGATAAAAATCTTAAATGGAACGACTTTGCGATACTTTGTCGCGCCAATAGTTTTGCAGATCAGTTTATCCCTTACCTCAATCAGCTAAATATTCCTTATGAATTTGCCTCTCCCAGCGGTTTATTTCGCCAAAAGGTAGTCTTGGACAGTTTGGCATTCTTGCGTTTGTGCGACAACTACCACGAGTCCAGCGCGGTTTACCGCATTCTCAACAGTCCAATTTTTTCGATGTACTACAGCGATCTTTCTCAACTTTTGCTATATAGTCGCCGCCAGACAGTTTCGCTCTTTGAATCCATCAAAGTAGCTTCACGCGGAATTGTGAAACTAAGCAAACACGGACAAGAAGTTATTGAGAAACTCATAAACATCGTGGGTGAATGCACTCAGCTGAGCAAACAAGAGCCGGCCGGTCGTGTGCTCTATAAATTTTGGGAAAAATCAGGTTATCTGAAACTGCTCAGCGATAATGTAGAAAAATACCAAATTGATATTTTGTATTTGCAGGCCTTGTTTGAAAAGATAGACGAATTCCAAAAAAATAATAGCGATACCGGCGTGCGATCTTGGCTGACATATTTTGAAACTTTGCTTGAATCAGGTGATGACGGGGAAGATTTTTCTCAAGATACCAGAGGAGACGCTGTCAAAATTATGAGCATTCACCGATCCAAAGGTTTGGAATTTGAATATGTCTTTATTCCAAATTTTGTAGACCAGAGATTTCCATCTACCAACCGCTCTACCGCTATTGATCTGCCCGATGCTCTGGTACGCGAAGCGGCCTTACCAAGCGGTGACGCCCATACTCAAGAAGAGCGTCGTTTGCTATATGTAGCCATCACCCGCGCCAAACAAGGTGTATATTTTACAGCAGCCAAAAATTATGGCGGTGCGCGTGATAAAAAACTTTCTAAATTTATCCTCGAACTAGAAAGTACCAACCAAACCGCTTTTAGCCGAGAAATAATTAGCAGTGGACCAATTATTGATCTGGAACAAAAATCTAATGAGGAGGTAGCCGAAACTTTTGAACTGGAAATTCCAAAAGAATTTTCCTTTTCACAATTACAATCTTTTGATAAATGTCCTTGGCAGTATCGTTTTCAATTTATTCTCAAAGTACCAACTTTTGGCAAAGGAGTGTTTAGTTTTGGTAAAACCATGCATGGTACTTTGCAAAAATTTTACCAGCAAGTGATTGAATTAAATTCCGCCAAACAAAATTCTTTGTTTACTGCCGCTGCGCCAAAATTAGGCGAAGAAATAAAAGTGCCGTCACTGGATACTTTAAAAGAAATTTATAGAGAAGCTTGGCAAGATAGCTGGTTTCAATCTGCTGGCCAAAAACAAGAATATAAGAAAAAGGGGATTGAGATTTTGGAAAACTTTTATGCTCGCGGCGAAAAAGAAGGTTGGACTGTGCCTATCACCGTGGAAAAAGGTTTCCGTTTCAGATTAAAAGATCACACTATCAAAGGCCAAATTGATCGTATTGATAAAACTATCGACGGTAAATTAGCCATCATTGATTACAAAACCGGCCGACCAAAAGACAAACTCGCTGCCGAAGATAAAAGTCAGCTCTTGATTTACCAAATCGCAGCTGAGAGCGTGATTGAACTGCGTAACCTCGGCGAAGTATCTGAACTGCGTTATTATTATTTAGATAATAATAGTGTTCAGGCTTTCAAAGGTACCGATGAAGAAACTGAAAAAGAAAAAATAAAAATTGATGAAATAATTACCGAGATAAAAAAGAAAAATTTTACACCAAAACCAAATAAGGAGACTTGCCAGTACTGTGACTTCCGTGATATCTGTGATTTTCGTGTATGATGAAATCTCTCGCTGACATCCTGAAATACAAAGGACGCAGCTCACCTTTTATCAAAGGCGTGCTTTCGGCTGCCATTGTCGACAATGGCAATATTTTTATAGAAAAAAACTGGGGAGACGGTGGTAAAAAATTAGCACAAGCGATATATGTGAAGGAAGGGGTATTGGTAATAGCTTGTCTGAGCTCCATAATGGCCCAAGAAATCAAACTAAAAGAGCGCGAACTGCTCAGCCACTTAAACCAAAACTACAGCGATATACCGATTAAAAAGATCAGATATTTGTCTTAAACTAGCCTAAAATTCCGCCTTGCCAAAGCCGATTATTTGGACTATAATTAATTGACTTATGACCTTAAAACAATATTTACATCTGATGGCGGCAGGCACCCTTATCTGTTGGGTAGCCTGGTTTTTTATATTGTTTAACACCGATCCGAAAGAAGCCGACTTCGTAATTTTTACTTTTTTATACAGCAGTTTGTTTTTGGGAATTGTTGGTTTATTTTCCGTTATTGGCTTTTTGATAAAGAGCCGTCGCACTACTCATGATGATGCCGTATTTCGTCAAGTGAAAAAAACTTTCACTCAAGGCATATTGCTGGGTGCTTTTACAATTTGTGTTTTAATTTTGCGTCAATTTGATTTATTGTTCTGGTGGAATGCGATCTTTTTGGTAATACTCTATGTGCTGATTGAGGGCGTAATTTTATCCAACCGCAAGTACCATAATCGTGATTATGTTTGATAAATTGTTTAATCGTTTTCGCAAAGATCTGGGAATTGACCTTGGTACGGCCAATACTTTGGTGTATGTAAAAAATCGTGGCATTGTAATCAACGAACCAAGTGTAGTGGCAATCAATACTCGCACTGATCAAATTTTAGCCGTAGGAAACCAAGCCAAAGAAATGGTTGGCAAAACCCCACCTCACATTATTACTCCTCGTCCGCTCATTGGTGGCATTATTGCTGATTTTGAAGTTACTGAAAAAATGTTGCGTTATTTTATTGATAAAATAAACGAAGACGAACGAAATTTCTTTTCTCGTCCGCGTGTAGTAATCGGTGTACCGCTTGAAATTACCGAAGTAGAGCGCAAAGCCGTATCCGATGCGGCCATCAATGCCGGCGCCAAAGAAGTATATGTGGTCCAGGAGCCGATGGCCGCCGCGATTGGCGCGCGTATGCCGGTGCGTGAACCGGTAGGAAATCTGATCGTAGAAATCGGCGGCGGTACTTCTGAGATCGCTTTGATCTCTCTAAGCGGTGTCGTGAATTGGAAATCTATAAAAATTGCGGGGGACGAACTCAATCGCAATATTGTTCAATACGCTCGTGATGAATTTAATTTGCTTTTGGGCGAACGCCAAGCGGAAGATATCAAAATAAAAATTGGTTCCGCTATTGAACTATCGGAAACCATGCAATATCCGATGCGCGGCCGTGATTTGCTCAGCGGCTTACCAAAAGAAATCATGATCAGCGATGCTCAGGTGCGTGAAGCGATAATTAAATCTCTGCGTACTATCGTAGAACATGTAAAAGCTACACTAGAAACTTCTCCTCCTGAATTAGTAGCCGACATTCATGAGCGCGGCATTTTGTTATCCGGCGGTGGCGCACTACTGCGCGGGTTGGATAAATTAATTGGCCGTGCCACCGAAATTCCAGTGCGTATCGCGGACGATCCTTTAACTTCTGTCGTACGCGGCAATGGTTTGCTTTTGGACGATATGGAATTACTCAACGAGGTAGCAATTCTTTCTCCTCATCATAATCTTTAAAAATGCGTTATTACTCCTTCAAAAAAATCTATCTCAAAATAGTGATCTTATTTTTTTTATTGATCGCTTTTCATTATTTTGGTTGGCTCAACCCAATAGAAAATAGACTGAGGAATTTTTTCTTGTGGGCTATCCATCCGGTAAATAAACAATCTTTTCAAAATAACGACGCGAGCGAAACTCTCACCGCCGCGCTGGCACTGACCGATCTTTTGAACGCGAAAAATAAAATTTTGGAAAAAGAAAATTTTGATCTGCGTTTGGAATTAAATTTTAAAGCCAAAAATAAATTTAATTTGCTGGGCGCGGAAGTAGTCGCAAAAAATATCCAAGCTATTGAACAAGTAGTGATTTTAAACCGCGGTCTGAAAGACGGTGTGAAACTAGACCAACCGGTAATTTACGGCGACGGCGTCCTGATTGGAAAAATAATTAAAGTGGAGGATAATATTTCTTTTGCCCGACTGCTCAATGATAATCAAAGTAAAATCGCGGCCACAGTCACCAACTCCGGCCATAGCCTCGGGGTAGTGGAAGGCGGCTATGGACTAAGCATAAAAATGAATTTTATTCCCCGCAACGAAAATGTGGCGATAGGGGACCAAATAATAACTTCCGGCATTGAGCTGTCCATTCCGGCCGGACTCGTAATTGGCAAAGTGGCAGCAATTGAAAATGAATCATATCAACCTTTCCAACAAGCGGTAATTACTCCGGTGGTGGAATATCAAAAGGTGAATATCGTCAGCATCATCACGAATTAATTATGATTAAAAATAAAATCATAAAAAATATACTATTTTTTCTATTGGCTAATTTTTTAATTTTTTTAAACCTTTCTTGGCATATTATCGCAAATCCGGCGCTAAATCTTATAAACATTAACTTGGCGGTACTGCTCTGGGCAATTATTTCTAATCCCCGCGGAAATTATTGGCCATATATTTTATATGTGGCTTTTGTAAATGAACTCTTTGAAAAAACTTCTTTTGGTATTACGGCTTTACCTTTGATAGCCACTTTACTATTTGTGCACTGGCTATTGCTAAACATCTTTACCAACCGCTCCCTGGTTACCGTGTTTCTAAGCGGCTTTTGCGCGCTAGTATTATATCGACTGCTTTTTATTGGTTCAAATTTTTTATTTTATTCCTACCCCGATCAAACTCTCACCAACGGCACACAACTTAAACTACTTTTGGTAGAAGCAATTCTCACTGCCAGCGTATTGGCTTTTGGCTATTTGATCTCGGCCTTTTTTATCAAACGACTCCATCCGGAATATATTAATCGCGGCCATATCTTATGAGTAAAGATTTTTTTGAAATTCAAGATTTGAGCGAAAACTTTCAAAACCTGAATGGTAAATTTAGCCATGGCTGGATAGAAGATAATTTTCATTTGGATAAAGAAACTGGCCGCCACAACAATACTACCAGTGGCACTCGCAAATATCTGGGCAAAAGCATCTCCAATAAGTATCTATTTTGGTTTGGCATAATTTTAATTATTGGAATTTCCACAATATTTCTAAAAAGTTTTTATACCCAAGTTATTCGCGGGAATTATTTTTATACTCTGGCTGAAAATAATCGCGTGCGTATCCGTCCTATTCCGGCTGAGCGCGGTATTATTTTTGATCGCTATGGCAAACAGCTGGTACAAAATGTGCCGGATTTTTCTCTGTCTATCATTCCGCAAGATTTACCGGCTGATCAAAATAAACGTCAGGAGATTATTCGACGCTTGGCCGATATCTCCGGATTGACTACCGACTATATTCAAAATTTATTACAAAAATATAAAAATTATAGCTATGACTCTTTGGTCCTAAAAGAAAATTTGGACTATGACACTTCTTTAAAAATTTATATTGAGAGCGCGCAGATGCCGGGCGTATTGATTAGCGGTGGTAATAAGCGTTTTTATATTTATTCTCAGGACGACACCTCGCCAAGCTCTACTGTGAGTTTGTCGCATGTAATGGGATATCTGTCCAAATTAAACGACTCAGAATTGGATGAAAAACGATCTCAAGGATATTTACTCTCGGATAACATCGGCAAAACCGGTGTAGAAAAAAGTTATGAGACTGAACTACGCGGAATTTATGGACGCAAAAAAATTGAAGTAAACGCCGCCGGACAAGAACAAAATATCGTGGCTGAAGAACCGCCTACACCCGGTAAAAATCTCTACCTGACTATCGATGCCGAGGCACAAAATAAAATGGAAAATTTAATAAAAACTTTTGTGGCCAATCATGGACCGCACCGTATCTCCGCCATCGCTATGGATCCGCGCAACGGAGAAATAATAGCCATGGTGAGCTGGCCAAGTTTTAATAATAACTTATTTTCCGGCGGAATTTCACAAGAAAATTATAATAAATACCTGGCCGATACCAATCATCCGCTTTTCAATCGCGCGATTGGCGGCAACACTCCTTCTGGCTCTATCGTAAAACCGGTAATGGCCGCGGCGGCTTTGGAAGAAAAAATTATAGATGCTCGCACCACGGTTTTTAGCAATGGCGGCATCCATGTAGGGAAGTGGTATTTCAAAGATTGGAAAGCGGGTGGACACGGAACTACTAATGTTACTTGGGCTTTGGCTTGGTCCGTAAATACTTTCTTTTATCATATCGGTGGCGGTTTCCAAAATTTCAAAGGTTTGGGGCTAGATAAAATACTAGAGTACATGCACAAATTTAATCTTGGCGCTAAAACCGGAATTGATCTACCCGGAGAAACTACCGGATTTCTTCCAAGCAGAGAATGGAAAGAAAAAACTCGTGGCGAACAATGGTATGTAGGTGATACTTATAACTTGTCTATCGGCCAAGGTGATTTATTGGTCACACCGCTTCAAGCCTCGATTTGGACATCAGCGGTAGCTAATAACGGCACTATCGTGCGCCCACATGTGGCTATGCAAATTTCCGGCACTGATAAAAATATTCAAAAACTGGATTTCCCGCCGACAAAAACTAATATTGTATCTGGAGAAACTTTATCGGTAGTGCGCCAAGGTATGCGCGACTGTGTGCTAGTAGGTAGTTGTAAACTTTTACAAACATTGCCATTTACTTCCGCCGGAAAAACCGGTACGGCGCAATGGAGCAGTAAAGAGCCCGAGCATGCCTGGTTTACCGCTTTTGCTCCTTATGAGAATCCTCAAATTCAGGTGACGGTGCTAATCGAAGCGGGCGGACAAGGCTCTACTGTGAGTATGCCTATTGCCCGCGACTTTTTGAGCTGGTGGGGAAAAAAATATTTGACACACTAAAAAACCTCTGTTATTATATTAGCAAGAAACTCTTTGCGAGTTTATTTTATTTCTATTTTGACCTATGGACAACAATATCCAGTACCTAACGAAAGAAAGCTTACAAAACCTAAAGACCGAACTGGAAACTTTACGCAATAAAACCATTCCGGATATCGCTCGCCGTATCGATGAAGCCAAGCAACAAGGCGATCTCTCGGAAAATGCCGAATATCACCAGGCTAGAGAAGATATGAGCTGGACACAGGGCCGAGTACAAGAGCTAGATCAGCTGATCCAGAATGCCCAAATCATCGAAAAAAGTGTAGACCATGACACCGTGAGCATTGGATCTACAGTGACTGTAAAAATAAATGGAAAAACCAAGGACTATACTATTGTTGGTCCACAAGAAATTGATCCGTCCAAAGGCTATATCTCCAACGAATCTCCGCTAGGACAAGCCTTTCTCAAACATAAAGTAAAAGACAAAATAGAAGTAATTACCCCGGCTGGAAAAAATGTTTACGAAATAATTTTGATAAAATAAATTAAATAAAAAATCCTCCGATTGAGTCGGAGGATTTTTTATTTAATTTTTAATCACAGCTTTTACGACTGGAGTCATCGAGATTTCTTGGGAGAATCAAGGTTCTCATATTTAGCTTCAAAGATTCAATACAAATTTTCGGACTATTTTTATATTCAGCATTAAAAATTGGCTTGTTTTGCTTGGTAAATACGGACAGCTGATCACATTCATGATACACATGACATTGTTCGTTTACCGTGAGATCAAAATAATCAACCAAATCTCCGGCCAACTCAACAGCATTTTTGAGCGCTACCGTAAGACCACGCTTGTGTGCCTCCTGCGAAATTTGACGATTAAAATTTAATTGATCAGCTTTAGTTAAAGCAAAACCTGTTTTGTTGGAATACCCATCTACATTATCTGGTTCCACACCATCACAACCTTTAGCGACCGCCAGATCAAGACGGGAGATGTTCACATCCATCACATTTTTTGCGCGGATGTCCAGCCATTTTTCACCATTCCAACCATCGAGAGGTTTGCCAAGTGAATTGGAGTTGAACTTTTGATAATCAGGTCGCCATTTTTCAGCTGATCCGGCGGAAAAATAACATAAAACTTTTTTACCGGACGCTTTGAGGCTAGAGATAATCTCGGGAGAAGTGTCAAAAAGGTCAATATCATAAACGTCAACCGGATAACTTTGATTAATATTTCCAGTTAGTTGCCATTGCCAGGTGGTGGTAACGATTGGGCGGTACCAATTTCCCTGAATCGGTGCGGAGACCGGCTGGGCGAGAGAGGTGGACATTGCAGGCTTGGCAGCTGTTTTTTTTGCCGTTTTTTTGGCCTTAGCGGCCAAAGTCATGGTCGGTATGACCAAAAAAGCTATAATTACTAGGAAAACAGCTCTTTTTGCGTAGTTTTTCATTGATTAAAATGCTTAAGATTAGATTAATTCATTTAGCATACCATAATTTTGACTTTTTATCCAAAAACAGTTATAATCATTGGGAATTATAATAATTTTTATGATCGAAGAAATCGAAGAATACCAGACCCGTTTGGGGCGTTTAAATACCCTAAAAGAAGCGGGGATAGATGCCTACCCAGCCCAGAGTGAAAAAGGGGCTAATTTAGCTGATGCCAAAAATTTACCGGTTGATTCCGCCGTGACATCTTCAGGCCGCCTGGTCGCTATGCGCGATATGGGCAAACTTTGTTTCGCTCACTTGAAAGACGCTTCCGGAAAAATGCAATTGGCGGTATCCGAAAAAGAACTCGGTAAAGACAGATATAAATTTTTTGTAAAAAACTTTGACCTCGGGGATTTTATTTGGGTTTCCGGAAATATTTTTGTTACTCATGCTGGTGAAACTTCTATTTTGGTAAAAGATTTTAAAATTCTTTCCAAAGCACTTTTGCCATTGCCAGAAAAATTCCACGGCCTAACTGATATTGAGATCCGTTATCGCAAACGCTATTTGGATCTGCTTGGCAACGAACAATCTATGGAGATTGCCAAGATGCGTTCCAATGTGGTGCGTGAATTGCGCAATTATTTTGATGCCAAAGGTTTTTATGAAGTAGAAACTCCAGTACTGCAAACTTTATATGGCGGTGCCTTGGCCAAACCATTTGAAACTCACCATAATGCTTTGGATATTCCATTGTATTTGCGTATTGCTCCGGAACTTTATTTGAAAAGATTAATTGTTGGTGGTTTTGAAAAAGTTTACGAAATTGCAAAATGTTTCCGTAACGAGGGAATAGATAATAATCACAATCCTGAATTTACTCAAATTGAATTCTATTGGGCTTACGCTGATTACACCATGCTCATGGATATGGTAGAAGATTATTTGCCACGCCTTATTAAAGCTGCCGGCAAAGAATTGAAATTAAATATCGCGGGACAAGAAGTAGATTTTACTGGTCCATACCCACGCGTATCAATGCGTGATTTGATCAAACAATACGCCAAGATTGACATTGAAGATTATCCAACTGATGAGGCAATGTATAAAAAAGCAATTGAATTGAAGGTGGAAGATACCAAACCAGGTACTGGACGCGGCAAATTGATTGATGAAATTTATAAAGTTTACGCTCGACCATATATCGTCAATCCAATTTTCATGATTGATCACCCAGTAGAGCTTTCACCTTTGGCCAAAAAGAAAGTCGGTGACCCGCGCTATGTAGAGCGTTTCCAATTACTCTGTGTTGGTGGTAATGAACTCTGTAATGCTTTTTCTGAGCTCAACGATCCGCTCGATCAAGAAGAAAGATTCAAAGAACAAACTCGTTTGGAAGCGGCAGGGGATGACGAGAGTATGCCATACGACGAAGACTTTGTGACCGCCCTCAAACACGGCATGCCACCAACTGGCGGTCTTGGCATGGGCATTGATCGCTTGATAAAATTACTAGCGGACGCTGATAATCTAAAAGAAGTAATTTTGTTCCCAACAATGAGACCAGAAGGTGGAAAAGAAAAAGCAGAACCAGAAAAACCAAAAAAATAATATGTCCAAGGTAATGGTCTTTGGAACATTTGATATTTTACATCCTGGTCATTTGTTTCTACTAAACGAAGCCAAGAAGATGGGGAATAGCCTCACGGTTGTAATAGCTCGCGATAAGACAGTAACGGCAGTAAAAAATATCACGACCCAAAATGATGAACAAACTAGACTAAAAAATCTCACTGATCTAAATATCGCCGACAAAGTCATTCTAGGAAATCCTGGCGATAAATATCAGGTAGTGAGAGATGAATCGCCAGATGTAATTGCGCTAGGGTATGACCAAACCGCTTTTACCGCTGATTTAGAAAAAGTTTTTCCTACTATCAAGATCGTACGATTAAAACCTTACAAAGAAGATATTTATAAAAGTTCAAAATTTAGAAACATAAAATAATGTCATTCCGAGTGCAACGAGGAATCTTTACCAAGATCCCTCACATTCGTTCGGGATGACAAATAAAAAACACATGCAAAAGATATTGATCGCTACTACTAACGAAGGAAAGTTTCACGAAATCGTGAATATCTTTAGCGACCTACAATTTACTTTTGTAAGTCTCAAGCAAGTTGGACTAGATAAATATGATGTAGAAGAGCCATATAATACGACTTGGGAAAATGCTTTGGCCAAAGCCAAATTTTATGCCAAAAAAAGCCGCCTACTTACATTGAGCGAAGACAGTGGTTTCTATGTGGACGCTCTGGAAGGCGCCCCGGGAATAAAAGCCAAACGCTATGGCCGTGATGGTAAAGAAAGAAATAATAAAATATTAGCAGCTTTAAAAAGCGTACCGAGCGACAAACGCACCGCTCACTTTGAACTTAGTGCTTGTCTATATAATCCAAAAAATAATTCTTTTAGTATCTTTAGCGGGGAAGCCAAGGGATCAATTAGCACCAAGGAGATCGGCGACTCCCATAAAGGACTCGGATACGACAGTATATTTTATTATCCACCGCTCAATAAAAATTTTTCCGAACTTTCCGTAGCGGAAAAAAATACGGTTAGCCACCGCGGTCAGGCACTTTTGAAAGTAAAACATTTTCTAGAAAAACAATTTCACTTTAGACAACTGGTCGTACCGGCCGCAATAATTGTGAAAGATAGAAAAATGTTTTTTCAAAAACGCCGTGACTCTAGAAAAGAATTTTCTAAATGGGAATTCCCTGGCGGGGGAGTGGAAGACGGTGAAGATTTGATCGGCTGTCTAAAAAGAGAGGTAAGAGATGAAACCGGATTTAATGTAGAGCCACTGGAATTACTTTCACCGATAATGAATCGGGTAGAAAAAAAATACAACTATCAAGTTTTTCTCCCAGTATATATTTGCAAAATAAAATCAGGGAAAATAAAAGTGGCGCACAACGAAGTGGCCGATCATGGCTGGTTCACTATCAAAGAAGCGTTAAAACTAAAATTCCTTCCGCTCAATAAAGAAATAATCAAAGCCAACCTAGCCATCTTAAAAAAATACTCAGACTAATATGCTCGATATAAAATTTATTCGTGAAAATCTAGAACTGGTCAAACAAAATTGTACCAACCGTAGAGCGAAAGTGGATTTTGATAAATTGCTTGAACTAGACGAACAGCGTCGTGGTGCCCTCAAACAAATAGACGACCTACGCGCATCTCGCAATCAAGGCTCCAAAGGCAAACCAACTCCGGAAGAAATTACCAAGATGCGTGAAGTGGGTGAGAGAATAAAAGAAGCTGAATCCAGCCTCACCGCCGTAGAAACTGAATATAAAGATCTACTGATGCGCGTGCCAAATATGACACACGCTGATACACCAGTTGGCGGCGAAGAAGATTTCAAAACAGTATATCAGAGTCCAAAGGAAATGAAATTTGATTTCACTCCAAAAGATCATGAAGAATTATTACTTGCCAGCGACCTAATAGATTTTGAACGCGGCGCCAAAGTGGCTGGAGCAAAATTCTATTTTACCAAAAATAATTTAGTCCGATTAAACCAGGCGCTGATAAACTACGGCATGGATGTAGTGACCAAGCACGGTTTCACCTTGCTAGAAACTCCAGATCTGGCCAAAAACGAAATTCTTACCGGCATTGGTTTCAATCCACGCGGAGCTGAAACACAAGTTTACTCAGTAGAGGGGACAGACCTTAGTTTGATCGGTACGGCCGAAATCACTGTGGGAGGATATCATGCCAACGAAGTATTGGACCTCTCCACTGGGCCAAAAAAATATGTCGCTCTATCACACTGTTTCCGTACTGAAGCTGGTGCCTACGGTCGCACCAATAAAGGTTTGTACCGAGTACACCAGTTCACAAAATTAGAAATGTTCGTATATTGCAAACCAGAAGATAGCGAAAAACAACATCAGGAAATTTTAGAGATTGAAAAAGAAATTTGTGAAGGTCTAAAATTAAACTACCGCGTAATCGACATCGCTTCGGGCGATCTCGGCGGTCCGGCTTATCGCAAATACGATCTGGAAGCTTATATGACGATGAACAGCGGCTTTGGAGAGATTACTAGCTGTAGCAACTGTACCGACTATCAATCACGCCGATTAAATATCAAATACAAAAAGGAAGATGGTAATACCGAGCTGGTGCACACGCTCAATGGTACGGCCATGGTGCTGAGCCGTTTCCCGATTGCAATTGTAGAACAATATCAACAAGCCGATGGATCCATCCTCGTGCCGGAAGTACTGCAACCTTATTGCGGGCTGAAAAAATTATAAATATTATGCAAAAAATTAGAAATATCGCGATTATTGCCCACGTTGACCACGGCAAGACTACATTGGTGGACGCATTGTTGCACCAAGCCAAAACTAAATTCAGCAAAGACACAGTAGACCAAATTTGTGTGATGGACAGCAACGATCTTGAAAAAGAACGCGGCATTACCATCTTCTCCAAAAACGCGGCCGTACGCTGGGGTGAACACAAGGTTAACATTATTGATACTCCAGGCCACGCCGACTTTGGTGGGGAAGTAGAGCGCGTGCTCACTATGGCCGACGGTTGTTTATTGCTTGTAGATGCTAAAGAAGGTCCGATGCCTCAGACCCGTTTCGTACTCAAAAAAGCTTTGGCCATGAAATTGAAAGTTATTGTAGTCGTAAATAAAATTGATAAACCAGACGCTCGTCCCGCTTTTGCTTTGGACAAAACTTTTGATTTGTTTTTAGAACTTGGAGCTGATGATGAAACTGCCAACTTCCCTGTAATTTACGCCAGTGCCAAACAAGGCTTGGCTGGTCTGGAACCGGATCTTACCAAGATGACTGATGTCAGCCCACTGTTTGATACTATTTTAAGTTATATTCCCGAACCAAGTGGCGACGCGGAAAAACCTTTACAGATGTTGGTGACTACTTTGTCTGCCGACAATTATAAAGGCCGTATTGTTACTGGAAAACTTCTCAATGGTCGCATCAAAGCTGGCCAAGAAGTAGCTCGCATTCGTCGCGACGGTACAATTTCCAAGCACCGTCTCGTAGCTCTGATGAGCTTTGAAGGTTTGGACCGTATTATTGCTGAAAATGTAGAAGCCGGTGATATCGTAGCGGTAGCTGGTATTACTGACGCGATGATCGGTGAAACCATCGCTGACCCAATTAACCCAATCGCTTTGCCAATACTTAAAATTGAGGAACCAACCGTGAAGATGACTTTCTCCGTAAATGATTCTCCATTTGCCGGTAAAGAAGGTCAATTCACTACTTCTCGTCAGATCAACGAACGCTTATACAAGGAATTAGAAACCGACATGGCCTTGCGTATTGAAAATGGTCAAAACAATGACTGGATTGTATCCGGTCGTGGTGAATTGCATTTGGCAATTTTGATCGAACGCTTGCGTCGTGAAGGTTATGAAATTCAAGTTTCTCGTCCGCAGGTAATCGTGAAAGAAGTAGAAGGAAAGAAAATGGTACCTTTTGAAAATGTTTATATCGAAGCTCCAGAATTTGCTTCTGGCTCGGTAATTCAAAAACTTGGCTCTCGCCATGGTCTCATGCAGCACATGAAGATTGAAAACGGAATTTTCTTTGGTGAATTCCTTATTCCTACCCGCGGTTTGTTTGGCTACCGCACCGAATTTTTGACTGATACCAAAGGTTTAGGTTTGATCAACGCTATCTTTAACGGATACGAAGCTGATCCAGGTAACTGGAAAGAACGCGACCAGGGATCGCTAGTGGCTCACGAAACTGGCACTACCAACCTATATGGTTTACTCAATTCTCAAGACAGAGGTTTGCTGTTCCTTGGCCCAGCTGTAGAAGTATATGCTGGACAAGTAATAGGACAACACGCTCGTACCGGTGATCTGCGCGTGAATGTATGTAAAACAAAAGCTCTTTCCAATATGCGCTCCAAAGGTGATGGCGTATCTGAACATTTCAATGCTCCAAAAACTATGGACCTGGAAGATGCTTTGGAATATATTGGCGATGACGAATTGGTAGAAATCACTCCAAAAAATATTCGTATTCGCAAACAAATATTAAGCGAAAGCGAAGCTCGTAAAAAAATGTTGGGTATAAAATAAGCTAAAGCTTGCGATAACATCGGACCTCGCAAATAAATTTATTTGTCTTGTCCCTAGAAATCTTAAAACTCTCTATATGTTAACTTGGGTGGAGGTAAACAAACAGGCAATAGAGTATAATCTGAAACAATTCAAAAAACTAATTGGTGCAAAAATTCTTTTGATGCCGGTTATTAAGTCCAATGCCTACGGGCATGGACTTGTTGAAGTTGCTAAAATCTGTCAACAGAGTAGGGAAGTAGGCAGGCTCTGCGTAATAAATTTAGATGAAGCAATAGAATTAATAAAAAATGGCATCAAAAAACCAATAATGATTCTGAGTTTTTATGAATTTGATACTGAAAAAATAAAGATTGCGATAAAAAACAAAACCGTCTTCCCAATTTACAGAGAGGACCAAATAAAATTCTTACAAGAAAGCGCTAAAAAATTAAATTTGAAGGTTCGAGTGCATCTAAAAATAGATATAGGCACTAGCCGGTTGGGTGTTTTTCCAAAAGACGCCGTGATTTTTGCCAAAAAAATAACCTCTTCAAAAAATTTAGTACTTGAGGGACTGTGGAGTCATTTTGCTTCCAGCGAAACCGACAGGGGACTTACCATAAAACAAAGACAGATCTTTGAGAAGGTAGTGGGGGAGCTGGAACAAAATAATATTTTTGTACCACTAAAACACACAGCCTGTTCGGCGGCAACCATCCTTCATCACGACGCTCATTTCAACGCGATTCGTTTAGGGCTTAGCACCTATGGACTATATCCGGATGAAAAAAGTAAAAAAATTATCACACTAAAACCAGCTCTATCCTTGAATACAAAAATTATCCAATTAAAAACAGTACCTCCTAATACTAAAATAAGTTACGGTGGCACCTTTGTTACCAAACAAAATACCACCGTCGCCACTTTGCCGATAGGCTACTGGGATGGCATGGATAGAAGAATGTCCAATAATGGGGAAGTGCTTATAAATAGCCAAAAATGCCCAATTATAGGCCGAGTTTGTATGAATTTAACAATGGTAGATGCTTCTAAAGTAAAAAATATTAAGGTGTGGCAGACAGCTACGGTGATTGGACGACAAGGAAAATCCATGATAACCGCTGATGATATTGCCAAAAATATCGGTACTATTAATTACGAAGTGGTGGATAGAATAAACCCATTAATCAAACGCATTGTAAAATAACTATGCGCTATTTTCATTCCAATAAAAACTTCAACCAATACAAACCGAGTGTATCTTTTTGGGATAGATTTAAAAAAAAACATCCTCAGAGGGGACTGAACACGATAAAAACACCAAATGTATTATCCAATCCTTTCAAAAGGGAACAGCCAAAACCCAAAAACTACAAAAAGATATTTGTTACCGCTTTTATTTTGTTAATATTCTTAGGCTGGATTACTCTCATGCTGACCCTGCCATATTTTAAAATAAACAACATCGTAATAAATGGAACAAAAATTAGCAAATCTGCGGAAGTAAATGATTATGTTCGTTATGGTGATTATTTTAAAGATGGCTTGGTGTCACGAAGAAATTATTTTCTTTTCCAGGATAAAACCGTAGCCCAAAAAATACAAAATAAATTTTTGTATGAAAAAGTAGAAATAAAAAAGAATTTTCCCAACACTGTCAATATAATTATCAGCGAAAAACCGGCGAGTATTATCTATGATAATAATGGAATAATATATTTACTTGATAAAGACGGCAAAATTATCAAAAAAACAAAGCTCTCCTATAATAATACAAACCCAGCGCAACCGGCTTTAAGTCCTACCACCACACCGATAATTTCCTTGAATCAGGCCGCTTCTAGGGCTTATGAAGAAACTATGGCAGAATATGGTAACTTTCCGGTAATTATCGATCATAAGACGATTTCAACCAACGATGATAAGCTTTTATCCGCAAAATTAATAGAGACTGCCCAACTATGGCACAAATATTTAAAAGAACAGGCGATAGGGGAAATAAAATTTTTTAGCACCGATGAAACAGACTTTAATTTGAAAATTACTTTAAATAAACCCTGGTATATACTAATAAACACTCAAAGTGACACGAACTCCCAAATGCGCAACCTAAAAATGATTTTATCAAGCAGTAATCCGACCAGCTATATAGATCTACGATTTGGAGATCGGGTATACTGGAAATAAAAAAGTCGCGCAACCTCATAATTAAAATCTCTGAAATTTAATCAGAGATTTTTTATTTAAAAATTTTAAAGGGAGACGGTAGAGGAGTGGCCGAAACGGGTGTGGATAAGGCCGCTTTACAGCTGGGTTGCTTTGTTATATAATTGAGTATAATAACTCTTACACTCAGTTATATGTACTAATTATGCGCTTAAATAAGACAAAATCAATTAGCTTGGCCTTTAGCACCCCTTTTGATCTTTTAATGAAAAAACTATATTCAGAAAAAGAAATGTCGACTCCGGAAATTTCTGATTATATTTTTAAACAAGTAAAAATTTTTATAACTCCAAGATCAATTCAAAGAGAAATAAAAAAACTTGGATTAATCAGAGGTCTGAGTGATGCTTTTAAACTGGCTATAAAGAAAGGTAGAAAATCCTACGAGCACCTCAAAAAACCCATTAAGTCTTCCCTACTGCGCCACGGAATCACTTTGAAGACCAGATTTGAGGTTTTCCAAAGAGACAGCTCACGCTGTGTTATTTGCGGCAAAACTGCTCAAGATGATATACTAGTAGTCGATCATATCATTCCGGTGGTCAAGGGAGGGACAAACAACATAAAAAACCTCAGAACATTATGCCGAGAGTGTAACCACGGCAAGATGCTTTTAAATGAACATATATGACCTCCAACCAATTCCCACTTCCCTACTTTGATGATTTTATTTTAAATCTTAAAGCCAATAATTTTTCGGAAGAAACTGCGTATAATTATGAACGCGATTTAAAAACTTTTGAATCTTTTTTAAGTAACGACATAAAAAAATCTTTTGACCAAATAAATAAAACTGATATTTTACGTTTTAAGGCTTATCTTGGCTCATCTGAACGCAAAACTGCTGAAGACAAAAAACCAGAAAAAAAGCTTAATAGCTACTCTATAAACCGCATACTTTCTTCAATGCGCTCTTATTTGAAATTCATGGAAGACATGGACCATAAATCCCCAATATCCTCTAATGCAATAAAACTGCTTAAAAACGAGAAAAAAAGCGCGCGCGTACCGGAATTTGAACAACTTATCAAACTCATTGAAGCACCGACAAAATATGAAGAAAAAATCCAAGTAGCATTGCGTAACCGGGCGCTACTGGAAACTTTATTCGCTACCGGCATGCGTATCTCCGAACTTTTATCTCTAAAAGTTGAGCAGATCGACCAAACTGGTAAAATATATATCATGGGTAAAGGTAAAAAACAAAGATTTGTCTATCTGACACCCCGAGCTCTTGTCCATTTAAAAAGTTATTTAGCCAAAAGAAACAGCACTTCAGATATGTTGTTTGTTCCTTACCGCGGCCGCAATAATAATGAAAAAAATAAAAAACTTTCGACTAATTATTTACAATACAAAATCAAACAATACCGTCAGTTATTGGATATAAATTTGCCAATCAGCGCCCATACTTTACGCCACAGCTTTGCCACTTTTTTGGCAGAAAAAGGTGCCAATCCAGCCGCTATTCAAATCCTTTTGGGCCACGAATCACTTGATACCACCACTAGATATGTACATGCTTCAGATAGATATGCGGAGAAGACGCATCACGAATTTCATCCACTCTTTGATAAATAATTTTTTCTACTCGCTTGAAAATAAAAAAATATCCCCCAACTTAATCGGGGGATATTTTTAATTTCGGTTGTCATCAGACCTCACTTCACTAATGCTGACTTCAAAAAATAAACATTAGGGAACGGTGAGGTCTGCGCGCAGCAAACTCCGCCCGCCCTCGGAAGGACCTTGTTGGTCATCCCACAACTTCCAGCACCGAAAGTGCCAGCTGGGCCTCTTGGGCACGAGCAAAAGTCACCTGCAGGCACAGGTGGCGCTCGTTGCGACGATGAGGCACACGCCCAGCGCAATTCGGACAGCCGGAATCGCGAGGAGGCCGAGCTGAAGTCAGGGGAGCATTGGAACGAAAAGGACGTGCTTTGTCTGCCATTGTGTTTCCTTCGGTAAACGGATACAGTGCGAGAAACAACCTTCAAAATAGTATCTCAAATATGGCTAAAAGTCAAGAAAACAGCCCTACTATAGGCTGTTTTCTTCATAATTTATATTTTTATAATGCCGCCGAAATTATCAAATCAAGCATTTTTGGAAACGATATCCCCGCTTTTCCAGCCGCTTCCGGAAGTAGACTAGTTCCAGTCATCCCAGGAATAGTGTTGGTTTCTATTATATATACTCGCCCATCATCCCCAAGAAAAAAATCACTGCGACTCATCCCCCGACAGCCCAGCGCTTTGTGAGCGGTAACTGCTAATTCTTGCATCGTTTTATTCACATCTTCTGAAAAATCCGCCGGACAAATATGTTTGGATCCACCTGGCAAATATTTGGATTTATAATCATAAAATTTCCCCACTTGCGGCAAAATATGAGTTGGCGGCAAAGCAAACGCCTCACCTTTTTTCTCGAGCACTCCACAAGTAGCTTCTTGGCCTTTGATAAATTTCTGCGCCAATAGCCAAGGAAATTTTTTAATTGTTTTGTTCACTGTCTGTTTGAGATCATCTTCGGTTTTTATTATACTTACCCCTACTGCCGATCCTTGATCTACCGGTTTCACCACACACGGATAACCGACACTAGTATTGATAGCCGCCAAAACTTCTTTCTGGCTGTTTTTCCAATTTTTGGCAGTGATATCAATAAAAGCCGGATGCGGCAAATGCCAAGAATAATATATCAGACCAGCATACACTTTATTCATACACAGCGCGCTACTTAGAGTATTTGGACCGGTATATTTGATACCCAGCGCTTCAAATATCCCTTGCACCGTACCGTCCTCCCCTGGCGTACCGTGCAAAGCAATAAATACTACATCAAATAATTTTCTGTCTTTATTTACAAAATCTACCAATCTTTTTTTATTTTTTATTTTCAAAACAAAATGATTATCTTGAGTCATTTCCACCAAACTCGGCGCATATTTTTTACGATCCAAATTATCAAAAACAGCTTGACCCGTGACCAGAGAAACTTCTCTTTCCGAAGATGACCCTCCGTACAATACCGCCACTTTTAATTTCTTCATAGGCTTATATTAAATATCTATGATTTTACGGCAAATAACCCAACGGGTCAACCGGAATACCGTTGGAGCGAACTTCAAAATGCAAATGAGCGCCGGTTACAAATGGACCAGATCCCACCATCCCAGGAGTTCCACCGGAATAACCAATTATGTCACCCTTATTCACAAATTGCTCATCGTTAATCAAAATTGAACTAATGTGACCATAGAGAGTAGACAAATTACCATTGTGGATAATCAATATATAACTATAACAAGTGGAAACAGTACAACGCTTAGCGCGCCCAATATAGCCGGATGCGGCGGCCCGCACTATTGAGCCTTGAGGCATACGAATATCTATGCCACTATGTTGAAAAACATTTTTAAACGGATAATCCGGATCATGAAAACGCGATGTAACATAATGACCGCTTACCGGCCAGCCAAAATCATCAACATCGCTAGGTTTATTAGCAAATCTATCCTGATCGGATAATTTTTTACGCACCTGTGCTTCAAAAGAAGAAACTTCATTTTCTACCAATTTGTATTGAGCGCGCATACTGTCGAGCAAAGTTTGATAGCGCAATTCCGATGATTTGGTCTGCACCAACAAAGTTTCTTTATTATTTTTTTCATCGGTCAGATCCTTTTTTTGATTGTTTAGCTGATCCAAAAACTTATCATAATCTGTTTTTTTTACTTCGGCCAAAGTTTTTTTACCATCCAGATCTTCTTTGGCAATACGTACTCCTTTTACGGTGCGACCTAGATCGATATAAACATTTTCCAGATATTTTGCCTGATTATAAAAATTGGCAAAATTGCTATTAGTAAGCATTATCTCCAAAAAATTCTTCTGATCATTGGCATGGAGGCTCTGGACCATCTTTCCAATCATTCTTTTTTCGCGATCAATAGTATCTTCTTTTTCTGCAATGGAAATAGTCAGAGCCTCAATTTCCAGCTGAGTTTTTTGTAATTCTTGGTTAGTCAGATCCACATCCGCTTGGGTCTGAGCAATATGATTATTGATAATGCTCATCTGATTTTTCAAGGACACTCCCTCGGTTTGTTTTTGCGCAATATTTTGTTTGTAGGTACTAATAGTATCTTCAAGCTGTTTAATCTTGTCTTTACGCAATTGAATTTCTTTATTAAGCTGTTCGACTTCCGGATTCACAGTAGAGGTGACAGTTTCCGCTAAAACCAAAAAACTACTGGCGGAAAATAATCCGAAAGCAAGTAATAAAAAAAGGGTGATTTTGACTCTTTTTTGCATAAATAGATTATAGCATATAAATAAAAAAAACTGAATACATTTGTATCCAGTTTTCTAAAAAATATTATTTTAATTTTGCCAAGGCTATGTTTAGGCGCTTTAGTGATTCCTCCCTGCCCAAAACCTCAGCAATCTCAAACGGCCCAGGAGAATTTTGTTGGCCGGACAGAGCCACACGCATCGGCCAAAGGACTACGCCATTGGCCAGACCATTTTGACCAGTCCACTCCCCTAGCATCGCCTGTAATTTTTCCTTATTCCAATCTTGAACACTAATTGTGTTCAAATGTTCCACTAGCTTTGGCAACACATTTTTTACTTCTTCTAAGCTACTTTTTTTCCACACTAATATCTGACCTTCATATTCCGGCACAGAAAATATAAACTTAAGCGCCTCTGGTAATTCAGCCAAGGTAGTAATACGCTCCTTTTCTAGCGACAAGGCTTTGCCCAACCAAGCTTTATCGATGTTTTCATCTACTAATCCCGCTTTTACCAACCAAGGCAAAGATACTTTTACCAATTCATCAAAAGATAAGGCGCGTATATACTGTTGATTATACCAGTCTAATTTTTCTAAATTAAAAACCGCTCCAGACTTATTTATCTTATCCAAACTAAAAGATTTTATCAACTCATCCATTGAATACAATTCTTGTTCAGTGCCTGGATTCCATCCCAAAAACGCCACAAAGTTAATCATCGCTTGAGGCAAATAACCTTTTTGAGCATAATCATCTACGGCCACATCGCCTTGGCGTTTGCTGAGTTTACTTTTATCAGGATTGAGCAATAGAGGCACGTGGGCAATTTGCGGCACTTCCCAACCAAAATATTTAAACAATTGAATGTGTTTTGGCGTACTGCTGAGCCACTCTTCACCTCGCACAATATGAGAAATTTCCATGAGATGGTCATCTACTACCATCGCCATATGATAGGTAGGAAAACCGTCAGTCTTTATCAACACCTGATCATCCACCAATTCATTTTTAAAAGAAACTTGACCGTGGATCAAATCCTGAAAAACAGTCTCACCCTCAGTCGGCATCTTCATGCGCAAAACATGAGTTTCCCCGCTAGCCAATTTGGCCTTTACTTCTTCCCCATCTAGATTACGGCAATGGCGATCATAGCCGCTTGGTAATTTATTTTTTTGCTGATAATTTCTCAAATCTTCCAATCGCTGTGGCGTACAAAAACAATAGTAAGCATGACCATTTTCCAAAAGCTCTTTGGCATATTTAGCGTATATTTCCAGGCGCTCTGACTGAATATATGGTCCTTTATCCCCTACCTGAAAAATTTTACCGTCCTCACCAATCTTGGCGCCTTCATCGTGATTAATACCACCCCACGCCAAAGAATTTATAATATTTTCAATACCACCTTCTACAGTGCGCTTCTGATCAGTATCTTCAATTCGTAACACAAATTGCCCACCATTTTGTTTGGCAACCAAATAACCATATAAAGCGGTACGGAGACCACCTACATGCAAAAAGCCGGTTGGAGATGGGGCAAAACGAGTTCTTACGGTCATACTCTTTTAATTTTTTTGTATATTATTAGGCTTGCAAATACAGCGGTGGCCTTGAAAATACGGCCTAAACGCCATGGCTGTCTAAATAAACGATATAACCATTCTAGCCCAATTTTACGCAAAAAACAAGGGGCGCGCCTGGTTATGCCGGAAATATAATCAAAAGATCCCCCTACTCCCATCGCCAATTTTACCGTGGGCAAATTTTTAATATTCTCGTAAATCCACTTCTCTTGCTTATTATGCCCAAAAGCCACCAACAACACATCCGGAGCAGTCATAATAATATCGTAAATAGCATTATCGTTGGCATTTGATTCGGAAATTATTTTATTCTGATCTTCTACTAATAAAAACTCTATTTCTGGACCAGGATTAAATCCGGCAATCCGCAAATTTGGAAATTGTTTTTTTAAATTTTCAGCCGTCTTTTCGAGCACCTCTCTAGAACCAGAGCCGAGCAAATAGACGCTCTTATTTTCTTTCTGGGCCAATTCACACAATCTCAAAACAAAATCAACGCCGGGAATACGCTTAATTTCCCCAGCGCTGACAAAAGTCACTCCAAAGCCATCGCTAATATTAAGATCCCCGAGATTTAAAACCTTTTTAAAATAACTATCATTCTGCGCATCCACGAGCATTTCTGGATTTGGCGTAAAAACCAAATTTTGTTTATTGGAATATAAAAAACCCCGCGCTTTTTCTAGCGCCCGATCCATAGTAAGACTATCAATTTTCACTCCCAAAATTTCTTTCATAACCATAAAATTGTAGCTTATTTAGCCAAAAAAATCAATTAGCCAAAACACCCTAACATTCCATTTTTAAAAAGTCAACAAAAAATCCTCTGATTTCTCAGAGGATTTTTATATTTTTTATTTGATAAATCCACCAGCTTGCAGATCCCAAAGTTTCTTGTACAGACCGCCTTTTTTCTTGAGCAACTGGGCGTGCGTACCGTCTTCAGCCACCGCGCCCTTATCTATCACCAAAATTCTATCAGCACTCATAATTGTAGACAAGCGATGCGCAATCATAATCACAGTTTTGCCTTGCATCAAAATATTCAAAGCGTCTTGGATATAATGTTCGGATTGAGAATCCAAGCTAGACGTAGCCTCATCCAAAAATAGAATCGGCGCATTTTTGAGAATCGCGCGCGCTATTGCGACACGCTGACGCTCACCACCTGAAAGCTTCACACCGCGCTCACCCACATAAGTATCATAAGTTTCCGGCAGACCGGCAATAAACTCATGACAATGGGCCAATTTGGCCGCCGCCTCTATTTCGGCATCGGTGGCGTCAAATCTACCATAGCGGATATTTTCACGTAAAGTACGATGGAATAAAATAGGATCCTGAGGTACCAACGAAATATTTTTCCACAGACTTTCTTGAGAAACTTTGGCAATATTTTGTCCATCAATCAAAACTTTTCCTGCCGACACATCGTGCATACGCAACAACAATTTCACTAGCGTAGATTTACCGGCACCAGACGGCCCCACCAAAGCAATTTTCTGACCACTCTTAATTTCCAAATTAAATTTCTTCAGAATGGCACGAGTTTCATGATAATTAAATCCAACTTCTTTAAATTCAATCTTACCTTCCCCTACTTTCAAATCCTTGGCCCCAGGCACATCATTTATTTCGTGAGGAGCGACCAAAATTTCCGTCATTTCTGCCGCTTCGGACAGATCTGAATAGATATTACGTACCACACGACCAAAATTCCAAATATTTTGCACCACCGTGATTATGTATGCCTGGATCAACATCAAATCACCGGCCGTGAATTTACCCACTTGCCATAGCTTGATACCGATATACATCAACACCGCTTCCAGTAAAAAGGCAAAGAAAGCCTGAAAACCATCGAAGGCACTATCCATGTACCAAGAAAAAAGTTGTAAGCGGGAAAATTTAGCCTGAGTATCTTTGAAATAACCCTTCTCTTTCCCGTAACCGTTAAATAATTTTACATTAACATGATTGGTAATAGTATCGGCCAAAACACCACTGACGGCTGAATCGGCTTCACTGCGCATGATATCGTACTTGATGCGATAGCGATTATAAAATACGCTAATCACCACATACACCGCTATCCAGATAAGCAAAGCGAGACCAAGATAAAGATTGCGATAAAATAAAACACCTAAAACGATAGTAATTTCCAGCACCATTTCGGCCACATTGAAAATAATACGATCGTTGAGCGATTCAAACGAACGCACAAATCTGTTCACGCGCTTTACCAGCGAACCTACAAAATTATTATTGAAAAAAGTAAAAGAATGACGATGTAAATAGCCAAAAGCAAAATTACCCAAATCTGACATCGTCTTGGAGCAAAAATAAGAATCCGCGAACATCTCCAGACGGCGCGAAGCAAATTGTACAAAACGTAAAAATACTATTATCCAAAATATTTTATAAAGGGCGGGCAATAATTCTTCTACACTGCCGCTTTGCGCCAAAATATCCACAAATTGTTTCAAATAAAGTGGTACTGTTACACCAACAACTGAGGTAACTACAGCGCAACCGATAACCAAAGATAGAGATATTTTATATCTCTTCAAAAATTTCCAGTAAAAACCGGCGGTTTCTTTGACGTAAAGTCTCTTGGTCTTGCTTTCCGTTTTCATAAAACACGATACGCGCACCCAATGGGCGCGCTCTGTATAAGAAGACGCTAAAAACCCATTTTTGTTACAAATTAGCTACATTTTGATCTTATTGAAAAAATAGCTGGCCAATCCTAGCAAGACCAGCGTTGTTCCAGAAAGCACAGCCAGATCCAATCCTAGACTAAAATGGGCGTAAGAGGGGCCAATAAGCAGATAACGCAGAGCGTCCACTCCATAAGTCAAAGGATCAAGAGCGGCCACAATAGTCATGATTTTGGGCAGACCTTCCAAAGGAAACAGCGCACCCGACAGGAAAAACATTGGCATGATAAGAAAATTTACAATAATCTGAAAAGCATGCATATCTTCAAGCAGTGACCCAATCACCGTGCCAAAAGCGGCAAATAGCAGAGAAATCAAAAACATCACCCCAAAAGCGCCCAGTAGCGCCCACCAGGAATAAACTTTAAATTTAAAAATTGAAACAATTAAGAGCACAATAAATCCCTGTAAAAAAGCCACAGTCGCTCCACCCAAGGTGCGACCCAGCACAATCTTAAATCTACTCACCGGCGCCACAAATGTTTCTTTGAGAAATCCAAACTGCCGGTCCCAAATCATCTCAATACCGGAAAATACCGACAAAAATAAAATACTCATCGCGATAATTCCCGGAGTAATAAACTGGATATAGTTGCCACCACCGGCTTTTTCATAAACCGGTCCAAAACCAAATCCCAAAGCCACCAAAAATAACAGCGGCTGACCAAGCGAGCCAACAATACGCGAACGACTGCGTAAATATTTTTTTATCTGTCTCAACCACAAAATGTATATCACCATATAAAAAAGATAAAAAATTATTTGCGCCACATCTTACCCTGCTGGCGCATAATGTCGGCGCTACTGGATTCCTCGTCGCGAATAGTTTTGCCGGTCAATGCCAAAAACGCATCTTCGAGCGAACTGGTGCTGGTCTGGGCCTGCAATTCCACCGCTGTCCCCTGCCCCACTATTTTGCCGTGATCAATAATTATAATTCGATCGGCCACTTTTTGCGCTTCTTGCATATAATGGGTGCTAAAAAATACCGTCATTTTTTCTTCACGAGCCATTTTGGCTACATATTCCCAAATATGATTGCGTGTTTGCGGATCCAGACCAAGAGTCGGCTCATCCAAAAATAAAATTTTGGGATGATGGGTCAAACCACGCGCGATTTCGAGGCGCCGTTTCATACCGCCGGAAAACTTTTTTACCTGATCGTCACGCCTATCCCACAGCTCTACAAATTTCAACAATTGTTCAATGCGCTCCAACCGTATTTTTTTTGATACACCATAAAGTATTGCGTGAATTTCCATATTTTCCCAAGCACTTAATTCATCATCGAGGCTGGGATCCTGAAAAATAATTCCAAAAGAACGACGCGCCGCGTCCGAATCTACACTGGGATCAATTCCATTTAGTTCCAACTTTCCTTCTGTAGGATCAATAAGCGTAGTAAACATTTTTATGGTGGTAGTTTTCCCCGCGCCATTTGGCCCCAAAAAAGCCAATATCTCGCCCTCAGATACCGAAAAGCTGATATTATCTACGGCCAAAAAATCTCCGTATTTTTTTGTTAAATTAATCGCATCAATCATAGAGTTGCGTTTACTTTTTCATTATATTCTTTTAAATCAGCCAACACCTCATCAGCGTGCGTTTCTGGCTTTACGCCTTCATATACTTTGGCAATCTTACCTTGCGGATCTATTAGAAACGATTCGCGCATTATCCCCATATACTCGCGTCCCATAAATTTCTTTTTCTGCCAGACATCATAGGCCTGCACCACTTCTTTATTTTCATCGGCCAATAATGTAAATGGTAATTTAAATTTATCCGCAAATTTACGATGACTTTTTACCGAATCCACACTCACCCCAAAAATTTTGGCCTGAAGTTTTTTAAACTTAGGCAAATTATCACGCAAAGAACACGCTTCGGTGGTACAACCGGCGGTATCGTCTTTTGGATAAAAATATAACAACACCCATTGTCCGGCGTAATCTTTCAAATCGTGCATTTTCCCGTCTTGATCCGGCAGATGAAACCCTGGCGCTTTCGCCCCAACTTTTAATTTGGACATAAATTTATTATTAACCTCTTGTATTATAGCAAATATAAAAAGAAAAAGAACCAGCCCGTCTGGGCCATGGTTCTTTTACTGATGCAGCGTATCTCCTGTATAGGAGCAAAGTAGCTACAATCAGCGCCGGCTTCATGGAGGATCACTACCGATCTCTCCTATTAAGTATATACGACCATCCTGCCGCATTTGTTTCACTCACCCATATAATTCTAATTTGCACCCGCGGCGGAAGTTGGCGTCGTGGATATAGAGGGCGTAGAAGTATTATAAGACTCTAATTCGCTATGCTGTCCACTACCCGACAAGGGTATGGGTGTGCCCAAAAATTTTGGCTTGGCATGAAAGAGTACATCAAAAAATCCCTTCACCCGTGCCATTGATTCGCGTATTTTTAACCAAACAATACCACGGTAAGTGTGCTTGTCGGCCGAAAGCCCCACCACTTTCATACCCAGGCTCCTGCCAAAATAAACAGCGCGATTCAGATGAAAATTTTGCGTGACCACTATCAGCGACTCCGCTTGAAAAACATTACGCGCTCTATATAGACTGTCATAAGTATCAAAACCGGCATAATCCAAAAATAAATCCTTGGCCGAAATACCATGATCCAAAAAATAATTCTCCATTGCTTTGGTTTCATTGTAATGTATGGTGCTATTATCACCAGTCGCCAAAATCTTGGCAACTTTTTTATTTTGATACAGCTCTATGGCCGTATCCGCGCGATCACGCAAAATGTCGCTGAGCTGGCCATTGGATCTTACTCCGGCGCCCAGCACCAGAGCGGTTTGAGCCTCCGGAACATCGTAAACATTTTGATAAATATATTTTCGCGACACAAAAAGCACGCGATAATTGGCCAATATAAAAATCACCAGACACAAGAAAGTTGTAGCCAATAAAAATATTCCGATCTTTTTTAATATTTTTTCCATACAAGTTATATCCCTACTAATTCTTCATCAAACTTTTCCATTTACCTTTAAACTTTTTTAATTTTGGGTTAATCACCAGCTGACAATAGGTTTGATCCGGATTCTTCGCAAAATAATCATGGTGATAATCCTCAGCTTCATAAAATTTATCCAGCAATTTTATTTCAGTGACAATCGGATCGGAATAAACACCTTCACTGACCAACTGCGCTACTTTATTTTTCGCGACACTCTCCTGCTCCGGCGTATTAAAAAATATTATGGAACGATATTGGGTACCGATGTCATGACCTTGGCGATTTAGTGTGGTCGGATCATGTACTGAAAAAAATACGGATAATATATCATCTGTAGAAATTTGCTCACTATCATAGTCCACTTTTATTACTTCGGCATGTCCGGTCGCACCACCACATACCTGCTCATAAGTAGGATTAGCACTTTCCCCACCCGCATAGCCAGGCGCCACCGCCACCACACCGCGCAATTGTTTAAAAATTGTTTCCGTACACCAAAAACATCCGCCACCTATTACAATTGATTCAATTTTGGACATAACATTTATTTCTTCCAAATTTATACTTACTATTTTATCTCTTTTAGGCTAAGTAAGCAAACAAATTTAGTATTGACAAAAATTGACAAAGGACAGTGCATTGCGTAGCATAACTTCACACACTGGCGCCCACGCGGCGCAAAGGAAATTGTCATGCGTAAGACTGGTATCATCTGCGGCACCGTGCCGCCCCACCTGGAAGGTCTTGAAATCGTGTCCCAAGGTTGGCAGGAAAGCAAGCACTACGGGACGGCCTGGGTCATCACGGCCAAGACCGGCGACACCGAAGTGTTTCTGGTGCCTCGTCACGGACCCTTCCACCAAAATCCGCCCCACGAGGTCAACTACATCGGGAACCTCGCGGTCCTCAAGCAGCTCGGCGTCACTGACGTCTTGGCCCTCTCGGCCATGGGCGGCCTGGCATCCGGCTACGACACGGGACAGATCGTGATCGTGGATGACTTCATCGACAAGACCACCGGGAGGAAGAACCATACCATCTTCGAGGGTGGCGTCGCCGGACATGTGCCCCGCGGCATCTGCTCTCGACTCCATCAGCTCGCTGTGCAAGCGGCCGAGTCTCTCGAGATCCCGCACCAGAAGAGCGGCACGCTCGTGGTCATCAACGGTCCGCGCTTCGGCTCACGCGCCGAATCGAGGATTCACCGCAAAGACGGCGCCCATGTCGTCGGCATGACCGGCCTTCCCGAAGCCGACATCGCTAGGGAGATGGGCATGTGTTATCTCGTCATCGGCCAAGTCACCGACCGCGACCAACCGCAAGACGGTAGCATCGGAGTCACCCAAGCGCAAGTCAGCGAGAAGACCAACCGTCAACTCCTGGCCAAGCATGGCTCCATGCTCATCGACGCTGTGCTCAAGAGCATCGAATCCGAGGCTAGCTGTGACTGCCAAGACCTCCTCCACGGCGCAATCCTCACCCACCCCGACCACGTCTCCGACGGCCCGTACCAGCGCCTCAGGGGAATCTTCGGGGATGACCTGCCTCGTGAATGGTTCGCCCACGCGTGAACCGTCACGTTCCCAAGCCGACGCAACATCGGTAGCAAGGCTTGGCAGAGTTAGTTCTTTTCAGACCGCTCGCCTTCGCTATTTGAAAATAAAAAATTATTTTTAGATAGCGCGAGCTGTCCCAATTAAAAAAATACTCAATCATTTGAGTATTTTTTATTTAAAAAATTATTTAATTTTATTTTTTTGGAACAAATTTTAATGACAACGAATTCACGCAATGACGCGTATTTTTTGCCGTAAGATTTTCCCCTTCAAACACATGACCCAAATGTCCACCACAAGTATTGCAGGTAATTTCCGTACGAAAGCCATCCGTATCAATAGTACGCTTCACCGCCCCGGGAATTTCCTGATCAAAGCTTGGCCACCCACAACCCGAATGAAATTTGGCATCAGAAGTATAAAGAGGTGTATTACAGCGACGACAAAGATAAGTGCCTTCCACAAAAAAATTATCATATTCACCGGTAAATGGTCGCTGTGTACCTTTGCTCACTATCACATTTTCTTCTTCTGGCGTGAGTTTATTAAATTCCATATTTAAAATTATTTTTTAACACTGATTCTATATATTACTCCGGATTTATCATCGGACACAAACATCGCACCATTTTTATCAAAAAGTATATCCACCGGCCGTCCATACAGATTACCGTCGGACTGCAAAAATCCGCTCAAAAAATCTTCACTCGACAACACCTTTCCCTCGTTATCGAAATGATAGCGCACAATTTTATATCCAGTTGGCACCGTACGATTGAAAGACCCGTGATAAGCTACGAGTAAATCACCACTATAATCCGACGGCCAAACATCTTTTGGTACAAAAGCCAATCCCAGCGGCGATGAATGTGCTTGGATATCGATATGAGACGGCGTTTCAAACGGCGCCATACACGGATTGCGAATGTAGGTATTTTTATCAAAATCATTATCATGAATATTTTGACCATAACAATTTGGCCAACCATAATTTTTTCCTTCCTCAATAATATTTATTTCATCAGACGGAATATCATCGCCAATAAAATCTCTACCCATATCAGTAGCCCAAATTTTATTATCAGCCGGATTGATAGCCATAAAAACCGAATTACGCAAACCTTTGGCAAACTGGCGAGACTGGTTGGTAATCAGATCAAAAGCCAAAATACTCGCTCGACGCTGATCACTTTCACGACACACATTACAGGATGATCCTGTGGACACATACAAAGTTTTATCTTTTAGCAACAAACTGCGCGTCGTATGCCTACCGCCGTCGGGCAAATCCAAAATTTTGCGTTCATTTTTTACTTGCAAATTTTGAGTGTCATAATCATATCCCACCACCTTATCCTCCTGGGCCACATACAATTTACAAGCCGCCACATCCGCGCAATCAAACACCAGCCCGTGAGGATTCTTTAAATCTTCTAAAATAATTTTTGTTTCACCGGAGCGACCGTCGGAATTTTTATCTAGCAACAACACCACTTTCCCTTCTCCTGGCAGACTCACCAATAAATTTCCGTTTGGATCCAATGCCAGCGCGCGTGCACCCGGCAAAGAATTTGCATAAATAGATAATTGAAAACCGGCCGGTAATATAAGCGGAGTTTTGTCAGCCAGTACCAAATCAGCAATATCCCCTGTTGGCGCTTTCACCGCCGGCAAGGCGCCGCGCAAATTTTTATAATAAAAATATCCGCCATACCCCACAGCACTTATCACTACCAATATTAATAAAAATAAAATTGGCTTTTTCATATTATTATTTTTTTACTTTAACCAAAGGTAAAAGTAAACGCTTTCAGGCCTGGGCTTTCAATAATAAATTGCAAAGTATGCTCACCGGCTCCGGCTTTATCATTGATTATATTATACAGCCGATCTTCACCAACCAGCAAATAACTTTTGCCATCCGCAAAAATAATATCACTGCCCGCGGTCTCTTTGGTCAGTGGCGCGCCATCACGCAACACCTCTACCTTATTTGGAATTTGAGAGCTAGCCACAAAATATACACTCTTGGCGCTATAGCGATAAACAACTTTTGCTTGCGACGTAGTATTTTCCGTGAATTCATTTTCAAAATTCCAACTTCCCACCAAATTTAATTCATTGAGATTTATTGTTCCTGGAAAAGTTAATTTCTGCTCACCACTTTGATTGGAAATACCATTGGCAAAATATTCATTACGCGCCGCGCCAAAATATATTTCCGGACTCCCCACCTGACTAGGTTTGGGGCTGACAACTTTTACCATACCACCGGCTACCAAATCTGCCGATTGATTGTCGCGCACCATTTTTTCAGCCAATAATTCCTGAATTTTTGCTTCGGTTTCTTCGTAGTCGCCTTCACCAATATGATCAAAAGCAATATAGCCATCGATATCAATAATATATTTACGCGGCCAATAATTATTTCCATATGCGTTCCAAGTACCATAATCATTATCAAGCACGACCGGAAATTTTATACCAAAATCTCTCATCGCTTTGCGTACATTATTAATATTTTTTTCAAAAGCAAATTCCGGCGTATGAATACCAATAATTTCCAAACCCTGATCACGATACTTGTCATACCAAGCATTAAGATACGGAAAAGTACGAATACAATTGATACAACTATAGGTCATGAAATCCACAATAATAACTTTTTTACCAATCAGATCCCCTATCATCACACTGCTGGTATTCACAAACCCCGACACCTTGGTTAATTCCCGATAACGCGGTAAATTTTTCACCACCTTGCCACTGTTGGCCGGTGCCAGCGGCTGTAAACTGTTTGGAACGCTGCCATCAAATACCAATCCTTTTACCTCCGGCATATTCAATTTTTTCAAAAGAGCTTGTTCTATTCCAGACACTCCCGACCAGCCATGATCTGCCAAAAATACCTGTAATTTTTTTTCCGCACCGGTAAAAATAAAAATACCGACCAATAAAAATAAAACACCCAAAGCGCGTTTGAAAATTCCTCGCGGATCAGCCACTATTTTCGCGCGGGCGATAAATCTTTGCCCCAACAAACTAACCAGCAATAAAACTAACGACAGACCGAGCGCATAAGCAATCAGGTTGGCAATGCCTTTGGCAAAACTCTGCGGCAATACCGTAGCCAAAATGAGAAAATATGTCGGCGAACAACTAGAAAAAACCGGCCCAAGCGATAGACCAATTAGCATATCCCCTAGCCTGCCACTCTGATGCGCCGAGGTATTTAAAATTTTATCCGATCCAGCGCTTAGTCCCAATTTAAAATTTACTTTATCCCAAAAATTTGGAAAGATCGTGATCAAACCAAAAAACATAATAATCGTACCAGAAGTATAGCTCCATACCTCAGGCGGAATATTAATAAACAAAGTACTAAATTTCAAAAGCAAAGTAAAAAGCACGACCGCTACCGCGAGTGAAGCCGTAATTATATAAGGATTGCGTCGACGATGATCCTGGGCTGCTCCCCCAATAATAATTGGTAATACCGGCAACACACACGGCGCAAGCACGGTGAGCACACCCGCCACAAAAGAGATAAACAATAGAAACATAATTAAATTTTTACACCTTCTTTTTTTAAAATTTTTATTTTGTTCTGCGCGCCACGATTATAGCCACCGGTCTTACCATCGCTGCGCACCACCCGATGACACGGGATCGTGGGATCATAATTTTTATTTAGAACATTCCCCACCGCTCGAAACGCCCCCGGACTTCCCGCCAACTTCGCCACTTCTTTATAAGTCAAAACTTTTCCTCTAGGTATTTTTTTCACCACCGCGTAAACATTGTCGGTAAAATTAATATTTTTGGGCATAATTTATACTTATCGCAGCTTAATTTTATCATTTTAACCAACCAAGGTCAAAGTAAAAAGAAAAAATATTGTAAATGTGATAAGATAGATGCATAATCGTACAAATAAAATAAGAATAATAAAAACAAAGAGGAGGTTGGACGGGTTTATGTTTGAGCGGGTTATGAGGCCCACGGCCGATTCCCTGAGGCCTCGCGGCCGAGGAAAGCGAAAACATAAACCCGTCCAACCTCCGACACCACCAAAAACATTCTTGACAGCTTTTACAATTATGCTAGAATATTATCACTCTCTCACATAGAGTGCTAAATAATGACCAATTTTCGCTATGTTTCCACAAAATTTTACCAATAAATCCCAACAATTACTCCAGTCCGCCGCTCAAATTGCTTCCCAAAACGGCCAACAACAGGTAGAACCCCCTCACCTCTTTTTTGCAATGCTCGAAGACGAAGAAGGTGTAGCTAATTCCATCATTTCCAAATTAGGAGCCAAACCAATGACTCTCAAAGCCAGTGCTCAAAGTCTTATCGACCAACTTCCCAAACAACTCACTAACACCGCCAGCATTACCGGCCAAATCATGCTTGGACAGGCAATGATGTTTGTATTTCAAACCGCCGCCAGCGAAGCCCAAAAAATGGGAGATGAATATATTAGTGTCGAACATTTATTTTTAGCATTTTTATCGGGCGCCAATCCAATCAACGAAATTTTAAATAAAGAAAACATTACTTACAATTCCGTCTTAAAAATTTTGGCCACTATTCGCGGCAATCAGCGCGTAGATTCCCCGGAGCCAGAGGTGCGCTACAATGCTCTGGAAAAATACGGCAAAAATCTTACGGACTTGGCTCGCAAAGAAAAAATTGATCCGGTAATTGGTCGTGATGATGAAGTGCGTCGGGTGATGCAAATTTTATCTCGTCGTACAAAAAATAATCCAATCTTAATTGGTGAACCTGGTACTGGTAAAACCGCCGTAGTAGAAGGCCTGGCACAGCGTATTGTAAATAGCGATGTGCCGGAGTCGCTAAAAAACAAAGAAATTGTTGCCTTGGATATTGGCTCACTTTTGGCCGGTACAAAATTCCGCGGTGAATTTGAAGAGCGTCTCAAAGCAGTGCTCAAAGAAATAGATTCCGCGGCCGGAAAATATATTTTGTTTATCGATGAAGTCCACACTATCGTGGGAGCCGGCGCTACCGAAGGATCCATGGATGCTTCCAATCTGCTCAAACCCATGCTCGCTCGCGGTGAGCTACACGCTATCGGCGCCACCACTCTAAAAGAATACCAAAAATACATTGAAAAAGACGCGGCCCTAGAGCGCAGATTTCAACCGGTAATGATCAAAGAGCCGGCATTAGATGATGCTGTAGCCATACTTCGTGGTATCAAAGAAAAATACGAAGTCCATCACGGTGTGCGCATTACCGACGCCTCTATTATTGCGGCTGTGAAACTTTCCGATCGCTACCTTACCGACCGTTTCTTGCCGGATAAAGCTATCGACCTCATGGACGAAGCTGCTTCCGCCCTGCGTTTGGAAATCAATTCCATGCCGGAAGAATTGGATAAAATGAAACGCCAAATGATCAAATTGGAAATCGAAAAACGCGCTCTAAAAAAAGAAACCGACCTCGAATCCAAAGAACGCTTGGACAAACTGGAAAAAGATCTAGCCAATCTCAAAGAACAAAGTAGCGAACTAGAAATCAAATGGAAAAATGAAAAAGAAATTATTACCAAAATTCATGATTCCAAAAAAGAAATTGATCGCCTCAAACAACAAGCGGAAATCGAAGAGCGTCGCGGTGACTTACAAAAAGTGGCTGAAATTCGCTACGGTAAAATTCCAAATTTGGAAGGTAATGTAAAAAATGATGAAAAAAAATTGGCCGAGATTCAAAAAGTGCACGGCATTCTCAAAGAAGAAGTGACCGAGCAAGATATTGCGATGGTACTAGCCCGCTGGACCGGCATTCCTGTATCCAAAATGCTTCAAGGTGAAAGTGAAAAACTCGCCAAAATGGAAGAAGCCCTCATGAAAAGAATAGTTGGCCAAGACGAAGCAATAAAATCCGTAGCCAACGCTATCCGCCGCAGTCGCGCTGGTATTGCCGAGCCAAACCGCCCAATTGGATCATTTATATTCCTAGGCCCGACCGGCGTAGGTAAAACCGAGCTGGCCAAATCCTTGGCTGAGTTTATGTTTGATACCGACGAAGCCCTCGTACGCGTGGATATGAGCGAATACATGGAAAAACACAGCACTTCCAAAATGATTGGTTCCCCTCCTGGCTATGTGGGATACGAAGAAGGCGGACAGCTTACGGAAATTGTTCGTCGTCGCCCTTATGCTGTGATTCTTTTTGATGAAATTGAAAAAGCTCATCCGGATGTTTTTAATATTCTTTTGCAAATTCTCGATGAAGGTCATATCAAAGATGCCAAAGGGCGTAAGGTAAATTTCAAAAATACCGTAATCATTCTCACTAGCAACATCGGCAGCCAGATGATTCTCAATCTGAACAAGCGCGGCGAATTTGGATTTGATGACGGCGGTAACAAAACTGCCAAATCCAGAGAAAAAACGATGCGCGATAAAATCATGGATACGCTACATGAATATTTCAAACCGGAATTTCTCAACCGCTTGGATGAAATAATTATTTTCCACGCCCTGAATGAAAAACAAATTTCTTCTATCGTGGAATTACAACTTGAAAAGATTGCTCAGCGTCTTCAAGAAAAACGCATTACCTTGGAATTTGCCGACGAGGTGAAAAAACATATCTCCAAAGAAGGCTACGAGCCAGACTTCGGTGCTCGCCCTATCAAACGCTTGATCCAAACTGAAATTCTCGACGAATTATCACTGCAGATCATCGAAGGCAAAATAAAAGACGGTCAAACCGTGAAATTGGAGATGGAAAAAGGCAAAATTGTCTTTAAATAAGCCAAAACATAAACCCCCGACTTAGTCGAGGGTTTTTTGTTAGTTTTTCGGTTGTACCCCATATATATAATATGGTATAATAACCCACAAATTAACCATACAAAAAAGTTTTAGAAATTATGAAAAAATCATTAGTTATTTTATTGTCTTTAATAGTTTTTGCGCCGCTTATGACCTTGGCGCAAGCAGATTTCAACCCGCAATATATTATCTCCGATAGCGAGATGTTTGATTACAAAGGCTGGACCATTGCCGACATCCAAAAATTCCTCGAAGCGCGCGGCAGTTATCTGGCCACTTATCAGGCTGAAGACTTAAACGGTAATATGCGCACCGCGGCGGGTATTATTTACGACTCATCTCAGGCCAACCAAGTTAATCCAAAATATTTATTGGTAACTTTGCAAAAAGAACAAAGTCTCATCACCGACGACTCCCCTTCCCAAAAACAATTGGACTGGGCTACCGGCTATGCCGTCTGTGACAGTTGCGATCGTCTAGATCCAAAAGTCGCCAAGCACAAAGGCTTTGCCAAACAAGTGGATGATGCGGGCGGCATCATGCGCTGGTATTTTGAAAACAAAGAAACAAATTCCATAATTAAAAAGAAAGACGCCGTTTTGAATATCGACAACACTGAAGTGGTGCCACAAAGCTGGGCTACCGCCTTTTTGTATACCTATACTCCTCACCTCCACGGCAACCAAAATTTCTGGCGCATCTGGCAGACTTGGTTTACCCAAAATTATCCAGACGGTACTTTGGTAAAATCCAATGAAGCATCTTCCACTGAAGTATGGTTGTTGCAAAACGGATTCAGGCGCAAATTTAAAAACCAAGCTGTGCTGATCTCGCGCGCGGATCCGCAATTAATTGTTTCCGTTTCACCATCTGAACTTGGCAATTACAAAATCGGTCCGGATATTTCCCTGCCAAATTACTCTATACTGCGCACTGAGCTGGGACAATATTATCTTATCGACTTCGATGCCATTCGCCCGTTTGATTCCGAAAACACCGTCCGTAAACTTGGCTTTCAGCCGGATGAAACTATCGAAGTATCCGCTACTGATTTAGTGGATTATACTCTCGGGCCATCCATTAATGTCTCCTCCACCGCTCCGACTGGTGTGATTTATCAGATCACCGATCTCAACAATAATTATTTCCTTCTCAAAGATAATAATTTTTATCCAATCACCGATAAAAATCTTCTCACCACCAATTACAAAAATATTGAGGTCCAGAAGCATACCAAAAAAGATCTCGCTCTTTATCCGGTAGTATATGACACTCCAGATATTAAAGACGGTCTGCTAATAAAAGAAACCGACAGCAATACTACCTATGTAATTGAAAAAGGAAAGAAACGCCAAATCGCCGACACTGAAACTTTTGACGCGATGGGTTATAAAAAAGAAAATGTTATTTCCGTAAATATTACTACCCTTATCGGTATTCCCGAGGGAGAGAAAATTTTCTTAAACGCCAGCTTGCTTAGCTCCAAAGAAAAATTCTTGGGCGATTCCGAAGCGGAAGTAAAAGATAACTACGGATCCAAACTACCAGCTTACCTAGTGGCGGAATACCCTAGCGGTCGCATCTTGTCTGGAAAAGAAATTGACACCAAACGCCCAATCGCCTCTTTGACCAAACTCATCACCGCTCTCACCACACTGGGAGAAAAATACAAACCGACCCAAACTCTCACCTACAGCACCAAGCTCTACGGTGTAGAAGGCGGCAACCTCTCTATCAAAGATGGTGAAAAAATTACAGCCAAAGACGCTTTTAATGCCATGCTTGTCGGTTCGGCCAACAACACCAGTCGCATGTTGGCACAAGCCACCGGACTCAGTGAGAAAAATTTTATCGTCGCGATGAACAAAAATCTCGACACCTGGGGCATGGATAGCTCCGAGGTGGTAGATGTCACTGGCCTGGATGAAAATAATAAATCCACTTCCCGTGATCTATTGAAAATTTTTATAAAAACTTATAAAAATACTGAACTCAAAAAAATGATGGAACAAAGCAAATATACATTCAAAGAAATTTTGAGCAAAGACAAAGTAAAAACTCACACCATAAAAAACAGCAATAAGCTGGTAGAAAAAACCAACAGCGCCTATAAAATTCTCTCCAGCAAAACCGGTTACATTAACGAAGCAGGCTCAAACTTGATAATGTTAATTGAAAGCAAAAAAGATAAAAAACAATATATCGTAATTACCCTGGGCAATCCGGACTACGCCAAACGCTTTGTCGAGCCGGATAAAATCGCTCAGTGGATCACCACTACCAAATTAAATTTAGCTTCAACTAAATAAAAATATATGTCTCTAGTGTTTGCCGCCATCGCTCCTCACCCGTCGATGCTGATACCAAGTATCGGCAAAGATAAAGTTAAAAAAATCGAAAAAACCAAAACCGCGCTGACTAAATTGGAAGAAGAATTATATCTTTCTAAGCCGGATATTGTGATGATTATTTCTCCGCACGGCAGTTATTTTTCTGATTCTTTTACCGTGAATGTCTGTCCGGAATTTGAAACCGATATGAAAAAATTCGGCGACCTCACTACCAAGCTTAAATTCAAAGGTGAGATGCATATTAGCGCCAACATTGCCCACACCGCCAAAGATGAAGGAATACCGGTATCCATGGTGACCGAGCAAGGATTAGATCACGGCACCACTGTGCCACTATTTACACTCTGCCAACATTTACCTGATGTTCAAGTGTTGCAAGTTGGTTTTAGTGATTTGGATTATAAAACCCATGTAGACTTTGGATATTTTCTCAAAGAAGTGATAATGAACAGCAACAAACGCGTAGCCGTAATCGCTTCGGCCAATATGTCGCATGCCCTTCACACCGACTCTCCTACCGGATTCAATCCTGCCGGAGAAAAATTCGATGAAAAAATTCAAGAATTTTTATCTCACAACAACACTTCCGGTATGCTCCAGATGGATCCAGAATTAATTAAAAATGCTTCCGAGTGTGGTTTTCGCTCCTGTCTTATCTTAATGGGTGTACTCAAAAACATGGACTACGAATATCGTAGCTATGCCTACGAAGCCCCAACCGGCGTGGGTTATCTCACCGCCAATTTCGTTTTTTAATTATGTTCGCCAAAGTTGCTCCGATTCGCCGCATGCCTAGCTCTATATCCGAGCTGGATTATTTGGTGGATCAGAAAAAAACTCCGAATTTGGAGATTGGGCACTTGATACATATTCCTTTTCGTAATAAATTAATTTTTGGTTTGGTGACCGACCTGATTGATAAAGAAACCGAACTGGCCAAAAATAAAATCAAAACCGTGGAAGAAATTTTTCTTCAAGAAGTAGCGGTCTCAGCGGCACAATTAAACTTTCTCAAAGAAATTTCTGAATTTTATAAAGCACCACTTGGTTTTGTTTTACAAAGCGGGCTTTTACCTTTGAAAAAAACTAAGATAAATAAGTTGGTTCTAAAAAAGATTGAAAAGACAAAAACCAATAAGGCTACTAAACCGGAATTAATTTTATATAAAACTCCGGAAGAAAAAAATAATATTTTGCGCGATTCGATTTCTAAAGACGGACAGACACTTATCATCGTGCCAGAAGTTAGCGCTATCGCTGAAATCGCAAAACTTTTACCGGCCGATATTGCTGTTATCAGCGCGGAGCTTGGAGAAAAAGAAAGTTACGATCTCTGGCACAAAATTCGCAACAACGAAATCAAAATAGTAATCGGCACCCGCTCTGCACTTTTCATGTCCTGGTACGATCTGCAAACTGTTATAGTGGATGACGAAAGCAACGCCAATCACAAAAGCTGGGACATGGCGCCACGTCTACACGCGCGTGAAGCCGCAATGATGCTCGCCCACGCTCATAGCGCACAATGCATTCTCACCACCCATACTCCAAGCGTAGAAAGTTGGTATTTTGCCCGTGCAAAAGTTTACGCCACGGAAAATAAAATTTTACCATTGCATAGCGATTCTTTATTAATTGATATGCGCGACGAGCGTCGCGGCCGCAACTATGGATTCCTTAGTAATGATCTCCGCGAAGCGATGAAACAAAAAACCGATGGCGATATTTTTCTTTTCCTCAATCGCAAAGGTAGCTCATCTTATGTCGGTTGTCGCGATTGTGGCTTTGTGGCCAAATGTGACACTTGTACCCGCGGCTTAGTATTCCACGAAAAAACTTCCACCCTAGAATGTCATTTTTGCCACACCAAAAAAGCGATGTTTCTTTCTTGTCCCAAATGTCGCGGCACCAATGTGGTAATGTACGGTGCCGGCACTCAGCTAGTAGAAAATGATCTGAAAAAAAATAATACTTTCAATCGTGAAATTGTTCGCCTCGATGCGGACACTCAAAATCTTCATACCCTTGATGACACCAAAAATAAAATAATTGTCGGCACCCAGATCGCTTGGGATAAAATAAATTGGAACCGCGTGTCATTGATGGCTTTTCTTGAAGCCGACAGCGCTCTGTTTATCCCCGAATACAAAATGTCCGAAACTATCTGGTGGCAGCTGCGCGATGCTCAATTCCGCCTCCGTCCCGAGTCCTCCCTATTTATCCAATCCAGCCACAATGAGCACCACGCCCTAGCCAACCTCGCCTCCCCAAACCGTTTTTATGACCAAGAAGAGGCTGAAAGACGGCTTTTTGGGTATCCACCCTTCAACTATCTAATCCGCGCTTTCATAGGCCAAAAAACGCCAGATTTAGCCCGACAGATGGCCGAAGAGGCCTACAAACACTTGTCTACCTTGACGAAAGGCAATCTAGACATTATAATATCCGATCCTTTGCCGTTTTCCCCATTTTACACCCATGGCGCTTACTGGTATGCTCTGATTATCAAAACCAAATTTAATAAATATAAACACAATACCAAATGGTTGGCCGCCAATCTACCCGATGATTGGAAATTTGATCCCAACCCAGCTAACCTGTTATCTTTTTAATATGTTTATCCCAGTCACCACCGAACCAAACAAAATTTTGCACACCATGGGCCGCGAAGTCACCCCAGAGGAAATGCGTACCAAGGAGATGAAAAAATTCGTCAAAGATATGATCGAGACGATGTATGTCAAAGACGGTGTTGGTATTGCCGCACACCAAGTCGCTAATCCGATCAAAGTTTGCGTCATCGCCAAACAATATTCTCCTATAAATACCCGCGAAGATTTGGTATTGGCCAATCCGACTTGGGAAAAAATGTCCAAAAAACAAATTTGGGATCACGAAGGTTGTTTGTCCGTGCCAAATAAAGTTTACGGTGAGATCAAACGCTACACCCATATCAAAGTAAAAGCACTGGATAAAGATGGTGAGCCGATTGAATTTGAAGTAAAAGATTTTCCGGCTTGTATTGTGCAACACGAAGTTGATCATCTGGACGGCCACCTCTTTATCGAAAAAGCAAAAAATCTTAAACCACTTGTCGACTAATTATGATCTCTACGGTTTTCTTTGGCTCACATCATTTTTCTACTCCGATTTTACAACAGCTACTTGATAGCGGAGTTTTTGATATCCAATTAGTGGTGACTCAGCCAGATAGACCAGTCGGACGCAAACAAGAAATTCAGATGACGGGTGTAAAAACTTTGGCGCTGAAATATGGCATACCAGTAGAACAGCCGGAGAATTTGAAAGATTATACTTTGCCAGTGTCGGCTGATATAAATATTGTTTGCAAATACGGTTTGATAATTCCGGAATCTGTTTTAAATTCTGCCAAACATGGATCTATAAATTCGCACGCATCGCTACTACCAAAATATCGCGGCGCCTCCCCTATTCAATCTGTTTTGATCAATGGCGAAACAGAAACCGGCGTAACCATGATGGTAATGGATAAAGAAATGGATCATGGTCCAATTTTAGAGCAAGCAACTTTGGCAATCCATCCTGACGAAAATTGTTTTGAATTAAGCGAACGCCTCGCACCGCTTGAAGCGGAATTATTAATCAAAACAATTCCCGACTTTATCTCCGGTAAAATTGTTCCTCAAAAACAAAATCATTCCGAAGCCACTTTCTGCAAAGAACTCACTCGCGAAGACGGCCAAGTAGATAGTAATAAAACTGCTACACAAATTTACAATCTCTACCGCGGCCTCACCCCATGGCCAGGGATCTGGACCATGTGGAATGAAAAAAGATTGAAGCTGCTCAAGATCAGTCCAGCGGATATGAAAATTGAAGCCGGCAAACTCACCGCCAAAGACGGGCACCTATATATGGGAGCCAAAGATAACACCGCCGTTGAAATTTTTGAATTACAACTAGAAGGCAAGACCGCTATTGATGCCAAAGGATTTATAAACGGATTTAAAACCCTGCTATAAAATTATGAACAGTAAAATCACCACCAAACTCCTGATTTTATATTTTGCCGTTCGTCTATTCTCATACATCTTTACCCCCACGACACCACTATGGGCCCAAAATCCCATCAATACCCTGGTGTCGTTTTTTATTTTAGCACTATCTGCTTATTGGATATATAAAAATGACGAACGCGGGTGGTATATAGTGGCACTCGAAATTATTTTGGGCGGAGCGGGTGGATATTTGAGTGTTGGAGGCACTTCACTACGCACCTGTTTGCTTATATCATCACTGGCCATATATTTTACCCAAAAAATATACCGAGAAAGAAAAATATTTTTCACCCAATTAAGAACTTGGCACTATTTAATATTTTTGGTATTAGGCGCGGCGATTTTATCCGCACTGATTGGATTGTATCACGGTCACACCAACGGCAGTGTCATTGCCGATCTTATCCCCTACTTTTTCTTCCTATATATTTTTCCATTATCTGACTTATACCTTTCCAATAAATTCCGCGAGCTTGGTAAACAAGCTATTCTCGCTTCTATCTTTGGCAATATCATTTTAATATTACTTACTCAGGCTGGATTATCCGCTGGCATTTTTGCCCTGCAAGATCATTACTACCATTGGTACCGCGATGTGGCTCTAGGCAAAATTACTGATTTAAATTTCCATTTTTATCGCCTGGTACTCAATGAACATTTATTGCTTATTCCACTGACACTTTATTTTATCAGTGACACTATCCGAAATAAAGCTACAAAAATAAATATCCTTGCGCTATCAAGCCTACTCTTTATTTTAGCCAACAATCTTACCCGTATATATATGGTAGCGTTGGCAGTAGGCACATTAATTTTATTCTCCATAAAAAACTGGAAAAGATGGCTCGCTGTTTCTGCGTCTGCCGCAGTTGGCTTCATGATTATTTTTGTTGCCACTCACACTATCGCCAGCCGCGGACAAAGCTTTGGATTAGAAATTTTTGGTCTGCGTTTGCAAAGTATTGCTAGCCCACAGATAGAAGACAGTTCTCTTAGTCGTTTATTACTACTACCAAAGATATTTGAAAAAATAAAATCAGCTCCAATAATTGGCCAAGGACTCGGCGACACGGTTCGAGTATACAGCCCGGTATTTGATACCACCATCATCACTCCTCATTTTGATTGGGGCTATCTGGAAATTTGGGCAGAGATGGGATTGGTTGGTTTGTTATCTTGGGTCGCTTTTGTTGGTTACCTGCTTTATTACATTATAAAAAATAAATACCAATATAATAAAAATATTTTTGCAGCCATCTTGATCGGATTCATGATTATCAATATCACCAGCCCCGCCCTATTTCATGTCTTTGGTATTTTACTTTTTATTACACTCCTCACCCCGCTAGGATTAAAATTACAAAACTGTGCCGGAGGAATAATACTTGGACCAGATAAAAAAATAGTTTTGGTAAATAAACTGGATAATCCTACCTGGTGGACACCGCCCAAAGGAAAAATAGAAGAAGGCGAAGATACTCTTGAAGGTGCCAAAAGAGAAATTTACGAAGAGTGCGGTCTAAAAAATTTGGAATATATCAAAGAGCTAGGATATTTTTATACCCCCGCCAGATCAAAAACTAAATTGGTTTTCAAAAAAATGACTTTGTTTTTATTCAAAACCAACGAAAGCAATTTATCTCCTCAAGATCCACACAATCCTATCGCCGCGTGGTTTACAATAGACGAAGCCATGCAAAAATTACAAAGTGAAGAATTTAAAAACTTTATCACAAAAATAAAACACGACCTTATATAAGGCCGTGTTTTTTCATTACTATTTCTTTAGCCGCTTCATACTCTTTTACTTTCTCACTCTTCCACGGCAATTTATACATGAAACTCGGTAGCCAACTACTCATACCCTGTCGCCCACTGATAATCTTTTTATATAATACTGTGTTTATAAAAATTCCAACCTTCTCCTGCTCTAGCATCGTGAGCCACAGATCCCAATCTTGAAAACGCTTGAGCGATTCATCAAAGCCGGGAAAATCTTTTGTACGAATAAGCGAAGTGGTATCAATATAATTATTAATTTTCAAAGCACCAGCATCAAACTTTCGGCTCCTCATTTTTTTCCAACCAAAACGGAATTGCGAATAAACATAACTGACGTCCGGATGAGCGGACAATCGCTCAATCATTTCCGCAAACATATGCGGGTAGCAAAAAGTATCCGCATCCACAAAAATCACATATTCCCCGGTCGCCTCTTTAAATCCACGATTGCGCGCCGCGGCCGCTCCCAAATTTGGCTGATCAATTACTTTTGGATTTAAATCTTTCACAGCCGGATATTTATTTAAGACTTTTTCCAGCGCTTCGTGAAAATTATCCGTACTGCCGTCATTTACAATAATCACCTGCATATCACAGTACTCTGCACCCCACACAATGGTACCCAAACAATCCTCCAAAGTATGGGCGTGATTATAAACCGGAATAATAACACTAACCGTTGGCTTCATATTATTTCAATTTCAAAACTTCATTACTCCATTTAAAATTCTCCCGCACTCGTGCCTGGCCAGCCGCTCCTAGAGTATGCGCTAATTCTTTATCCATCAATAATTTTACAATCGCGGCCACCGCATCTTTTCCTTGGAAAATATCCACCACCATACCAGTCTGCCCATCCAGTACCGCTTCTTCTACCCCACCCACGCGCCCGGCCACTACCGGCAAGCCACAGGCCGCCGCTTCCAAAAACACCGTGCCCCAACCTTCCTCGCGATGATCATCCTTATGAGTAAGCAACACAAACAGATCGGCCAAATGATAATATTTTGGCAAATCAGCCGGCGCCACACTGCCTAAAAACCTCACCACATTTTGTAAATTATTTTTCTGTACTAGCGCCATTACTTCGGCCATCTTCGGACCATCGCCCACTATCAGCCACACCAAATTTGGCACCTGACTGAGAATCTCCGGCATGAAGCGCACCAAATGCGGATAGCCCTTGCCCTCGGCCACGCGCGCCACGGTAATAATCACGCGTTTGCCGTTGAGTGCGAGTTGAGATCGCAAGAGATCAATTTCAGCCTGGTTTTTTACCGCCGCCAAAAAATTATCGGCCGGACAAGGATATAGCACCCGCACATCTGCCAAATTTTCTACAATCCCCAGCAATTTATTTTTCAAAAATTCACTGTTCACCACCGCCGCACTGGCCGCCAGACACAACTCAATAAACTTTTTGCGTTTGTTGGGAGTAGATGTCGCCATCGCAATATCCGTACCATGCAAAAATAAAGTATACGGAACTTTTTTAAATTTTTTAATCAGATACGCGGCATACCCCACCGGCAAGACATGATTCACATAGATCATCTCAATTTTTTCCGCCGCCACCAAAGCCGAAAGTTGAAACAACAAACGCAACCAATGCGGCCAAACTAGCGCCCAATATGGTCGCAAGCGATATGTCTTCCAGGCATTCTGCGCGTCAAATTCCGCCGCGCCTTTTTCTGGCATGGCATATACTACCGTATCGGACGCTGGCAGCTGCTTCACCAAATTATATACATACCCAGCGATCCCGCCAATTTGCGGAGGATATTCCAAAGTAACAATCAATCGTTTCATAGGACACTCTTTTTAGGAAAAATTTTATTATAAAATTTCATGATCAAATTTTTATCCACCGCTCCAGTCAAAAGCAATAATAACACATAAAGCAAAGCCGACACCGGAATAATCAAAACAAAATGAAATCTAGCCGATAGCCACCACGCCAACACCGCCATCACAGCTGCCGGAAAAAATGTCTGACTAAAATATTTTAGCAATAACAAATGATTCATCACAATCACCTTTCTACACAACCAATAACCACCCACACACAAAACAATATTACTAATCAAAGCCGCCACCGCCGCCCCAACTATCCCCCACTTTGGCAACAAAATTAAATTTAAAATAATATTAATCACCAGCACCACCGCGAGCAACCCTGTCTGCACCCGCTGGCGATTGGTCGCATTGAGCGTCGCCCCCGTAACAAATCCCATAAACCCAAAAATCAAACTCACCAGCAATATCTGCAACACCGGAATCGCCGGAGCAAATTGCGGTTTATATAATTTAATAATCACCGGCTCCGCCAAAGCAATCAGTCCCAAAGTCAAAGGAAACACAATCGCAAATAAATAACGCCAAGATTTGAGAAACAGATCCCCAATCTTGGCTTTATCCGTCAAAAACAACCCACTCATCACCGGATAGATACTAGCCGACAGCGCCGCCGGAATAAATTGAAAAGCAAAACTAATCTTGTACGGCACACTCCAATATCCCAGCTCCGTGGCCGACAGCATCTTGGACATCAGCAGTGAATCGCTATAGGCATACAGACGACTAATAATCCCAGCCAATGCAAACGGCCAAGACAAAATCAAAAACATTTTTAAAATTGCCCAATCAAATTTCCCCGTCACCGAGATCCCATACACGCGACGCAAGAAAAAGGACACATACAAAAGATTTAAAAACGCAGGGATAGTATAAGCCAAAATCAGCCAATGTAGTGGCCAATGCAAAAATAAAGCCATCGATCCCACCGCCAGCGTGGTCGCTTGCATACCCACTATACCAATAGATTCATAGATCAGATTTTTACGCGCGCGAAAGATAGAATAAAAAGCGGCTCCCAGATTATCCAAAATCATCGTGATACCAGAAAGATACACCAAAGTTTTGGTAAGCACCGGATAATCAAAAATATTGATAAAAAACACCACCAAAATATACGCCCCCAAGCCAAAGATTACTTTGCCCCAAAAAGCGACATTAAAATAAGTGGCCACCTGGTCATCGTGGCGCGCGGCTTCACGAGTAAGAATCGGCCCCAAGCCAAAATCCGCCACCACCGTAAAAATAGTAGTAAAAGTAATCGCAAAAAAATAAACCCCGGTATTCTCTACCCCGATGAGACGCGCCACCACCGTAAAATAAGCAAAAGAAATCACCTTTTGCAATACAGAGGCCGCAGTGAGGAAGGAAGTGTTTTGGGTGACGGTGTAGGACATAGCGGGTGTATTTTACCTTAAACTGGGGTATTTATCAAACCGAAAACCGTCTCCCACTTTTTACTTGTGATCTTATTTTCTTGGATTCAATCCGTCTGAGTTTGGAAGCTTTGGTAGGACGAGTTGGGCGACGCTTTTTTGGCACATGCAAAGCGCCAGCAACCAAGGATTGGAGACGAACAATGGCCAAATCTCGATTCTGAGGTTGAGAACGCTCTTCGTCGGACATGAGGACTACTTCGTCGTTGTTATTTATTCTATTGGCAAGTTTTGTGCGTACGCGATATTTTTCTTCTGAATTTAAAACTTGGGAATTACCTACAGACCAATGCAGGATTGCTTTGGTGGAAGTTTTATTTACATTTTGTCCGCCGGCGCCGCCGGATCGGGCAAAGGTTACTTTTATTTCAGTTGTAGGGATATTAATATTATTAAGCATAGTAGATATATTTTAACTTAAATTGACATAACTATCAAACAAAAATCCTGAAAGACTCAGGATTTTTTTAGCTTAACTATTCATCAATTTGTTCATCGTAATTTTCCTGTTGTCCATAATACTCTTCGCAGCCTTCATTAAATGAATTTGAATTGCCATTGCAAGACCCTCCCGTTCTTTCAGCCCATTCATAACCTGCCGAGTGCCCAGAACCTTGATCATACGGATTCTCCGGCTCTTCTGGAGTCTCGCGCTCGTCATCTGAACTACTGTACGAATCAGTTTGAGAATTCGAGTATGATGGGGCGGAAAATGAAGGCGCTGAATAACTGCGTTGTGGAGTAGAAATTTTAGATTCATCACCAGTAAAAATACTATAGGCTCCCCATATAACTAAAATTATAAACAAGCAACTACACCATCCATTATTTTCATCCATAAATTAATTATAATCATCCAACTTAAACGAAATCTTGTATAACTTTACACTTACTTTATCTGAAATCTCCCTAACTGCATATTCTAACTTTTCATCTTTCTCACCAACAATAATTATACCTTTCACTGATTGTTTCGAAGTACACAAATTTTTTCTTACCCAACCGATATATCTTAGCACTTGACCTACAACTTCATCATTTTTTCTACCCTTCTTTAATTCAATTACTACAAAATTACCATCTTTGTCAGTAGCTAAAATATCTATATACCCAACATCTTCCGTATAATATTGTTGTCCAAAATTTCCATCCTTATCTTCAAAAATTTGTAACCCGTCGAAAAAGTTTATCTTTTCCCAATTACTAACAATAAAATCTTCTAAATATTTTTCCAAAGCGAACTCCATTTCATGTTCCGGTTCCGAATCTTTTATAAACACATCGGCAGAGATTCCTCTAATAACCATAAAATCTCTTTCCGAAATCTTCGAAGAACCTCCTTGAGCCGGTCTCCATTCAATACTTTTAAAACTCTTACGCGGCTTAGGTTCGTCAAAAATAACAACATCTTCTAAATCTATTCGCATAGTTTCAGGATCCAAAAACCATTCTTTTGATTCTGAGCTTCTATCATTATAAACTCCCGATTTTAAAATAGCAGAACCAATAAACATTTGATTCTTGGCACCCGTCAAATAGAATAAAATTTTATCTCCTGGCTGTATGGCCTTACGATTAGGAGTATTATAACCAAAACCCCAAACTGACTTACCTTTTACCAAAAAATCAAAAATTTCTTGCCCTGTTCTTTGTTTTCCATATTTTGATTGATCGGATACTTGAAAAACGTAATAATTCATATTTATAAACTATTAAACAAATCTCTAGTTGTTTGATCAAAATAACCACTTACAGCCAACCCATTATCTTTCTGAAATTTCTTTAAAGCCACCGACGTTAAACTACCAAAATAACCACTACTTGTTAATCTACCTAAATAATTTTTAGATTGTAATATTATTTGCAGTTTAGAGACCTCATTTCCTCTACTACCAACTCTTAGATCTTTTGTAAAATTTAATTGTGTAGGTGTCAGATCTACCTGGACAGTGCTAGTAACCATTACCAGAGTAGTGGAAACCACAACGGGTGTAGGGATTTCAACACAGGAGGTTTGGCCAATATTCCATTGATAGCCAATATTACAGTAGCAAGTTGAATTATTATTTGCGACGGCTACACCATATACATTTTGACCATAATTGTTAATACAGTCCTGAGTATTTGTAATACAAGTATTATTTTTTAAAATATACCCGGTTCCGCAAGTTAATTTGACCACACAACCATCTTTTGTGGAATTTATCTCATAACCACTATCACAATAACATTTTCCATTAATTGGGGACGCGTTAGCTACACATGCAACAATAGTTGGGTAGGTCGCTGTCACATTATCGTTTGTTAATTTAAAAGCACATTTTGATCCATCATAAGTGTAACCAGTCTTACATACACATTCACTGGAAAAAGTTTTTGCCTCAGCGCCATAGCCGTACTTAGATGTGCAGTAACTATCATTAGTTACACAACTAGTAGATTCATCATTCCATCGACTTCCATAACTACATTTACAAGTTTTACTGGTCGAATCATACTCAGAATTATAGCTATATTTTCCATAACAATAGCTATTACCATTCACACAACTACTTCCAGATACTATATATCCATAATTACATTTACAACCTGAACTCAAAGTATCATAAGCTGAATTAGACGGACAAGTTGGAGTCGGAGTATAGGATGTATAACTTGGCGTATACCCAGTATCAGAATGTGCGGAATTATAAATATTTTGACCAGTATAATAATCTGGATCAGTTACATAAGTTGGGGTATCCCACGAAGTGCCTCGAGTACCATAGGTTGGGTTATAAAGGCCCTGACTAGGTGTGTAACCATAGTTATCATATTTCACACCATTTGGCTCACTTCGAACATGTGGCGCCACATAAGTACCATTTTTACGATAATACCCTTTAACACTAACGTAAGCATCTGCAGATGACGTCATTCCAAAAACAGTAAATAAAAAAAGAACAGCAACTATAAACTTCTTCATAGAGTATAAATAAGGGAGGGAGTTAATTGTGCAGGAATACTAACATACCATTTGTTATAGGTAAATAGTGCTATAACCGTTACAAAAGTTGACTTCCCACCCAATCAATAATAGAATAACCCAAGTCAACCCGGACCTGGAGGTCACATGTTCAAGCAGCTGCTCCAAACGAGCCGTCCCGCGACTGGCCTGTTCGCAGGCTTGCTCACTGTGACCGGTTTTCGCTACTTCTCCACCGTCTCGTGGACGCTCACGATTCTCACGGCTGTCGGATTTACCGGCATCACCTGGAGCATCATGACGTTCAACGACTGGATCGACAATGAACACGACCGAAAAAAGAAGAAGTACTTCGCCAGCGAACACCCAAATGAGGTGTTCAAATACTGGCTCGCGATCAACGCGATCACCGGCATCATCCTACTCTGCGCGAGCAAGATCGACCCGAAGGTTTCCTCCTTCTGCGCGATTGTGTGGGTCATCGGACTCACCTACTCGTTTGTACCACATTGGTACATCGCGCAGAATGTGATCGTGGCAATCTGCTCCGCCTCGCCCGTGCTTGTCGGACCGATCCATCACAGGGATTTTCCTTTCAAACCAATGTTGATTTTCGGCGCCTTCTTCTTTATTATCCTCATTCGTGAGGTGTATAAAGACATGGAGGACCAGAACATCGACGCTGGCTACAAAGTGACTATCCCGCTGATGGTAGGACACCGACTCGCAACGCTGCGAGTAATCGCACTCACGTTCTTTTGGGTGGCCTGCCTGGCTGTGTATCCACACAAACTGTTCCCCGCAATTGCCTTGGTGGCAATGGGAAATCAGTTCATACACATCCAGATGCTCAACCGACCGGACCGAGTGCTCGGAGCCAAACAGTTACTGGACTGGGTAATCCGGCTGCTGATGATTGCCGTCCTTCTGACCCAATAAAGGATACTACCGCCCCTACAACCTGACAGGGTTCACGGGCGGAATTAAAAAACCGTTCGTGCCCCCTGTTTTATTTCTAAATGATTTGGAAATAGGATAAGGAGATATTTACGAACGGTTTTTTTATAGATTAAATTATCCTTTCTATTCTATCTTCATACAAGAATAGAGAACCAACTAACTAATTTCAAATAATTCATTTATCTTTACAAACATAGGTAAAAAATTTGCAAAATTATCTATAGTTAAATCAATTGTCTTTTCCCATATTTTTGTTTTTTTATTTTTATTTATTTCCAAATATTCAGTATTGCCGGTAGTTATTTTTTTGGAAGCAAAATTATTTTCTAATAAAAATTTATCGGGAAGTAAATTTTCTATCTCTATAAAACTAGGAAAATCAAGGTCGGCTAAATGTTGTAGATGTTCAGGTATAGGTATCAATAAGGTAAAAAAAGCTTCGTGACCATCTCTTTTTTTATAGATTCCAGTTTTTTTATCACCGATCGTATCCTTTTTCCAATAAGTCTCATTTTTAAGATTCTTAAATTGCAAAACACCTGCTTCGTCAAAATCAAAAAGTCCTATTAATTTGTTATTAAGAAAATAATCTATGTTTTTTTGTCTTAAAAACCCAGCTAAATTTGGTGCACCTTCGGCTCTAATAATTTTAAATGGGCAAAATTTTTCAAAAATTTGTTCAAAATTATCTTTAGTATGATCTTTTTTAAATAATTTTAACCAGGCAATCTTATATAACTGGTCGTTAGTATCTTCAACAAAAAGAACGGGTTTTAATGTACTTTTTATCAAGATCCTTAGCTCTTCATTTTCTTTTTGAATCACCGAACTCTCTTCAATAAATTTATCTTCACGTTTTTTAATTTCTTTTGAATATTTTGCTCTCAGATGGGATTGGCCTAGATCTTCATATAAAAATGATCTTTGATCTGCAAAATCAAATTCATTTTTGTCTACATCAAATAAAAATATTCTTGAATGTTCCCCGTAATTTTTATCTTGAATTTTTTTTACATGATACAAATTAGCTTTCCTTAAATTTTTTTTGATTTCAGAACCATCATAGAGCTGTAAAAATTCTTCAGAATGTGTGGTGATGAATATTTGCTTATTACTTAAAAATATATCTTTAAGCTCATTAGCCAACTCTTGTTGATTTTTGTATTCTGCTGAATTTTCAGGCTCCTCAAATCCCCATAAAAAATAGTTACTTTCTGTATCTATTTCAGATAGAAAGTTTAATATTTTTGGAACAAATTTTGCCTGAATTCCATCCCCACGCAAACTGAGAGAGATCGTTTTGCTTTCGCCAGTTCCAACATCAAAACCTTCAAAAAAATCTTGTAAATTTTTACCAATTTTAAATTCAGAATCTAAGAAACTAATTGATGTTAAAAGAGCTTTAGAATACTTGTTTATTTCTTCTTCAAGATTTGTTATGGTGGTGGCTAACCTGCCCTCCCTCTTCATTTCATCTTCTATAGTTTTTAACCTGTCCTCTCTCCATTTTTTTTGCTTAAGCTTTTCTATAAAATCCTTTTTTTCTGTTTTATTTTTTAATGTTTTCTCCCAATTTTCAATTTTATTTTTTTCCTTCTGGAGAGCTAATATTCTTTGGTCTTCGTTATTTTTTACCCTTGTTATTACACGACCAAAAAGTTGTGCAAAAAAATTTTTGTCTCTTATCGCAGGAACATACTCAAATGAAACACTTTTATTTAAAAAACCCGCAAATTTTATTCTATAATTACGCTCTCTTTTTTCTGACGCCTCTTCATCTTCTTTAGTGGGATTTTCAGGTAAAAAAATATCGGCTACAGATTCATTATTTTCTGCTCTTTGATCAATCCTAATCTCGTCTTCGCGACCCTTCAATCGAAAAGTATATAAATAATTTCTAAATCCGTCTCTATTATAAAACTTTGATATTTTAAATTTATCTGGTAAAAACCTATCCCTCTTCTTATCTTTTGATAAATCAAAGCTTATGCTTATTTCAACAACTTTATGACTGGCATCTTTTTTACCAACAAAAAAATCTCTATCAAAATCAAATGGTATCCCGTACGAAATTTCATCATTAAAAAATAAATTTAATACTCTCAGAATATTAGACTTACCTGAATCATTGGCTCCTGAAAAAATATTTAGATCTACTAAATCATAAATAACTGTTTCATACTGTGACGGAGTACCAAGAAATGAACGAAAATGTTTTATCTCAATTTTTTCTATTATTTTCATATAAACTTCTTAATATTTTACTCTATACTTGGAGTTTCGTCAAAATAATATGCTTCTAAAATGAGTCCTTTACTTGCATTTACTAACAATTAAAATTGTTTATACTTTGATTTTTTTATAAACAAAAAAACACCCCGAAATTCGGAGTGTTTTGTAATATACAATTAACGTTTTGACCACTGAGCCGCACGACGGGCCTTCTTCAAACCCGGCTTCTTACGTTCCTTAATACGTGGATCACGTGTAAGCAAACCAAGAGTTTTCAAAGTCTTGCGGAATTCTTCATTCCAGAGCACCAAAGCGCGAGCGATACCAAGCTGTACTGAAGTAGCCTGACCTTTTTTGCCGCCACCTTGAGCCAAAGCGGAAACATCCAAATCTTTTTCTTTGCCTACTGCTTTCAAAGGAGCTACTACTAGTTCCTGCCATTCAAAATATGGCAAAAATGTTTTGATATCCTGGCCATTGATGACCACTTTACCGGTTCCTTTGGAGATCTGCACGCGAGCACTAGCACGCTTGCGACGTCCTACGGCGCGGTTCATATCGGTTTTGCTAATCTTTGTCATAGTTTATTTCTTAAAGTGTAAGCGAATCATGCGTTGATCGCGTAATTTGTTCTTTGGCAACATTTTGATCACAGCGCTACGAATAGCTTCTTGTGGTTTTTCAGCCATAATCTTTTTGGCTTGCACTTCTTTCAAACCACCTGGGTGATTGGAATGGTGGCGATAAAGTTTCTGTTCTAGTTTCTTACCAGTGAAAACGATTTTATCGTAGTTGGTAATCACTACTTTATCTCCGTAATCAATATGTGGAGTGAATTTTACTTTGTGTTTGCCCATTAAAATCGTAGCGATCTTAGTGGCGAGACGGCCTGGAGCTTGTCCGGTAGCGTCAAGCTCGATAGTTTTTCTTTTTGACATAAATAGTATTATTAAACGAGCTCTACCATCGCCTCTTCACCAGCGTCGCCTTTGCGAACACCAAGCAATGTGATGCGAGTATAGCCGCCTTTGCGGTCGAGGTAGCGCGGACCAAGCACTTCCATAGTTTTGTCGATCACATTCTTCGTGTAAAGCACACGTTTGAGTTCACGACGAGCGGCCAAAGTATTTGGCTTGGCTTTGGTGATCAATCTTTCTACCAAGGAGCGGGTAGCTTTCGCTTTGGCTTTAGTAGTTTTTATTTTCTCATAGATAATCAAACTCTCGGCCAAGTTCGCCAAAAGAGAGCGACGTCCGGCAGCTTTGCGATCTAGAGTTTTTTTCTTATTTTGGTGTCGCATACAATAAATCCTTTTTTAAATAATTACTTTTTCTTGCTTTTCTTTTTGCCTTTTTCCTCTGTTTCTTCCTCTACCGTTTCTTCTGTGGCTACAACTGGTTCTTCTATCGCTGTTTCCGGGGCAGCAGACATAGAAGAGTTGCTAGCGGAAGCAACACTGCTCAAAACAATCGAAAAGTGATCAATCAAAATCTGCACGGACTGTTTCACGGCGTCTTCTGGAGAAAGTGTGCCATTGGTTTCAATATTCACAGTCAACTTTTCATAGTTGGTGATATCACCGACACGAGTATATTCCACACGATAGCCAACATCTTTTACTGGAGTGTAAATAGAGTCGGTCACGATTGTACCCAAAGGATAGTTTTTCTTATCCTTTTCTTCTACCGGAACAAAACCGCGGCCGCGGCCGACGATGATTTCCATTTCAATTCCTTTGTTTGAGGTAAGATTACAAATTACCAAATCCTTATTCATGATTTCTGCATTAGCATCTTTGGCAATATCTCCGGCAGTTACAACGCCTGGGCCTTTTTTGGACAAGGTCAAAGTAACTGGCTCAGTACCGTGAACTTTCACAGCGAGCTGCTTCAAATTCAACATGACTTCTACTACATCTTCCTGTACACCCTCAACTGCGCCAAATTCATGCTGAACACCTTTTATTTTAAAAGCTTCCACCGCACCGCCTGAAAGCGAAGATAGCAATACACGGCGTAAAGCATTTCCCAAAGTGGTGCCATATCCGTGAAAACAAGGGGTGATTACCAAAGTACCGTGCAAGGCATCATCACCTTGTACGAAATCAACTTTGGATGGTAAAAGAAAGTTCTCCATAAAATATATGTTAATAGATTAGCGAGAGTAAAACTCGATAATAGCTTTTGGATTAAAGTTTGGGTTTTCTACAGTTGGGGCATTCAAAACTTTGCCACCTACTGCCTTGGCATCTACAGACAACCAAGCCGGAGCTTCAACCTTCTGCAATTTCTCACTAATTCCTTCAAGTAATTTTTTACCCTTGGAGCGTTCACAAGCGCCAACAGATTGGCCAACTTTTACGCGGTAAGATGGGATATCTACTTTTTCTCCATTCACTACAATGTGACCATGGGTTACCATCTGACGAGCAGAAGTACGGGATGGAGCTAGGCCCATGCGGTACACTACATTGTCGAGACGGGATTCAAGGAAGTTCAACAAAATCTTGCTGGTATCCCCTACTTTTTTGGAAGCTTCTTCCACATAGTTGGAAAATTGGCGTTCCAAAATACCGTAAATCTTTTTTACTTTTTGTTTTTCCAAAAGTTGTTTGCCGTAACCGGAAACTTTGGCGCGTTTCTGTGTTTGACCGTGCTGACCAGCTGGGTAAGCGCGTTTAGTCAAAGGACACTTTACAGAGTCACAGAGTTTTTCGCCATATTTGCGACAAATTTTGTGTTTAGGAACAATACGTCTTGCCATAAAATTATATCAATAAAGGTGAATTAAACGCGACGTCTCTTTGGAGGACGGCAACCATTGTGCGGGATCGGAGTGACGTCGTTGATAGCCACCACATTGAGGCCGTTGGTGTGCAAGGCGCGGATAGCACCTTCGCGACCACCGCCGATACCTTTTACGTAGACGCTAACTTCTTTCACCATATATGGAGCAATTTTATCCATAAGATTTTTGGTGACCAAAGAAGCGGCGTATGGAGTAGCTTTTTTTGGACCTTTGAAACCTACTACACCAGCGGAAGACCAACCCAAAACGTTGCCGTTTGGATCAGCGATTGTGATGATAGTGTTGTTATAAGTAGCCTGGATGTAAGCGTTGGCACGAGGTACCTGGCGCACATTCTTGGCTTTCTTCTTGGCCTTTGGCACTACCGGCTTGGAAGCGCCTTCGGTTTTTTCAGTTTTAGTATTTTGTTCAGTCATAATTTTAATTTTGGAAAAGTAAAGGCATCAAATCTTTAAGTCTTCTGGTTGGTCATTTTCTTACCGGAAACAGCAGTCTTTCTTACATTGCCGCGAACGGTACGGGAATTTGTTTTGGTGCGCTGACCATGTACTGGCAAGTGACGCATATGGCGAACACCGCGGTAAGCTTTGATATCTTTGAGACGTTTGATGTTGCTCATGATTTCACGACGCAAATCACCTTCGGTCTTATAAGCTTTTTCCACGATAGCGCGGAGTTTATCTTGCTGAGCTTCAGTCAAATCTTTGGCACGGATGTTGCCATCAATACCGGCTTCTTTCAAGATTTTTGTAGCCAAGGTTGGGCCGATGCCGAATACATAAGGTAAGGCATAAGCGATCTTCTTTTCGTTTGGGATGTTGGTACTAGCGATTCTCATAGGTAATAAATTAATTATCCTTGTCTTTGTTTATGTTTTGAATTCTCACAAATTACAAACACACGGCCTTTGCGGCGCACGGTTTTACACTTCATGCAAATTTTCTTTACTGATGCGCGTACTTTCATACGGTACTTATAAAAAATTAATTAAGTAAAGCAAAAATACCAACCACTGCCGCGATATCCACACCCTTCACAAGGAAGAGCTACACCGCAATGGTTAGTATTACATCATCGAAATGATGTAGGTTTAAATTGTTTAGAAACGAAAGATAATTCTACCTTTGGTCAAATCGTACGGGGTCATTTCTACTTTTATCTGATCGCCCATGCCCAAACGAATCTTGTTGAGGCGCATCTTACCAGATAAATGAGCAATGATTGTTTGACCACTTTCTAGCGTGACACGAAAAGTGCCGGCTGGAAGAAGCTCTTCAATTTTGCCCTTTAACTCAATGACGTCTTGTTTGCTGACCATTGTATAAATTATTAATGGGTATATTTTAGCGAAAAATAAGGGTTTCGTCAAGGGGGTGGGCAAAAGCCCTTATTTTGACGGGGTGCTGGCCTTATTTTGGCTAACATTAGCCCAAATGATTAAAAATATGGTTTAGGCGGGTAAGTTATTCACAGTGGCTGATTTTTCACGATATACAAAATATTTGTAAAGTAGGAAATTCCAGGAGACGGCGAGGATGATATTGGCCAGACGCACTAGCTTTGGTTCAAAGCCAAAATTATTGTGCCAGACCCACATCCAGGCAATAGCGATAATATAGTTGAAAAAATACAAAATTATGTACCTTTGGACTTCTTTATGAGTTTGGCCTTGGCTTTTGAAAGCCCAGAGTTTGTTGAGATAAAAAATAAAAGTCAAAACAATGATCTGATTGATCATAAGCGATGGTATGGCCAACCAATGAAATTTATCAATAAAAATCCATAATGTCCCCATATCCACCACCAAACCACTGATGCCAACGATAAAATAGCGGATAAATTCCGCGCGCATGGACCAAAGTTTTTTTGCTAAATTTATAAACATCTTATTCAATCACCGCTTTGATACGACGCATACCGGCGGAGATGGCTTCTTCTTTTACAATTTTGAATTTACCGACCAGACCGGTGTGCTCAACGTGGGGACCACCACAAACTTCGCGACTAAAGGTCGGCGCGGTTGGGTCGGCCACGGCTTTTTGGGTGATATCCCCCATGGTATAAACTTTCACACGACTTTGGTATTTATCTTCAAACAAACCAATCGCTCCCAATTCTCTCGCTTCTTCAAAAGTCATTTCTTGCCAAGTGACCGGATAATCACGAGTGATAGCGGCGTTGACCAAAAATTCTAATTCTTTAATTTGTTCTGGAGTTAGTTTGGCCGGATTGGCAAAATCAAAGCGCATACGCTCCTGAGTAATATTACTGCCGCGCTGAGTGGCGTGGGGACCCAAAACTTTCAGCAGACAAGCGTGGAGCAAATGGGTAGCGGTGTGATATTTGGTAGAGATCTCACTATGATCAGCTAGACCACCGGCGAATTTCTGCTCAGCACCAGCGCGAGACAATTCTTGGTGAGCTTTGTATGCCGCTTCAAAATCAGAGACATTTACAGTGAGACCATTTTCACGCGCGAGCTCGAGAGTAATTTCTAGTGGGAAACCTGAGCTCTCAAATAATTTAAAAGCTTGTTTACCGGAAATTTCAGTAATGTTATTGCCAGTTTTTTCAAACGCAATCCGGAAACCATTTAATAGTTTTTCAAATTCTTTCATCCCCTGCTCGATTGTATTGCGGAATTTACTTTCTTCTTTGGCCAGCTCAAACAAAATAAAATCTTTATTTTTTTCTACTTCCGGATATACATCTTTGAATATTTCAATCACCTGCATCGCCACCGCCGAACAAAAATTTTCATTCATGCCAAGCAAGCGACCATGGCGCACCGCGCGACGAATCAGACGACGCACAATATAGCCCTGATCAACATTGCTAGGAGCCACACGGCGATCGTCACCCATGATCATAGTGGCAGTACGAATATGATCGGCCACGATACGCATGGATTTGGTTACAGCGAGACTTTCTATATATTCACGACCGGCCACTTCTTCGATCTTTTGGATCAAAGGCCAAAAAGTGTCTACCTGAAATACATCAATAAAACCGTTGAGCGCTACGAGCGTACGCTCGAGGCCCATACCAGTGTCTACATTTTTTTGAGAGAGCGGTTCATAAGTGCCGTCAGTATTTTTGTTGTACTGCATGAATACATCGTTCCAGATCTCTAGCCAATTATCTTCGTCGGTGGCTGGATTGCTACCAGCTGGCGGAAATTCACCTTCACCACTCCAGAAAAACATTTCAGTGTCCGGACCACAAGGACCAGTCTGTCCAGCCGGACCCCACCAGTTATTTTTGCGTGGCAAATACGCGATACGATCTTCGGGCATACCGAGCGCTTTCCAATATCCAGCCGCTTCTTCATCACGCGGAATATTATTTTCGGCTTCACCTGAAAAAACCGACACAGCTAATTTACGGATATCCAAACCTAAATATTCTTTGGAAGTAAGAAATTCAAAACTCCATTCAATTGCTTCTTTTTTGAAATAATCACCGAGCGACCAATTGCCAAGCATCTCAAAAAAAGTATCGTGACGATTGTCACCTACTTCATCAATATCCTGAGTACGAATACATTTTTGTATATTGGCTACACGCGTACCTTCAGGATGTTTTTGTCCCATGAGATACGGCACCAGCGGATGCATACCAGCGGTAGTAAACAATACAGTCGGGTCGTTGTCGGGAATCAAAGAAGCGGACGGCAAGATAGCATGTCCTTTGCTTTTGAAAAATTCTAAATATTTCTGTCGGAGTTCTTTGGAGGTGAGCATAGATAAATTCAGGGATTAGTTCTGATTAACGAACAATTAAATTATTAAGTTTTTGCAAAGCTTGAGAAACACCTACATTAAATTCATTCCAGGTGTTGTGGTGTTCTAAAAATTCTTTTTTCAAAATTAATACTGAGCTAAAACTCTTTTTTTCGCCATTGTTGATAGATAGATTTTCACCTTCTACATGTTGCAAACCAGGATTGGCATTACTAAGATCTACCAACAAAGGTACGGCGTCAGCGCGTAAAGTAGACAAATATTTTACATCAATTTTTTTGCCTTCATAAAAACGGGCAATATTTTTCTGAGCAATCATGCGGTCCACATTGATAGAGCCCACCACGGTGAAAGCAATCACACCACAAATAGCGGCGCCAAAAAATAATTTTTTAAAGGCCGTGTGGCGAGCGATACAAACCGCCAAAACCACAAATAAAATCATCACAAAATAGATAAACCATTCCACATACAGACGCAAAGTGGTAAATCCATATTCCGCTTGATACAAATTCATGCGACGCAAGGCAGATATAGCAATAATTTCTACCTGCACAATCAATAATATTTTTAAAATTGTCGCGAGCTTATCATGTCCATGCGCGGAAAAAGATCGATACAACAATGCCAACAAACATCCGGACAATACCATTACCGCAGTCAATTGAAAAAATCCGGCGCGGGCGTACTCGGCAAAAGTAAGACCATTTTCTAAAACAAAATTACTGGAGCCAAACAAATAGCGCACCTGAATAAATACAAACAATAAAAATAAAACATTTACCAAAGTAAGAACGGTGGCCACGATAGTGGGATCGAATTTTTTTACACTATGCAAATCAGCGCTAATGGCATGGGCCTGATCAAACACTACATAAAACAAGCTCGCCAAGTAGAGACCCAAAATGACAGTGCGAACAGCGCGCGCGCCAAAAGAGGGCGGAAAATTATAACTAAAAGAAAACAAATCTTTAAACCACTGAGCAAAAACCGCGTCGGCCTGAGAAAACAAGGCGCCAAAAATTATCAGCACCGGCACCGAGACCAAAAAACCAAACGCTATTTTTTTATAGCGACTATTTTTATCATTTTGGGTAAAAAATAAAAGATCACGAATAATTTGCGACCATTTGGAAAATGGCAAATCGATAAATCTTTTAACAAGCGGAATATTTCTAAAATAAAAAGGATTGGAAAATTCGTTTCTCAGAGTAAAAAGAACACTAAACACCGCCAGCAATCCGGCGACAGACAGCGGCACCAGGGAAGTTGCTAATTCATTGTCATAAATCACGACATCAAAACTCAAAATTAGAATCGGCGCGAGCAATAAAATAGCCTTCTTATTATATGGCTGGTTGGTAAGCATGACCAACCCAATAAAACCGGCCAAATAAACTAATACAAAAACCAAAAAACCCAAGCCAAACTCTTGGTTCCAAAGTAATACATCAAACAAAACGGCCATAATGAAAGCAAACCCGATATAGGCCAATTTATGATAGCGATTTTGCATAGAAGTAATAAAGTTCATATAATGTTGATTTTAACTAAAAATCAGCATTATGTCAAAGTACAATCGAGCATCACCGGCAAATGATCCGACACTACATTTTCAAAAACTTTGAAGGCGTTGATCTTTAATTTGCTGGAAACCAGGAAATGATCCAACTCGTGTTTTGGTTTCCAGGCCGGAAAAGTTTTCAGATTATTGGTGTTGGCGGAGGTCAGATTGTTATCTTGAACAAATTTATTCATATGATGATCATCCAAGTTGGCGTTGAAATCACCAAAAATTATAACTTCCTTTTTTGTTTCTCTCAAAATATCGGACACCTGCTGCAGCTGTTTGGCGCGCGCTTTTTTGCCCAAAGCCAAATGAACCAAGAAAATAGAAACTTCCTTATTGATTTCGGCTTCTATTATTAGATCCTTCAGACCATCACGCATGCGATGCGCGCGGTAATGAATATCTTGTTTGGAAAAAACCGCGTTCCCCTGCTTTTGAAAAATCGGGAAATATTTGAATAGGTTGCTGTATTTGCACTTAAAAAAATTGGAAAGATAAACATCTTTGGACAGATGGCTAACTTGGCTTTGGAATAATGTACGCATCGAGCCGTCATCAATTTCATCTACGGCCAAAATATCCGCGTCCACTTCGTTGATAAATTTTTTTAATTTATTTACTTTTGATTTGCCGGAAAATAAGTAACGCCACAAAGATAAAAAATATTTTATCCCTCCCTTATTTATACCTGAGCCGTATTGAATATTATAAAATAAAATTTTCACAATAAAATTTATTTAGATTGAACAAACTTTTTCCAACGCAACTGAATGTATATAAAATAATACACGGATAAAATGGTCGCCACGATATTCGACAGATCCAGCGCGCGGTCTATCCACACCAAACGCAGATCCACATACCAATGAGCGAAAAACGCCACTATCACCAACGCTGGCACATAGCCAACCCCCGAGTGAACTTTCACCAGCCAATCACTAGATAAAAATTCATGTTTTTTTATAGTGGCCAGCAAATACAATACCGGAATAATGAAAAGGTTGTAACCAACTGCTTTGGTGCTACTGGATATTACATATACTAGGGTGAGTAAAAAAACATACAATATATAATTCACAAACAGCTCCAAGAATTTATCCCGATCATTCACGCGATTTTGGTATTTGGCCAAAGCCCCATCAAAGATACCGAGCGTGATGGCGACGAAAAAGATATGAGTGGCCCAAGTATAGCGATAAAAATTCAGGTAAAGCAACAAACCAAACACTCCCAAAATAAAACGCAGATTACTCACCCGACTGGATGTGATTTTGTATTTAGTCAAAAATTTTAAAATCTGTCCCCAATAATCCACGCGGATAATTTCTAAATACCTATTTATTTTATTCATCCAAAGCAAATATTGATGTGGCATAGGTTAGCTTATAATTCCCCCGCCCAAACAAACATTGCTTTTACTCAGTAGCGGAGACGAGTAAAAAACCGCAAACTGTCCGGGCGTGACGGCGCGCTGTGGTTTGGAGAATTTTATAGTGTAAGATGCGTTGATAGTGGCGTCTTGTAATTCTTGGCGGTGACGCAGACGGACTTTGCATTTAAGCGGCCACTTCGGCGTGACTGGACTGACCCAATGTAGATCTTCTACGGTTGTTTCTTTTTTATACAAACGCGGATCATTTTCTTCTCCCACGATTAATTCATTTTTGGAAATATCTTTATCCACTACAAATAATGTTTTTCCGCCGGTATTGCCCAATCCCAATCCACGCTGACCGATAGTATAAAAAGGCAAACCAGAATGCTCACCCAAAATCTTGCCGGCAGTATCCAAAATATTTCCTGGCTTGGCTTTTACTTTATCTTTGAGGAAATCTTTCATCGAAACTTCGCCAATAAAACAGATCCCCATGCTTTCTTCTTTTTGAGCGGTACTCAAATCAAATTTGTGAGCCAGCTTTCTCACTTCCTCTTTGGTGTAATCACCAATTGGAAATAAAGTATGGCTAAGTTGCTGTTGGTTCAATTGGTGCAGAAAATAAGTTTGGTCTTTATTTTGATCCTTGGCCGCCATGAGCAGGACATTTTTGCCTTGTTTTTTGATGCGGGCATAATGTCCGGTAGCAATAAAATCAAAACCCAGCTCCTGAGCCCTATCTAACCATACACCAAATTTGATAAATTTATTACAAAGCACGTCCGGATTGGGCGTACGACCGCGGTCATATTCGGCATACATATATTGGAGCACATCCCGGGCGTACTCTTTCGTGAAATCCAAGCGCAATAATTTGATGCCAAGCTTGGCCGCCACGCGCAGCGCGTCTTGGTAATCCGGATGCCAACAAGACACGCCGTTTTTGACCTCGTCGTAATTTACCATAAAAGCGGCCGTGACATCATATCCGGCTTTTACGAGCAAAGCGGCGGCGACAGACGAATCCACGCCACCCGACAAACACATTAAAACTTTTTTCTTATTTTTTAAAAACATACAAATTACCAATTCTATTATTTTGATGATTTTTCTAAAATCAAAAGCCAATTATCCGGACTGTTATCTCTGGCATTGCCTATATTTTTTATATCAATACCAGACCAACCTTGCTTGATATGATTTTCAATCATAGTAAGATCGGTAAGCAAGATTTCTTTTAATTCTCCAACAGGACCTTCGTGTCTATCAAAATCTTCTTGACCATTAATTTTTTTGGAAAGAACAAATAGACCGTCGGATAATTTACAATCGGTCAAAATAAAACCATCTTTAAATTTAGTCACAAGACCAACTGGATTATCTACAAAAACATTAGTACCTAGATACTCACAAGCATTTTCTCGTGCACAGTTCATACGAGCATCGGTTAAAAATTTAGAAACTTCTTTGCCGCGATGCTCCTTGGAAACTATCAACTCTGACAGGTAGCCATGTTTATGTTTGTTTTTATCTTTTAAGATTACTAATTTACCCACGCCAACAACCTTGTCTTTATCATAAGCTCCAAAATAATGAGGCACATCCGCGCCCAAAGCAGCAAGCTCAAGAGTTTGCTTGGCTAAGATACGCGCCAACATTGTGATTTTTTCTTCATCATTGGCGATACCCGGATCATTTTTAAAAAAAACTATAAAATACTGAATTAGTTCTTCTTCAGTCTTCATTTCTTGAGCAATAATTTTTTTGGCCTCCGCCGCCTCTGGCACAAAACCACCGGACTCTCTAACCATAATTTGTTTATAATCGCCCTTAAATTATACCAGTTTCCTCCAAATTTTCAATCCCGCCTTCGCTAAAGCTTCGGCGAGGCGAAGCAAAAACAAAAACCCTTCCGGTTTAAGGGAAGGGTTTGTAAGTGTGTCTTAACCGTTGCGACGAGCCTGTAAACAAGCTCTGCAGTATACTGGTTTGTCACCAGTAGGTTGGAAAGGCAACTCGGTAATGGCTACGCCACATTCAGCACAATTTAAATTGACGCTGAACATTTGACGAGGACCACGATCGAAACCACCGCGGTTACCACCACGATCAGCACCTGGGCGATCCTTGCGGAAAGCACGGTTACAATCGGAGCAATACACAGGGCGGCTACCTGAAGGTTGAAAAGGCAACTGAGAGATGTGGGCTCCGCATTTTGCGCAGGAGAGATCAACATCAAACATTTGTCTGTCAGAACCAAAAGCCATAGTGTTCTTCTAATATGTTCCCCAAAATGTTATTTGGGATGTTTTTTAAACGACCTCGTTGGGAACATATTTTGGTTTGTCACCTACTTTTGTTGCCCAATTTATTGATTATATGATAGCACATTTTGAGGGTTTTGTCAATGCATCCCCTCTTTTGGCTAATTATACTTATTTTTTTAAGGTTGTAATCGGCCGACTCTGAGTAATATAAAATTTTCCACCCTCCATCGCCCATTCAATATCAGACGGAAATTTATAATGTTTTTCTATGCTCACAAATAATTTCGCCGCTTCAATAATCTGTTTGCCGGATAATTTTTGTTGAATACCTTTTTTATCCAATGTCACCCAGTGATTGGAATTGTTTTCTTCGTCTTCTTTTCCTTTCACTTTTCCTACCTTGCGAACCAGCATTCTGGTTTGTTCCCCGATATTGATATCCAAAATACTCATTTCGTTTTTGTTTACTATATAGCTATCCGGCGTGATCTGACCTGATACTATCGCCTCCCCCAATCCGAGACCAGCCTCGATAATCATTTGGTTGCGATCTTCGGTGACGGGATGAACAGTAAAAGCAACTCCAGAAATTTCACTTTGAATCATTTTTTGTACTACTACCGCTACTGACACATAATGATCAATTAGATTTTTTTCATGACGATAAAAAATCGCGCGCGGCGTAAATAGCGAAGACCAACATTGACGCACACGCTCCAACACATTTTTCTTTTCAGTATTCAAATAAGTTTCGAGCTCTCCTGCCCAACTCGCCACCGCCGAATCCTCCGCAGTTGCGCTACTGCGCACGGCTACAAATTTGGCATCCAGCTTGGCAAAGGCTGACATAATTTCTTTTTCCAAATCTTTTGGCATCGCATGATCATGTATCATGTCGCGAATCACGGCGCTGGCTTTGTTTACCAAATTAGTATCGTTTGGATTTACTTTTTTTAATTGCGCCGCGATATCTTCTTTTAAATTAGTTTCATCCAGAAACCTATCAAACGCACCGGATAAAACTACAAACCCAGGTGGTACTGGAATTTTGGCCTGACTCATTTCGCCAAGCGACGCTCCTTTGCCACCGGCAATACCGACATCTTTTTTGGACAAGTCTTTAAAAAATTTTATATGAGACATAAATTATAAAAATAAATGCCTGTTTATTATGCCTTTTTTAGCCAAAATAAGCAAATTATCTTGACAAAACCGCTCTTTTGTGCTATACTCACCTGTTATTGCAAAATGGCCAAACCGTACCTAATAGTACTTTTTGACCTGGCAATGACGAGTGAGTGTACTTTAAAAATTCAGCTCCACAGTTTAGTCAGTAATTATAGACAACCTTTGTCTCTAGCTACTGACTAAACTGGAGCCAACCAGTCACCGGATTAGCCGGATCTCTCGTCCGAGGGTTTCGGCGAAGATGTTAGCGTCTCAAGCTAAGGAGGTGGCCCATGGCCACGCAACGTACCCTGGTAGTCTTCGCGCGACATGAGGAGCACGAAAACAACGTGCTCACGTCCGACGGCATCGCCCGCGCGATCAAGCGTGGCGAAGTGCTCGGCCGCACATCGGTGATCGAATCCGCATACTCGTCGCCGCTGCCGCGCGCCAAGAGCACGGCCGAGCGTATGCTCGAAGGCGCAGGCATCGACTTGTCGATCGTGGAAGAGCCCCGTCTGGGCGACTTCAAGACCGACAAACGGGCGGCGCCGGACAGTCTGGTCAAGCTCAAGCAGACCGCCAAGGACAAGTACGGCGACGACAGCGACGCCAACCTGGCGCTCTGCCTCCCCGACATGCCGGAGCTGCACCCGCTGATGCTGCTGCGCGCCGAGGAAGGGGCTGCTGCCCTGACCGAGATCGCGACGGCCAACGCCGGCAAGTTCGTCCTGGTGACCAGCCACGGCGTGGCGCGGATGGAAGTGGTGCTGCGCTGGCTCGAAGGCCACCGCTACACCCCTGAAGTCCTCGACATCGCTGACCGGCTCATCGACCGCGGCGAAGCGGTTCTGATCAAGTTCGAGGTCAAGGATGGCGTGGCGACCTTCGTGGAATCCAAGTCGCTCAAGCTCCTCGACTGATCGGAGCGAATGCGACGCAAACCAACATTTGGGGTACACCCACTCGACGGGGTTCGGATTCATCCGGACCCCCAAGAGCTGAATATTTTTCTGGGAAGAATATTGAGCTTAAAAAACCTCTCAACTAAATTGAGAGGTTTTTATTTTTAATTATTTTATTATTTTTACCGTTCCTTTATATCCATCCACTTCGAGCATATCACCATCTTTTACCACTTCACGGACAAATCTGGTTTGGATTACTCCCGGTATTCCCGCTTCTCTGGCCAAAGTAGCCGGATGCGAAGTGATACCATGCCCACCGTCGCACACCAAAGCCGCTGCTTTGATAATTGCCGTAGAAAAACTTGGCACTACTTGCACACTGACAATCACATCCCCTTTTTCCACTTTATCACATTCGTTTGGATTCAAAACTATTTTGGCTCTACCGCGCGCCACACCCGGCGACACCGCCATACCACTAAACTCGGTAGCATTTTTATCTACCTGACAAAATTCTTTAAATAACTCCTCGGCTTTTTCTCCAGTAATTACTTTGGTATTTTTTCCACTGCAGCGCCACACGGATAATTTAAATCTATTATTAATTTCTGTCGATAAATCTTTTCCTTTTACTAGAGCGTCAAAAGCGTCTTGCGTGCGCAAAAATCTGATTTGCTTGATACTCATATATAATTTCTTGCCGATTTCGGACAATACCGGATCAAAATAATAAAGAGACTGAGAGACAAATTTTTTACGCAGTTCTTTGAGATGGGCCGCATCACGCATTGCCGTAAACAAAGCCAATTCTTTTTTATTTAATTTTAATTCCTTTTCCAGTTGTTTTCTCAGAGACATTGCAACTTTTAATTTTGTATTCAATTCTTCCAATTCTCTTTTTGCCTCACCTTGGATGGCCACTTTCAATTTTTCTACTATAGCTTCATAAGTTAAGATAGGATCTTCATAATCACGCGTAATCCAGAAAAAATTCTTTTGATGAGCGCTTATTAATTTATCCAAAGCTTTAGTCTTTCTTACTTCTTCCAAGTCACCACTCAAAATAATTTTGACCCAATCTTTATTGGACAAAATTTTCGAAGCTAAAATTAATAAACTCTGACGCTCGATTGTCGCTACCATAGCCGACGGCTGTTTAGTAAGCGCATTGATAATATCCGTGATTTTGGCTCCGTCTTTTATTCTCTTACTTACAATCTCGTACAAAATTTCCATCAAATTGTCTTCCATAGTCCAGACCGAACCATAGGCCGCGTATACTTGTTTATATAATTTTTCATAGCCGGCAAACATTTGATAAAGCTGTTTGTTACTAATTTTTGGCCCGACTTTTTTACCGGCCTGCTTGGTAAAATCTAATAATTTCTTCCCGTGTTTTTCTTCCAGTTTTACCAACTTTGAATACAGCTTAGGATTATTTTTAATTTTATTGGCGATAAAAGCGCCGGCCTGATGATGATCTTTGGCAACTTGAAAAACATACATCATATTGCCTTCAAAAAATACCATAATATCCCGTAAGTTGGTGCCGACAAATTTCTTCATTTCATTGCAGACCGATTCCATCGACATGTAATTTGGAAACGGACTCATGCGTTGACGCTGTGACATCATCGCCCAACCACCTTGCGTATGTTTGGCCATATAATAAAATTAAACTTTTTTAATATCTCCTTTTTTGGTGTCGATCTCCACCATATCCCCGTCTTTAAGAACCTTGGTAGCGATCTTGGTACCAATAATACACGGCTTACCCATTTCACGCGCCACAATTGCCGCGTGTGAAGTAATGCCGCCGGCGTCGGTGACAAAGGCCGAAGCTTTCTTCATAGCCGGCAGCAGACCAGGATGAGTGGCCACCGACACCAAAATATCACCTTCTTCTATTTTATTTATTTCGGAAACTTTGTTTACAATTTTTACCTTACCTTTGGCATAGCCCATTGAAGCTACCGTGCCGTGAATCACCAAAACTTTATCCAATTTTTTATCCTCTTTGAATTTGACCGTCTTTAAAAATTCCCGCGCTTCTTTGCCAGCAAAAATCTTTTGAGTATTTTCACTGTCCGCCACCCATACACAAAATTCACTACGCTGTTTTAAAATTTCGTTGTCTAAATCTTCCTGTCCGGATAAAGCGGAATTTAATTCATTAATTGAAGCATAATAAAGTAGTTGTTTTTCAATATTCAAACGCGCCGCCACTTCATCTAATATCTTGCTCCAAGCCGCGCACATTCCAAACAATACTTCCATTCGCAAACCTTTAAGATAAGTAAATTCCCTAGCCGTAGAAAACAAAAATTTCTCTTGATTAGTCAAGCGCAATTTGCCAATTAGCTCTTTTTGTTTGTTTTGCAAATTTTTGGCAGAAGTTATTAACTCCTTTAATTCTTTTTCTACCGAGGCTCTTTTTTTAGATAAACTAGTGGCAGCAAGCAAAACCTCGGACAAATCAACAGCTGGTCCCAAATGACCAAACTCTGTCCAGTGCCAATCACGATGGTGCTCCGTAATTTTTTGATGAATTTTTTCTTGTTTGTTTTTATTAAGACTTTTAACAAGTTTTAATAATTTTATTCTCGCTAATTTTGAAGGTACAAATTTATTATGAGAACATAAAAGAAAAACTATTTCCGGCTCAGCCATTTTTAAGGAGTTATTTTTTTCTTTAATAATGGATTTCAGAAGATGGGTAAATTTATGAAAAAAATGATCCGATATGACTGGTACAAATCCATAGGCGCATAAATCATTGCCTAATTTATAGCTACTCGACAAAAATTTACCGATCTTTTTGTGTGACCATTTTTTAATATCTTCGCGTTCAAAATCCCCGATCTTCTTTATAATTTTATTAGCAATCTTATAAGAATTAACCGAAACTTCCTTTACAATCTTTTTATCTTTTTTTAATTTTTCTAAAAAATAATCAGACCCACGATCCCAAGCACTATGATCCGCGTAAAATTCTAGACCTTGGTCTTTGTGTATACAAAAAGTCTGTTCCCCCACCTTGTGACCGTCCAATAATTTTTTTAAAATCTTAGAAGGCCAGGCGTTATGATTGGGAGAAATAGTCAAGGGCGATACAGCGTGCTCTTCGTGAGATTTGATATATTCAATCATACTAAATATTTATTTTCCTTATTATCCCTTGGCTGGTATCGACCTCCACCATATCACCATCTTTTAAAACCTGCGTGGCTATTTTAGTACCAATAATACAAGGCTTTTTTAATTCACGCGCTACAATTGCGGCATGACAGGTTATTCCTCCTTCGTTAGTAATAATTGCCGTGGCCTTTTTCATAATTGCTAAATATTCCGGCGCAGTCATAGGAGTAACCAAAATCATGCCTTCTTTGAAGCCGGCCATCTCCATAGAATTTAAAATTATTTTAACTTTGCCGTGCACAATCTTACCGGCATAAGCGACTGATCCAGAGAAGCTATCTTTAGATAATGTAGTCTTTTCTGTTTCAACAGAAATATTTTTATCTTTAAGAAAAATCCCCAAATCTTTAATTTTAAAAATACTACTATACATGTGAACAAATCCTTCGAGGCGTTTATCTAGCTCCTTGCGTGTTGGTAATTTTTTTTGCTTAACAAATTCCTCTACTTCCAATATGGAAAGTAATTTTAAATAATCAGAGGGCTGCCCAACCTTTTGCAACTGCGGCCCAAGCCAAAACCGCATAAAATTGGTTATTTCCTTTAAAAGACCTTCGCTACCTTCACGACTTTTAAATAATAAATTTAAAATTTTATTTGAATCACTCCCGTGAACTTTAATAAAATCATCGCGCCAAGGCCCAGGCAAAAAAACTGCCAACACATACAACGGATAAACTTCAAGAAATCTACTTTTTATTTCTTGTAATAAGTCGAGATCGTTTTTTACTTTCTTAGGATTAATTGAAATCAATTGTCTCAACTCGGCTACTTCCTTTAAAAATTTAACTTGATTTTTTTTCTTAAAAAGAGAGTCGCTTAATTTTTTACTAATAACAACCGCTTTTAATTTATTCATTTCTTCGACAAACCGATACCATTCAAAAGTACGCCCAGTAAAATACGTAATTTGGGTTGTTAATCCAGCGCCAAAAATATGTGGCAATTTATTAACAAAAACAAAATCCACCATTTCATTTACCCATTGATTATTATCCCTGGTAAAAACTAAATAAATTTTCTTCATATTTTCCTCACTATTCCTCTGTTTGCATCTACCTCCACCATATCACCATCTTTAAATACTTTGGTGGCAATCTTTGTCCCAATTACACAAGGAATACCGAGTTCGCGCGAAACAATGGCCGCGTGCGAAGTGACGCCTCCCTGCTCGGTAATAATACCAGCCGCCTTTTTCATCGCCGGCACAATATCGGGATCAGTCGCGATAGATACCAATATATCCCCTTGCTCCATTTTGGCCATATCTTCGGCACGAATTATAATTTTAACTTTTCCTTTGGCATATCCCACACATCCACTTTCTCCTTTTAATTCGGAAATATTTGTATCCACCTCTTTTTCAATGGATTTCATTATTTCTCTGGCTTCATCTCCCACAAAAATCTTTTCCGCATCGCGCTCAGCGTAATAAACGCAAAATTTGGTGCGCTCCAGCAATTCGGCTTCGTCATATTTATTATCTATCAGCATATCTTTTACTTCCGAGACTGTCATAAATCTGACTTGTTTTTCGGTAATAAAAAATCTGCGAGCAATTTCCTTAAGAATTACCGCCATATGATGCACGGCCAAAAGCTGAGCATAACGACGATAAATTTTGGTAATCATGAAATCACCAAATTCATCAAATATTTTTTTCCATTTATTGTCTACCTGTAAATGTTCCAACAATTTTGATCTTTTTTCTTGAGCTTTTTCCAACTCCAAAAATTGATTGGCTAAAATCTTTTTTGGTGATTCCTTGGCTTTAAAAATATCTTTGAGCTGATTAATATAATCTTCAACCGTATATTCACCGCTCACCCACAAATGTTTGGTATGATAATATTTATTTTTATGTTCTTGCAATAAACGAAAAATATTATCCGATAAATTATTTTTTATTACGGAGGCGTCTTCTGTTTCAAACAAAGAAACCAAATCTTTATTTCCTTCGATAGCTACGGCAATATTTAGCAAATCTTCCTGCTCGATAAAAATTAATGACTTTTTAGTGGGTTGGGTGAGATTCACCAAATATTCATTTATTTTTTCTAACATCACGCCTTTTTCATGCAAATAATCTTTTACTCGTTTGGTAAGATTATTATGAAACATGTCGGCCGCCACCGGAATCCAAGCCCAGGTATAATAATGGCTGTGAGTGGCATGGTGATCTTTATAAATATTCCATAATTCTTCGTTGGATAATTTATTCAAATTAGTTTGAGGAATTTGGGCACTAAACTTGGATAATTTATCGGCTTCGAGCACGATATTTTCATTGACGGCATGAGCAAATCCTTCTTCGTTTATCTTTTTATCCACCAAATACTCGGCCACCTCATATGAATCTTTTTCGCCAAAATAAAACCACAGATGATAACCTTCATACTTACACAAGATTTTTTTATAAGCTTTTCCGGTATTCTTATCAAAAAAACTGACAAAACCGTTCAGCCAAATAGTGGAAAAGAAAAGATCGGCGTTGGGAATATCTTCGCCCAGCATCCACGGATCATTATTATTCAAATTTTTTAGCTTCATAGATTATGAAGAAAGTTTTTTAACAATACCATTTTCTGCATCTACTTCTACCATATCTCCATCTTTCAATACCAGTGTAGCAACCTTGGTACCAATCACGCAAGGAGTTTTTAATTCACGGGCTACGATAGCTGCGTGGCAGGTCAAACCTCCCTGATTTGTTATAAAAGCTGCGGCTTTTTTCATGATAGGCAAAAGCGAAGGATCAGTGACTACTGAAACCAAAATCTGCCCTTCTTTAAATTTAGACATTTCTTTGACACTGTTTACTATACATACCTCTCCTTTTACTTTACCAGGAAAACCACATTGGCCTTTGAGTTCATTTACTTCTTTTATTTTTGGTAAAACTAATTGACTGAATAATTTTTTAGCTTTTTCACCGGTCAACAGATAAATACTATCAGAATCAAAATAACCGACCGAATATTTAATTAAATTATTTATATATTCGGTATTCGCTTTGTCTGTTTTTAAAATTTTAACCAAATCATCATAATATAGATTATATACTTGAGAAAGAGAAAGATGATAATCGCGGGCAATTTTAGATAGCAGCGGCTGAGAAGCTTCATAACTTCTAAATAGCGCATCCATGCGATGAGCTTTAATAAACAGGATTTCTTCTAACAAACGAAACAATTTTTGATTTACATCTTCTATCTTTAATTTCTTTATCCAAAATCTTTTATTTTTTAATAAGAACTGACTTTCATTTTTTAATTTGTTTAGAGTCTCGCCTACTATACCTTGTTTATTCAAACCAGCGCAAACATCTATAAAATACTCTTTTGATAAACTCGGACCAGTCCAGCCAAAATGCAGCCAACTGTATTTTTTCCAATGATTTAAAATAGCTCTATCATGCGTTTTTGATCCAAAATTATTTTTAGCCGCCAAAGCCAGCATTCCCCGCTCTTCTTGCTGAGCTTCAGATAACTCACGCGGTGTTATTAATATTTGAAAAACTTCTGTTTGTTCTTTTGAATTTAATGTAGTTTTGGAAAGATAATTTTTTAGATAGTCAGTTAAAAACGAATTCTCAAATTCTAAAACATTGGGCACCTGGCCATAAGCCCACAGATTATGATGCAGGTCATGAAATTTTTTAAGATGGATTAACTGTTGTTTTGATGAAAGTTTAGAAAAATCTACTTTTTTAAACTGAGCTGCTAAAATTTTTAATTTATCGGATAGACGGCGTAAATCCAAAAGTAGTTTCTCTAATAATTTTGGATTTTTAATTACATCTTTTAAATATCTTTCTCCGATATTATTCCATTCTGATTGAGAAATAAAAATTTTCTGAATATTTTTTTCTTGAATAGCTACCACTTGACTAAGTCCATAACCAAGACGTTTTTTTATAGCATAAGACAGTCCACGCAAATAACAGCCGTGAAACCAACTAATACCCATATATTCACCATACAGAAACCAATCTTTAACCTTTAAATTTTTCATTCTTAGTACACTATAAATAAATACCCTATAATTATAGGGTATTTATGAGCTATTCGTCAATTTTATCCACTTGTCCGGATTTAAGTATTTTTGGCTTATGTTCGGGTGCTGGTTTTGGTTCAGAAGAATTAATTTCCGGCATTGCATATACTCGTACCGGCTTTTCTACTACCTGAGACGCGGGAGGGGTATATGATTTTTTATCTTCATCTAGTGATAGGGGTGGTGGTGGACTGACAGGGGCTTTTGGAACTACAGGTTGTGTTGGATTCACCGGCGGTTGTGTCTGGTGGCGAGGCTCTATGGTCGATGACTTAGATTGTTGAGGTGATTGTAAGGCGCTCAGAGATATTCCTTTTTGTTGTGTATCCACTATCGCCACTGGTGCGCTTTGATTGGGGTTGCCAAAATTTTGTCCCCCTTTATTTCTTTTTCTCTTTCTTTTACCACTACCAGACTGACCTGATTGGCCTGGCTGACCGGCGGGACGCTGCTGCATCTGACTACCAGATGATGGCTGATTATTTGCTACCGGACGCACTACAGCGGAAGTGTGATGCGTGGTGGGCACTACTCTTGGTGCTGGATTGGACGGAGCGGGCGCAGGAATTGCCGGAAGTACATTGATATTATTTTCAATCACCACAATATTTTGCATCGGTTCGGCTACTGGAGCAGGAGCGACCGAAGCTGGGGCGGGAGCTGACTGTGGTGTTGGTTTAGGCTCTGCTGGTTTTGGAGCAGGCGGTGGAGTGCTAGGCGGTGGTGTAGGTTTGGTAGCAGCTGGCGGCGGAGTTTTGGCCACTGGTTTTTCTACTGGTTTTTTATCTTTTGGAAATTCCGCAAACATTGAATCTTCATCATCTACTTCCAGCTGAGCGGCTTCATCGCCTGGAATAATCACCATACCGCTCCAACGCGCAATTTTATCTTCGATCTTTTCTCTGTTTACAGCGTAGCGTTCACGCGACACACGCACCACTTTTTCCATACTGCCGGTGGCCTGCGCGATAGGAGCCATAGTGAGCGCGCTAAACGGACGACTGGCCACACCATCAATCATTAATTTAAGATAGATATGAAACTTTGGCAGATTGATAAGATCTTCTTCGACAAAAGTAGGAATAAATTCTTTGGCCAAAATTTCGGCATCACTGGATCCTACACGAAAAGTTACGATAGTACCCACGTTACCAATTACAGCCGCTAATACTTCTTCTTCGAGCTGTTCCATATATTGGTGAGCCATCGTGAGGTCCAAGCGATATTTACGGGCTTCAGATAAAATATTAGCAAAAGATTCAGTCGCAAAATTTTGAAATTCATCTACATACAAAAAGAAATCTTTACGCTCAGTTTCAGGCGTATCTACGCGCTCCATGGCGGAGAGCTGAATTTTGGTGATAAGCATACCGCCAAGCAGACGCGAATTATCTTCACCAATTCTGCCTTTACTGAGGTTCATGATGAAAATCTTTTTCTCATCCATGATCTCGCGAATATTAATACGAGATTTTACCTGCGCTACGATATTACGAATCACCGAAGCTGATAAAAATTGACCAATTTTATTTTGGATAGGAGCTACGGCTTCTTGTTTATATTTATCATTGTACGAAGCAAACTCTGTCTGCCAAAAAGCTTTTATTACCGGATCCTGAGTATTATTCACTACGCGGCGGCGATATTCTTCGTCGGCGAGCAATCTATTAATACCCAAAAGAGTGGTGCCGGGAAAATCCAAAAGCGCCAAAATAGTATTATTTAAAATGTATTCCATTCTTGAGCTCCAAACATCCGGCCAAATTTTCTTGAACACACCCATCAAACCAGAAGCTACTAAATGTTTTTGATCCGGACGAATGGTTTCCAAAATATTAAAGCCGATTGGATAATCCAAATCGGACGGATTGAAATATACCACATCATTGATGCGGTTGGCTGGAATATAATTGAGAATTTTTTCAGCGGTGTCACCATGTGGATCTACATAGCCCAAGCCATGGCCGGCATAGATATCGTTGAGCACCATGTTTTCCAGCAAAGTAGTTTTGCCCATACCGGTTTTACCCACTACATACATATGGCGACGGCGATCGTCGAGCTTGATACCAAATTTGCGATTTTGATTGCGATAGTTGGCCAAACCAAAAAAATTAACATCGGGATTACCCAGTGGATTATTGGCAGGATCTGTACTTGGATCTAAAATTAAATCGCTCATGAATATATTATAACATTTTTAGCAGAGAATGATAAGGGATTAAGGCCTTTTGCCAATAAAATCTCGAACCAAACTCCAAGCGGCCAAAGCATGACCTTGCCAGATCTCTCCTCTTTTAATCATCTCGTTTATTTCTTCCGGGCGACGCAATAAAATTTCTATATCTTCCATGTCATCCAAATGAGGTGTACTAGCGTTGCCGATCTCATTGGCCAAAAATACATGACAAAGATCACGACAAACACCACCATCTGGCTCAAATTCTCCCAATTTAGAAAAATTACTAGATTCAAAACCGGTTTCTTCTTTTAATTCTCGAATTGCGGATTGTGCTGGCGTTTCATCGGCTTCGATTTTTCCTCCTGGAAATTCTACACTGTAACGGTCGCGCAAATAACGATACTGACGCACCATAACAATCCTGCCGTCATCCAGCACTGGCACTATCACGGTATTGCCCGTAATATCCACATAAAAATATTCTGACTCTTTATCGTCTACTAAAATCTTATCACGCTTATATGACCAATAGGGATTTTTATGAATCACTTCTTCCGAAATTTTCTGAAACTTTTTTGGCATAATTACTTATTAAATAATTCAAACAACTCCGCCGGTGTTTTGTCGCCTGGATTTTTGATAATCGAATGCATATTACCACCACCGTCACCCTCGTAGCGTGGAATAATATGCCAATGGACATGCGGTACTGCTTGACCGGCAACTGGACCGTTATTTATTCCGATATTCATCCCGTCTGGTTTGAGTTTGGATTGCACTCGCCCGGCCGCGGCGCGCAACCCCGCGGTTACATCTTGGAATGTTTCTGTATTCATTTCCCAGATTGTTTCAAAATGTTTTTTTGGTATCACCACCGTATGACCTTTGGCTACGGGAAAAATATCTAAAAAGGCCAAAACATTTTCATCTTCATATACGGTATAATTTGGCACTTCCTTATTTATAATTTTACAAAAAATACAATTCATATATTTTAAAAATTAAATACTTTAATATTTCCAAACTTGGCCAATGGCGTGTTTAGATTATAATCCCCTACTAAATAACAACTATCTGACCCTACCCACCCGCGGGCTTCCTTGGTGGCGCGTTCGGGATTGGCAGAGGACAGCGCGAGTAATTGCATTCTCTCAGGCTGACCAAAACTAGAGTCAATCGGAAAACCGCCGCCCACTACTCTGCGGCCGGAAATCTGTTCCAGCGCCAACAGCGGATAGGTATCGGCCAACACACAAATTTTCTGTCTGCCCTCTTCCCTATTCCAAACATATTGCATAGCCTCATACTCATTTTTGGAAACCACGCGCGTATCCGGACCAAGCGTATATGAAGCCGCGATAGCGAAAGAGAAAATAAAAACTGTTAAAAAGATTATTATTTTATTTTTCAAAAAATTATATCCAAAATAAACTGCCGGTAAAATAATTAAAATAGCCAAAGTAGCATCCAACCGACGAGTGAGTATATTGTCCCCGCTCAAAAAATAGCGCGATATAATATAACCACCAAATACACTGGACGAAAAAATTATCCAAAAATTATTTATTCGACTGTGGATCTGCAGCATTTTTTTCAGGCCCAAAATCCAAATGAGCCAAAATGCCAACATGACCAAAACCATCCAGCCGCGCCAGGCGATAAATCCATTGGTAGTAAGAGCGCTAAGCGGCGGCTGATTGAAAAAAATATTTCCAGTACTGATATCACTAGCACGCAAACCAAACCCTGCGTACCAGCCGCTTAAATTTCCAACCACCGCTTTGATCTGCGCCCACCAATTTAATTGGTCCTTGAAGGTGGAAAAACCAGATATTAATTCAATAGCCGGTATTGAAAGCATTGTAAAAATACCAACCACGAACAAATGATTTTTTGAAAATTTTAATCTTAACAAATTTATTAAAACAAAAGCCAGCCAAAATAAAACAAAAAATACCGTATGAGTAAAGATGGACAAGACACCGAGGATAATTAAAAATACCGCACCCCCATCCGTGGGTTTCTGACTATTTTTAATAATTAACCACAAACTAAACAACCAAAATAATATTCCCAAATTCGCCGGCAAACTAAAACTTCCGCTCACTTGCAGAGCAAACGGCCAAGCCGCTAGCCATACCAAAAATAGAGCGGCTCTTTTTTCTAAATTATAGGCCCTGGCAATCTCAAATAAAATTATCGGCAAAATTAGTGACCAGATTATCGGCAAAAAATATTTTATAAAAACAATCGGATCCACTTGGCATAATTTCTGAAATAGCAAAGACAGCGAATTAAACTGCGCGTAGGCCAGAGAACCAAAATCAAGTTTCTGCCAAAAACCAAGCGGCGCGGAGCTTAAAGATGGAGACACAATCGCGCCGGACTGCCACCAGCTACTTTCTGTGGCCAGATGACGCCAGCCATCGGCGCCATAAAATAATTCATGACTCAAGGGTAAATAGGCGTGCAATAAAAACGCGTGAATAATTAACAAAAATAAAATCGTGCCGGCTTTTAAACGAGAAAAGATCAATAGTCCCAAAATTAAAGTCGCGGCAAAAAATGCCAAAATAAATTCTGGCGATATTGTCTGCCACGGCGTCATTAAAACAGCGCTACTTTTACTTTTATACAATAAATAAAAAGCAACCGCCACAATTGCCAAATACAATATTACTCCCGCTTTGCTGGTTGGCAATTCTTCTATCACTTCTTTGTTTTGATCTTCAATCTCGGCCGCTTCTTCCACCCTATGACTATATTGTTTTAAATATCCAAAAAATAATCCTGTGATAAAAGTGCCGATAGCCAAAGCAAATCCAGACATTGTGTAAATTAAAGCGACCGCTCCGACCACGCTTCCCCAGACACACAATACCAAAAAAATAGCGACTACTCGAATTCGGAAACTTGCCGACACACCAAAATATTGTCGCAAAAATTTATGGGCAGACGAAGCAAAATATAGACAAAAGCTCACCAAAACAAGCCAGCCGACAGTGGCGCTGTGCCAAAAAAGTATATTTATTAGAGTAAAAAATGACCAAGTCAGGGCAAGCGTAGCCTCCTTAAATAAAGACAGTTTGTTCATATGGTCTCTATTATAACAAAATACCAAAAAAGCGCAAAAATTAGCGAATTAAATATACACACTTTAGTCACATACCATCCCCAAAATGACTTGCCCAAATAATTGGTTTAAGATACCATATACGAACTATGAGCAACGAACGAGAGCTGGACAAAATACCACCGCAAAGTTTGGAAGCTGAAATGTCGCTTCTGGGCTCTTTGCTTTTGGATAAAGACGCGATGTTAAAAATCGCTGACCTTATCCGTGAAGAAGATTTCTACAAAGATGCCAACGCGCGTATCTTTGAAGTGATTAGTGAATTATATTCCCGAAACGAACCGGCGGATTTATTGACTCTGAGCACTCGTTTGGAAGAAAAAGGCACTTTGGAAATGTGTGGAGGCCGTACTTATCTGGCTACTTTGGTAAATGCCGTACCAACTGCTTCCAATGTCGCGAACTATGCCAACATTGTGCATCGCAAAGCGGTGCGTCGTCGTTTGCTTAGCGCTTCTCATGAAATTTCGCGCCTAGGCTATGAAGAAGAAAATGAAATTGAAAAAGTATTGGACGAAGCCCAACAAAGTTTATTTGCGGTTTCTCAGATCCATTTTAAACAAACCTTTACTCCAATTCGTAATGTTTTGACAGATGCTTTTGATCGCATTGATGATCTGCACAAAAATAAAGGTCAGCTACGCGGTGTCGCCACCGGCTTTACCCAACTCGATAATCTCTTGGCTGGTTTACAAAAATCCGATCTTATTATCTTGGCGGCACGTCCGAGTGTGGGAAAAACTTCCTTGGCTCTGGATATGGTTCGCCATGTTGCCACCAAACTAAAAACTCCAGTCGGAATGTTTTCTCTGGAAATGAGTAAGGAACAGCTGGTAGACCGTATGCTTTGTTCCCAAGCGGGCATTGACTTATGGCGCATGCGTACCGGTCGTCTTTCGGACAAACCAGAAGATGATGATTTTCCGCGTATTGGACACGCGATCGGTGTACTGTCGGAAGCACCTATCTATATTGATGATTCCGGTAGTTTAAATATTTTACAACTACGTACCAAAGCCCGTCGTTTGCAGAGCGAACATGGTTTGGGTTTATTGGTAATTGATTATTTACAACTGATGGATTCTACCAGTGGTAAAACTGACAACCGTGTGCAAGAAGTGGCCGAGATCAGTCGTGGTCTCAAAGCCCTAGCCCGTGAATTGAACGTACCAATCTTGGCACTATCCCAGTTATCTCGTACTGTAGAACAAAGCAAGCCAGCTATTCCAAAACTTTCTCACTTGCGTGAATCCGGATCTATTGAACAGGATGCGGATGTGGTATTATTTATCTATCGCAAAACAGCGGATCGTAACTATCGCCTGGAAGATATTCCGCCCGACGAACGCAATATGGCCGAAATTCATATCGCCAAACACAGAAACGGTCCGACCGGTTTGGTGAAGACGGCTTTCGTGGAACACCTCGCCTCTTTCCGCAATATGGATACCAGCCACACTCCACCGTCCTCCGCCAGCACCGCTTCACAACCGCTCAAACCAAAATCCGCTTTTGTTCGACAAAGCAACAGCGAACCAGAATACTAATTTTAAATAAAAATATATGTCAATGCTCGGCAAACTAAAACAGTTCAAAGATTTGCGTGATCAAGGAAAAAAATTACAGGATTTAATCGGCGACGAATCCGTCACTGTCGATAAATTTGGCGGCAAAGTGGTACTTACCATGAATGGAAATTTAGCCATCACCGGCCTCGCTATTGACCCAGGCGTGATGACACCTGACAACAAACAAAAATTGGAAGAAGCTATCAAAGACGCTCATGCTGAAGCATTCAAAAAAATGCAGCGCACCATCGCGATGAAAATGCAAAAATCCGGTGACTTTAACATGCCGGGCCTAAACTAAATGTTTTCACCCAGCATCAACCAACTTATAGAATCATTAAAAAAACTACCGTCGGTAGGACAACATACCGCAGAACGGTATGTTTTTCATTGGCTACATTCCGGCAAAGGTGAAGTGAACGAGCTCAAAGACGCACTGGATAATCTGCTCAAAAATACCAAGAGCTGTAGTGTGTGCTGGAATTTTTCTGATACTAATCCCTGTACTATTTGTGTCAACGACAAGCGCGACCACAATCAGATCTGCGTGGTGGCCGAGGTACCGGATATTATCGCTTTAGAAAAAACTTCAGCCTACAGCGGCGTATACCATGTGTTACGCGGCAGTATTGATGGCGGAGATTTGGATCATGTGGCCGATCTGAAAATTCAACAACTGCTCAAACGGGTAAAAGAAAATATAGATTTAAAAGAAGTAGTGCTGGCATTGAGCCCGGATATGAGCGGTGAAACCACCATGTTGTATCTAAAAAAAGAAATAACCAATATTAATCCAAAAATAAAAATTACTCGCCTCGCGCGGGGATTGCCAATGGGGAGTGACTTGCAGTATGCGGATGAGATTACTCTTGGGAGTGCAATGAATAATAGAGTTTAAATTCTATAAACCAACCTATGAAAAAAGAATTAGACATGGTAAAAGAATTCCATAAAAAATTTAACGCTCTAGTTTCAGAAACCCCATCTTTAATACCGGAAGACAGATCAAATAATCGATACCGCCTAATGCACGATGAAGTTGAGGAATACTTACTTGGTGCCAAAAATAAAGATCTAGAAAATATAGCCAAAGAATTGGCCGATATACTCTACACTGTCTATGGAACAATAGCAGAACATGGATTGCAGGATAAAATGGAAAGGATATTTGAAGAAGTACACAAATCAAATATGAGTAAAGATTATCATGAATATAAAATGATTAAGGGACCAGATTATTTCAAAGCAGATGTTAAAAAATTTTTATAAACAAAAAATCCCTCGAATAATCGAGGGATTTTAATTTTTGAGTATTAAGCGATTTCTACTTCAGTAAATCTCTGTCTCTGACCATGTACTTTGTGGAAACGAACTTTGTTCTTGAATTTTTCTACGCGTAGAGTTGGGTATTTACCTTGTTTGAGCACTTTACCCACTACTGCGGCGCCTTCCAAATAAGGTTTTCCAAGTTCTACCAAATTTCCTTCTTCGTCAGCTTTCAAAAGTACTTTATCGAATTTGTATTCTGTGCCTTCGGCTACAGCTACATTTTCTTTATTCAATTTTTCAATTTTTAATTTATCACCGGATGTTACAATATATTGTTTGCCGCCGGTAGCGATAATCGAGATCATAATTTTAAATTATTGGCCCATTTTTTAAAGTTCAGCGAAGATGAACTGCGGGCTTCTTCTTATATAAACAGGGTTAATTATAGCAAATACAAGCTGAAATGTCAATACTAGGCTGTTTAGATTGACAAAAAGCTAATTTCTATATACTATGAGTGCGCAACGCAGCCAAACTGCGCAGGAAAAAAACGATGTTTCTGACCTGTGATGAAACCAATCACTCCCTGGAAGAAACCTGGCCGCTCTGGGCCGGAACACGGTCGGATGTCCCTACCCATTCCGCTTTGAGCCACAATGTGATCCAGAAGATCCCTGAGGACCAGAGGCGTTCGACTCCTTGTCAGCCTAGCGTCGGCGATGATGGTGTAGACATCCACGAAGCGGAGAGTACGACCCATCGTGGTTTCTACCACATGACCGGGTTTAAGCTCGGACGCTTCGCGTTTTCCATTTCTGGCGAGACGGCCCGCAAGTACCTGCCTCGCCACTACAGCCGTTACCCGGCAGTTGCAAACTGACAGGAGGAATATTGGAGGGGTGTGCCGGCGGACCACACTAAACGTCCGCACATCTCAAAAACCACTTTCTTCCGAAAGTGGTTTTTGTTTTTTATTATTTTATCACCTCCACTTTATCCCCTATTTTTAAATGTAAACTATTGGCCATACCAGCTTTAAGCTCCAACACCTTATCCGAAATATCGCGCGCGGCGTATGGGATAAGATCACTCTCGGTTGTGGCCGGATCTATAGGCACACCAGGAGCATAGTCCACCACCATACCGTTTTTTATCCAAATAATATCTATTGGAAACTGCATATCGCGCATTACAAACACATGTTGTTCGGTAATAGGAAACAAAAATAACATACCGTCATATTCTCCCAAATTTTTACGACCACCTAGTCCTTTGGTCCAATGTTTAATGTTATCAGCCACCAAAACATTTAGTGTTTGATTATTTATACGCACCTGCGCGTTGGGCCAATAATAATCGTAATACATCTTTAGAGAAAAAGAGAATAAAATTATCAATCCTAAAACTACCAACTGCCAACTACTACTTTTATTTTTTGCCATATAATTGCTTTTTGGAAACCACGGCTTCTAAAATCATAACAATAAATATCAGGCAAAGCAAGGTAACTAATTTCCAGCCACTGGTCATAAATAAAGCCGACGCACCAAATAGGGCCGCGAAAAGATAAAAAATCATAACCGCTTGCCACTGCTTGAACCCACTGTCTACTAAACGAAAATGAAGATGACGGCGATCACCCTCAGATACTGACTGGTGATTTTTTAGACGACCAATAATAACATAAACCAAATCTATGATTGGCACCGCCATCACCAAAAGCGCAGTCGCGATTTTACTGCCGGCAATGATAGCAATGGTGCCAAGCATCAGACCTAAAAATTGTCCGCCGCCCTCACCCAGAAATATTTTTGCGGGGCTGAAATTTAAAAATAAAAAACCCAGACAACTGCCGGCTAAAGTAAAAGCGACCAAGGCCACATCCGGCTGAAAAAATTTGGTAGTGCCGCCAGCCAGTGCCGCTACCGACAGTGCGCCAATCATCACTACCCCGGTCGCCAATCCATCTAAACCATCTAAAATTTTCACAGTGTAAATCATACCCATCAGCCATAAAAAGGCCAGGATTTCTACACCAATCAAAATCGTACCAAAAGCTTGGGTCTGAATTTTCCAAAAATCCAATCCAATCGTACCGCCAAAAGGATTGGTAATACCATCAAAATTTAATCCGCCGGCCAACACCATAAGCACAGCCACAGCGGAAAATAACAAACGATAGTGATAAGCAATTTTAAATTTATCATCAAAATACCCCACCACCATCAAAATCAACCCAGCCAAAAAAAATAAAATCAACTGACGGGCGCTGAGATTCCTAAAAATAATTCCACCATAATTATACAAATAAAAAACTACCGCCCAAAAAGAAACAAAAATTGCCACACCACCCAAAAGCGGCACAGATTTTTTATGCTGTTTACGCGGTTCATTCGGAACATCTACAACCTGAAATTTTTTAGCAAATTTTTTGACTGCCAATGTTAATACAAAACTCAGTCCAGCCGCTATAAGAAAATAAATCATAATTAATAGATTTGAAGGGATCCTTCGCTTCGCTCAGGATGACAGGCCCTAGACGACTCGAATATCCCCACCCGCCCCGATGACAACTTTATCCCGGCGTTTAATCTTACCACCAAGCAGTAATTCCGCCAAACGATTTTCCACTTTTTCTTGCAAAGCGCGGCGCATTGGACGAGCCCCAAATTCCGGATCAAATCCGACATCCGCCAAAAATTCATAAGCGGCCGGTTCAGCTTCTAATTCGATACCTTTGACTTCGAGATCCTTGGACACGCGTTTGAACATTAATTTCGCTACCTCAATAATATCCGGTCTATCAAGCGCTTTGAACAATACGATACCATCAAAACGATTCAAAAATTCCGGACGAAAATTTTCTTTAAGTTCACCGTGTAATAGTTTCTCTTTTATCTTTTCGGAAGTTTCACCCGCACGCATCTGCTCCTGCACAAAAGAAGTGCCGGCATTGGAGGTGGCTATTAAAATAACATTAGTAAAATCTACCACATGTCCGACACTATCGGTAAGACGGCCATCATCCATGACTTGCAAAAATAAATTTAAAATATCTTTGTCGGCTTTTTCCATTTCATCCAGCAATAGTAGAGAGAACGGATGGCGACGAATCGCTTCGGTCAGCACACCACTTCCCTTTTCACCCGGAGCTCCAAGCAAACGATAGATGCTACTTTTATCCTGGTATTCACTCATATCCAGACGCACCATACGATCTTCTCCACCAAAATAAACTTCCGCAATAGTTTTAGCCAGTTCAGTTTTACCCACACCGGTTGGACCCAAGAATAAAAAGTTTGCAATTGGACGCTTGGTGGAACGGATTTCTGCGCGCGCGCGACGCAAAGCATTGGCCACCAGATTTACCGCTTCACTCTGACCAACTACGCGTTTATGCATCTCATCTTCAAGATGTAATAATTTGGAAGTTTCGTCAGCGGATACAGTAGTGACCGGCACACCAGTCTTTTGCGATACCACAGTCGCCACATCTTCACCGGTCACAAATGAATTTACGCCTTTTTTATTATGAGCGAAAGCCGCGGACTCAGTCATAATTTGAATAGCACTTCCAGGCAAACAAATTTCATGCAAAAATCTAGAAGATAATTGCACCGCTTTGGAGACAGCGTCATAAGAAAAAAATACATGTTGACGATATTCAGCATTGCCTACTTTGGATTCAAGCACTTGAATTGATTGATCTTCGCTCATTTCTTGAATTTCAACTTTTGCAAATAGTGTACCAATCGGTGAACTGACAATATGACGAGAATAATTATCCGGCTCGGTGGTAGCCAAAGTGAGAAATCGTCCACTGCCCAAATAATCATTTAGTGTTCCGGCCACATCCAAACTACCTTCCTTTTCACCAGCGGAAACACCGGTAATTTCGTGAATATTTGGAATATACAAAATAACATTACCGGCCCGACCAATATCCTGCATAATACCAATTAACCTCTCCACCGCGCCCGATGGCGTAGTACCGGCCAAAAGTTTGGGAATACTAAGACGCACCAAGCGTTTATCTTTGAGGCGAACCGGCACATCGTCTTCTACCATTTTTTGGGCCAAACCTTCGATGATACTACTTTTGCCCACACCGGTTTCACCAACCAAAATCGCATTTTGTCCACCACCGTCAATAATACGAAAAATTTCTTCAATTTCTTTTTCGCGTGCCACACAGGTATCGAGGTGTCCAAACTGCGCCGAAATAGTAAGGTCATCACTAAAACCATTCAAGAATGGTGTCTGCACCGCAGTCATAGCTTTATCCATGCCTTTGGTAGAACGGTGCGAAGCAGAAGCGCGGAATTTCATATACTGTCTGTACAATCGCTCGCGGATTCTGGCCCATTCCACCACATTGAGCAACTTGGCTTTATCCACTGTAAGATCAAACAAAATATCCTGAATTTTTTCAGACTGTTTGATGGCGGATAATAATAATTCAGTCACGCTGACATATTCCTGATGCGCTTCATATGCTTCCTCATAAGCCAAAAATAACGCCTGCTGGAATTCACCGGAAATCAGCGGCATAGTAAGCGTATCTACTTTGGTATTTTGCAAAGGCACTGCTCCCAAAACATTTTCCAAAGTTTTTTGTAGTGATCCCGACGACATTCCCAAACGCACAAAGACATTACTAATACGATTGGATGACAAAAGCGCGTAAAAAAGATGCTCCGGAGTCACAACACCTTTGCCACTTCTGTCGGCTACTAAATACGCTTCGCCGAGCACCGCCAAAGCCTCATCGGTAAAGGTATCGGCAATATTTAATCTTTTTTTGGATTTTATTTTTTTGGCTTGAGCCCAATCGGATACCTCTATATCTTTTTCCTGTTCACTGTCTTTCTGATTATAATGAAAATGCTCTACCTGATCTTTTTTAATACGCTCTACTATTACGCGATACCAGAGGTAAAGCAAAATTAAAGCGCCGATATAAATCAAGAAACCAACTATCCCTTTTAAATTAGAAAAAAATGAAATCCAAAAAGTAGGATTAAATAAATTGGCCAAAAAACTTTTGTCTCTGGCTAAAACATAGGCGGCCCAGCCCCAGGCGTTGAGCCATAAAATTAATGAAGTAAAAAATCTAACCTTATTAAAAATTCGACGTCCTTTGGCCAAGTTCAAATGATAACGCGTCAAAGGATAACTCCAAAACAGCCAATGCCCACGGGCAAAATGCCCAGACGACATTCCGTGGCATTTATTGCATTTGCTCATCCCAACATAGCCAATTGATTTACAATCATCGCAAGTGAGAATTTTAATTGGCTCTTGTTTTGGAAATAACAACATATTATCTCGTAAAAGACATAAATAATCCGCCAAAAACAATTATCGGCAAAATCAGCCAGACACAAAACAAAGCCAGACAAACCACAAACCAAATCAACAGCGCCAAACTGCGGAAGAAAAACTGCGCCAAACGCATGAAGAAGCTAATTATCCTCCCCTGCCAATCATACTGACCAAACATCGGCACAAATAAATTTTGTATCCACAAAACCGGCGCCAACGTCTTGTTGCCTTCCATAAAAAATTGGCCACACCATTTGGCTGAATGCACTACTCCACCGGTATACCACCAGAGCGGAAAATAAAAAAGATCCAGCAGAGCATCAAAAAAAATACGTTGAAATACTAATAGCCACATAAAAATTGTTTGGATTTATTATAGCATAAAAACCTTGAAACAAAAAATCCTCGACTAGATCGAAGATTTAAAATTAACAAGTATTATCGTGCCATGGCCACCGCTGGAGAGGTATTGAGACGCTGCACCTTGGCCACAGCCACCAAATTCAATTCCGGCAAACGCTTTTCAATATTGTTCATGGAGCCAGCATCAGCAATTTTGATTTGTAGATTCTGGACTTGATTATCCATTTCACTCACTTGCTTTTCCAGGTTATGAATTTCATATCCAGTAGCCGAAACGGCGTTTATGCGCACCATATAAGCGGCCGATAAAAACATTACGCTAATCAAAAGGGTGGAACGCATCCCGCGACCAGTGAGCCACTCTGGCATAGCCATAGTACCTACGGCTTCTATAAAATTATGATAGTGAGCTTGAAGTTGGCGTTTATAAGACATATTTTAAATTTTTTCTACTATTCTTAATTTGGCACTGCGACTACTTGGATTATTTTTTAATTCTTCGTCGGTCGCGACCAAAGGTTTTTTAGTTATTATTTTTAAAATTCTATTATTATTTTTGACAAAGTATTGTTTCACGATTCGGTCTTCCAAGGAATGAAAAGTGATGACTGCCAATCGCCCGCCCGGTTTCAACACACTGAGGGCTTGAGGCAATGCTTGTCGTACTACCTCAAGCTCTTTATTTACCGCGATACGCAAAGCTTGAAATATCTGCGTAGCCGGATGGGCACCACCTACCCAAGGAACTTCTTTGTCAGTTTTTAATTTTTTTCTATAAACTTGTAAAATTATTTCGGTCAGTTGTTTACTGGTCACCAAAGGTTTTTTACCGCGTTCATCCACAATGCTTTTGGCAATCTCGGCGCTCAATTTTTCTTCACCGTAAAACTTGAAAATATTTATCAGCTCGGCCAGGGTGTATTGATTCAGAATATCAGCGGCGGTTTCTCCCATATCAGTGCTGTAGCGCATATCCAGCGGCTCGTCGCCATCGAAGCTAAATCCGCGATTGCGTTCTTTGAATTGCGGCGTGGACCAGCCTAGATCCATGAGGATCGCATCTATTGGACCAAAATCATTGTCAGAGATAATTTTTTCTAAGTTGGAAAAATTGTCTCTAACAAAAATTATTTGCTTTTCAAATTTGTACAGATTATTTTTGGCGCGCAATAGTGATTCGGGATCAGCATCAATGCCAAGCAATTTTCCTTTTGGACCAATCTTGGCCAAGATCGCTTCACTATGACCAGCATCACCCAAAGTACAATCAATTACTAAACTATTATTTTTAAGGTTCAGGCCTTCTACTACTTCATTTAGCAATACAGGAATGTGTCTCATATTTATACTCCTAATTCAGCCATCTTTTCGGCAATGTCATTGCTGTTGGATTCGGTTTGGGTTTTGTATGTCTTCCATTTCTCTTCATCCCAAATTTCCGCGCGACTATACAAACCGGCCAACACCACATTCTTTTTTAAACCGGCAAACTCGCGTAAATATTCCGGCAAAACTACACGGCCTTGTTTGTCGATTTCTACTTCCATCGCTCCGGCCAACATGAGACGCGCAAAGGCACGACTGTTGGATTGAGAAAATGGCAGAGCGGCTAATTTTTCAGCTAGCTTGGCCCATTCGGTTTTGGTGTAGAGAAATAAACAATTGTCCAAACCACGAGTGACTACGGCACCCTTATTTAAGGCAGCACGAAATTTGACCGGTATGGCCAACCGTCCTTTTTCATCCAAATTGTGACCGTACTCGCCAATGAACATAAATTTTAAATCACCATTTCTCTCCACTACTATCCATTTTACACCACTTTGAAACATTGGTCAACACTTTTTACCAAAATAATCATGCCATTTTTTAGCTAATATAAAACAAAAATCCCTCCTAAAAGGAGGGATGTGGATAATTTTTTTTAAAACCTCATTATTATTTTTCTATAGGCCTACTTATTTGTATTATTGCTTCTTTTCCTAATTTTTTAGTTCCAACTCTTATAAAATTACCTGCGTCTCCCATTTGCACCCAGGCTATATGTTCAACCGGATCTTTCCATCCTAAAAATAGAGCCGAATGTGTTCCTGGACAATATGAGTTCCAATTAACAATCATATAATAATCTCCTGGCTGTAATTCATTTATCCAATTTGGATCCCATTTGCCTGTATCCTTTAATATACTAACTAATTTTTCTGTAGCTAAGTCAGGATTTATAAAACATGCTTCTGGCCATATTTTTTTTGTGCATTTTGCATCGCAAGACATCCCTCTTGTAAGTTGCGTTACAGCCAACCCTCCTCCGTAATTTGTTTTGAGGTTAGTTACATCATGCAATATTTTCTTTGGAGCATATTTTGTGTTGTTTCCGACCGAATTGCACGCTATGCTAGTTTTAGTATTTTTAGCATGTTGTAGACATTTAGCACTATCTCCATAAGAACCGCCGGTTGCGGAGACTAAAGCATATACGTTCGTTGTACCGACTCCGCAGTTTTCGTATTGAATTTGACATTGGGCAGCGGCTTCAGATGCCATAGCCACTCTCTGACTCACCGAACCTTTTAAAATTTGTTGAGTTACCATTTTTTCATGAAATTCCAATCTTCTCGGAATGTTTTTTGAGATTTGGTTAACTCTTGGCTTTTTTTTCAAATCAGGTATCAAACTAATCGTATCATCTGCAAAATTAATAGGTTGAGTAAGATCGACCGGACATTTAGTAAAATACTTAAATTGGCCAGGGGAACCTTCCCCAGCGGCAGCGTCTGCTAAATCGCTAGCAGTCAGACTCTCTGTTTGGGGAATTTCTTCAAAATATTCTACTTTCAGCGCTTGAAAATTTACCAAAGTAGGATTCACAATACTAAGTATGGTGAAAGACCCCCAACCTATAAAAAGACCAACAACAATCTGACCTATACGTTTAAAACCTTCTGCTTTTGCTTCACCACCACCAACTATAATCTTGACACCTGTGGTAATAATCATGACAACCGCAATAATACTAATCACAACTAAACCAACTTTATAAGCGGCCGCAATATATTCACCAATATAGGGAATATTAAGATAAGTTTTACCATTTTCCTGGGTAACCGTACTGCTCGAAAGTTTGCTAAAATTTAAACCAGGAATATTGATCATCAACTTCGGCTCTTTTATACGCAAATCTATTTTTATATCCGTAAAACCAACCGTACCACCCTTATCAAAATTTTCTTTACCTACCGCATCAAGATAACAACGGTTGTTCAAACAAGCCTGACCACCTTCTTGGGTACTATATCCGGTACAATCTTCGGCCACATTGCATTTTTTATCTACAAAGACACAATCATCACCGTTTTCACATTCTGTAGAAAGACAATAATAACTACCATCTGAGTCTTTGACACCTCCACCCTGAAAAGCACTGCAAGCGTCCAATCCAAGACAGCCGAGCTTGGAACAGCCACTTACTTTTTCAGAATCAATAATCGCGTTAGCCTGTTTTGGGAGAATAAAAAAACTTAATAATAAAATAATAAAAATTTTTCTCCAAAACATATTTTAAACTTCAATTATTAAACTTTTTTCCGCTATAAGTGTATTTATACCCAATTTTTCTTTTATTTTTTTCATAAATGATTCGCGAGCACCATTTTCACCATGATTCAGACAAACTTTTTTTGGCAAACTTTTGGCACTGCTCATCCAATCCAATAATTTACGCTGATCACCGTGCGCGGAAAAAGCACCGAGGGTTTTCACTTCACATTTTACCGCCACCCTTTCGCCCATTATATTTACACTGGAAGCACCTTCCTGAATTTGCCGGCCAAGTGTGCCGTGAGCTTGATAACCAATGATAAGCAAAGTGCTCTGCGGATCAGAAAGATAACGTAGAGCGTGGTACAAAATACGCCCGCCGTTCATCATGCCGGCGCCAGCGATAATAATTTTTGGATTGTGGGTGTTATTAATACGCTTGGAATCTTCGCGGGTTTCCGATAACACCAATCCTGGAAAATCAAACATATCATCCCCACTCTTCATCAGTTTTACCGCTGCTTCATCATAATACTGAGTATATTTGCGATAAACCCGAGTAGCGCCAATTGCCAAAGGGCTGTCCAAAAATATTGGCATGGCTGTCAGACGATTTTCCTGTTCAATTAATTTGTCCAATTCATAGAGCAATTCCTGCGTACGCTCTAGAGAAAAAGACGGAATCATTAGCACACCACCGCGCTTCACTGCGGCGAGCACAGCTTGCTCCAGAATATCACGACGAGACTGCTCGGACTCATGAAGCCTGTCCCCATAAGTGGATTCACATACCAACAAATCAATATCTTCCGGTAAATTATCCGTATCACGCAAAATTGGCACATGGACACTGCCAACATCTCCGGAAAATACTATTCTTTTGCCTTCAGCCATTACCTCAATGAAGGCCGAACCAAAAATATGGCCAGCATCACGCAGAAGAATCTTCACACTGCCGTCTCCAAACAAATCTTGTTCATGATAATAATCTATCGGTTTGAACTGTTCCATTACACCAGCAATATCTTGTTCGCTATATAGAACTTCCCGACCAAATTTTATATGGTCATGCTCCATTACCGACAAAGCGTCACGCAGTACCAATTCGGCCAGCTCCATGGTAGCTGGGGTAGCGTAAAAAAATCCAGTAAAACCTTCTTTTACTAAAATAGGTAGACGGCCGGTGTGGTCCAAATGAGCATGGGTAATAACTACCGCCGAAATCTCACTAGCATCATATGGCAAAGGATCGTGATTTTTGGCTTCATTAAAATCCCCGCCCTGAAACATACCACAATCCACAATAATTTTTTTATTCCCGGTTTCAATCAGACTATTTGATCCGGTGACTTCTCCTGCCGCGCCAAAAAAATGTACTTTCATAGACCTAATTTACTGAATATTAAAGTATATTTTACCAAAATACAGAACTATATACAAGCTATTTTTTTTATGATAAAATATTTGATATAAAAAGACCTTATGCGTCGCAATCTGGATAACATCGAAATCGTCGAACCGCCTATAGAAGAACTAACCAAAAAAAGATCGTGGAAAGGTGCCTGCTTTACTAGCTGTGCGCTTTTATTGGTTTTAATAGTGGCTGTAGGCATAGGAATAAAATTTTATGTAGGCCCAGGCCCGCAAACTCTCAAAGCCGTACCGGCTAATTTCCCAACCGGCATACCGGTCTACGATAAAAATAATGTCGAAGTTATTACCTATATATCCGCCCGCTACAAACAGCGAGGCTTGGGCATAGCCACTCTATTGCCCAAATTAATCCTAGCACCGGTTTTTTATAACTCTCAAAATAACGACAACGGCGGCACTCTTAAAAATATCTGGAATGCTGTTTCTACTCCAAGTAGCGACAACAAAGACAGCATCCAAATAGAATGGAAAAACGTGGATGCTGATCCGGATTTTATAATTTCCTACTACAAAAAAGAATTACGCAAGAAAAATTTCAAAGTTGAAGTACAATCTCAAGGAGACAATGTGCAACAATTTTCCTTTACTCGCGAAGACGGTGTGAGCGGCTCGGTATATGCCAGCAACACCAATGAAAAAAAATCCAGCACCGAGCATCTCATGCTCACCGTGAATATTCCTACGAATTAAATGCTCAAAATATTAAATTCTCAATCCAAGACCATTACCGGAGCGGCTATTATTTTATCGGGCGCTACTTTGCTGTCTCGTTTTGTGGGCGTGGCGCGCGATCGTGTATTGGCTCATTATTATGGAGCGGGACCAGTGATGGATGCCTATTATGCCGCTTTCAAAATTCCGGACATAATTTATAATTTATTAATTGTAGGAGCACTTACCGCTGGATTTATCCCTACTTTTACAAAATTGCTCAACAATAGAAATGAGAATAAAGAAGCGTGGCAACTGACCAATAATATTTTGAATATTTTGGGCATATCCTTAATTGTATTGTGCGGACTAGGAATAATTTTTACTCCGATTCTAAATAAAATCTTGGCTCCAGGATTTGATGCTGAAAATTTGAGGCGCGTGACGGCTTTTACCAGAATAATGTTTTTGTCTCCCTTGTTTCTGGGCATATCCATGCTAATGGGCGGCGCTCTACAATCTCTGCGTCGTTTTGTACTATACGCTATTGCGCCAATTTTTTATAATTTCGGTATTATTTTTGGCGCCACGGTATTGGTGCGCATGATGGGAGAAAATGGCCTGGCCTACGGCGTGGTGCTAGGCGCTTTTATACACTGTGCTATACAGGCCTATGGCACCTACCACTCTGGTTGGCGCTATGCTTTTTCTTTTAATACCAAAGATATCGACACCAAAATGGTATTTAAATTAATGGTGCCGCGTACCATGGGGCTAGCAATTACCCAACTAAATCAAGTGGTGGTGACAATGATGGCTTCATTTTTACCAATCGGCAGTATTGCGGTTTATAACTACGCCAACAATTTGCAGGCTGTGCCAATTGGGGTGCTGGCTATTCCTTTCGCGCTGGCAATCTTCCCACTCTTCTCCGAAGCTGCCGCCCAAAAAGATATAGATTTATTTGTGAATCATTTTAGTTCGGTAGTGCGACAAATTTTATTTTTGATTATCCCGTCCACTATTTTAATTTTACTTTTACGCGCCCAAATAGTACGCGTAATTTTGGGTAGTGGAGAATTTGATTGGAATGCCACGGTTAGCACTGCTGACGCGCTCGCCTGTTTCGCCCTGGGATTAGTGGCTCAGTCTCTGATTCCAGTTTTATCACGCGCCTTTTTTGCTTTTTCCAACACCAAAACTCCATTTGTAATCGGAGTGATATCCGAATTAATTAGCATCATCGCCGCTTTGCTCCTGATGCGTCCTTTGGGAGCGGCCGGATTGGCACTAGCCAGCTCAATTGGTGTGACCATAAATTTAATTCTACTTTGGATAAATTTACGCACTGAAACAAAAACTTTGGGAGAACGCCAAATTTTACCAATGGTACTACAAGTAACGGCCGCCAGCTTTGTAATGGGTCTGATTGTTCAGCTACTGAAATATCCTTTGGCAAAATTATTTAATCAACAATTTTTTTGGGGTATCTTTGGCCAAGGATTATTTGCCGGCGGATTTGGTCTTTTGTTTTACGGACTGGCCTGCTACTTTTTGCAAGTACCGGAATTTATGCAATTAAAAAATAGTTTTCAACGACGCTGGCTAAAGATACAGAACCTAAACGCCACTGAAATTATCCAGAATAAAGAATAAAAAGATATGAAAGAAAATATGAATGAACACTTAAGAAATTTTTGTATTATCGCCCACATTGATCACGGTAAATCCACCTTGGCCGACAGATTTTTGGAAGTCACCGGCACGGTTTCCAAACGCGATATGAAAAATCAGTTGCTTGATTCCATGGATCTAGAACGCGAACGCGGTATTACTATCAAGCTGACACCAGTACGCATGCCATACACCCTTGATGGAGAAAAATATATTCTTGATTTGATTGATACTCCGGGACATGTGGACTTTAATTACGAAGTATCCCGCTCACTAGCCGCGGTAGAAGGCGCGGTATTGCTCGTGGATGCCACTCAGGGTGTGCAGGCACAAACTATCGGCAATCTATACCTGGCTATTGATCAAAACCTTACTATTATTCCGGTAATCAATAAGATCGACTCCCCGGCCGCCAATATTGAAAAAACTCAGGCGGAAATTATTCATTTGCTTGGCTGTGCCCCGGAAGATATTATTTTGGCTTCCGGCAAAACCGGCCAAGGTGTTGAAGAAATCCTCAAAGCGATTGTCAAAAAAATTCCTGCTCCACAAGATAACAATAGTGCCGCTCCCCGCGCCTTGATTTTTGATTCTTCTTATAACGAATTCAAAGGTGTAGTGGCCTCGGTGCGTATCACCGATGGTGAAATAAAAAAAGGAGATAAGATTTATCTCATGACGACTCAGACTCCGGCCGAAGTTTTGGAGCTGGGATATTATACTCCCAAATTTCATCCGGCCACTATTTTAAAAAATGGCGAAATTGGATATATTGTTACCGGTCTAAAAGAAGTGCGCGACTGTCGTGTGGGTGACACTATCACTGCTCTAAATTCTGAAAAAACCGGCGTAGCGAAAGAATCTTTACCAGGCTATAAAGAAGTAAAGCCAATGGTATACGCCGGTATTTTCCCAAACGAAGGTGACGGATATGAACAGCTACGCGATGCGATCGACCGTCTGAAACTCAGTGACTCGGCTTTGATCTATGAACCGGAACATTCTCAGGCTCTGGGTTTTGGTTTCCGCTGTGGATTTTTGGGCATGTTGCATCTGGATATTTTCCAAGAACGCTTGAAGCGTGAATTTAATTTGGAAGTGGTGATCACCGTCCCAAGCGTGGCCTACAAAATAGAAAAAACCAACGGTGAAAAATTTACTATTCACAGCCCACAAGAGATGCCCGAACCAAATCACGTCACCGAAGTAGCCGAACCTTGGATGACTCTCGATATTATTACTCCACAAGATTATGTCGGTAATGTGATGGGCCTAATCTCCGAACGCCGCGGACGCTATGTGAATACCGAGTATTTGAGTACCGGCAGTGATCAGCGCGCGCTTTTGCATTATCAAATTCCTTTGGCCGCTTTGGTCACGGATTTTTATGATAAATTAAAAACCGTTACTTCCGGATATGCTTCCATGAATTACGAGCTAATCGGCTATGAAAAAACCGATGTGGTAAAAATAGAAATTTTGGTTGGCGAAGAACCAGTAGAAGCTTTGGCCACTCTAGTATGGCGCGAAGACGCTTATCATATTGGCAAAAAAATCTGCGAATCACTCAAAGACAGTCTGCCTCGCCAACAATTTGAATTAAAAATTCAAGCGGCTATTGGCGGCAAAGTGATTGCTTCCGAACGCCTAGGCGCTCTACGCAAGGATGTTATTGCCAAATTATACGGTGGTGATGTCACTCGCAAAATGAAACTGCTTGAAAAACAAAAGAAAGGTAAAAAACGCATGATGGCCCACAGCAAAGTGGATATTCCACCGGAGGCTTATTTGGCCGTATTAAAAAGATAAAAAATAAAATATAATAATATGAAACATAAGACAATAAAAAATCTCTGGACTGTAGTAGCTATAATCGGCATTATTGCCATGATTATGTTTACAATTTTGCCATTATTTCAATAATCAAAAATTTGTGAAAGTTCTTCGCCAATATCAGCTGGATATTATTTTTCTATTTTTAGCTATCCTATTTATTCTGTGGGCATTTTTTTACGCGCTCAAATATCTGGGTGTGGACGCGCACGAATATGAATGGTTTGCGGCTTTACCCCTGATCGCTTTCTATTTGATATATATGCTCAAAATGCGCGACCGAATTTCTATTTCCGATCGCCGCGCGATGACCACCAAATCAATGATTTATTGGATAGTGCTCGGCATTTCACTTTTTACTTCCTACGCCACCCCTATCGCCGCCCGAGATTACTGGTCACTAAACGCGCTGTATTTAATATTTACCCTGCTATTGGCCGATTCATATTGGGATTTCAAAAAGATGACACTCAAAGATTTAAAAAAATAATATGTCTGAAACACCACGCCACTTATCATTTGAAAAAATCGACCACTCCACGGATCGTGGCACCCAGGAAATCCAGGGCTTTTTTCAAGACGCTGATTCCGTGCCGGCCAAAATGGTAAAAAATTATGCTAAAGAAATTGCGGACAGAATTAATACAGCACAATCCCCGGATGAGCAAAAAATATTTTTAATAGATTTGCTCAGAGAAGATGCTTTGGAAAAAATAATTCAAACCAAGGGTAAAGCGGAAGGATTTTCGCAAGAAGATCTGGAAGATGTGAAAAAAATGACCAAATCTTCTGTCAAACAAATTAGACAAGCAGTGGCTGAAGAACTGAAAAAATATTTGCCGGAAGATTTATATTTTTTTATTAAAAAATATGTATCGCCAGAACTGGAAAGCCACAACCAAAGACTCTCTATAGAAAATACCCGCGGTGAACTATTTCTAAAAACTAACGACCGCTATTCCCATGATATTAGCGATAATTTAAAAATAGGTTTAGAGATGCTAAAAACTGCCATGGACGGTCTAGATGATCCGGACAAAGAAATGCCTTTCATCCCCCATCTCCTTATCACCAACCGCCCAAAAAACTTGGATCGGCAGGTGGCGTTTGGCGTGGCTCCAAAAAATATTCTTACGATCCAAGAAATTTTTGAAGATAAAGGCAATAATTTTTCTGATAGAGAAAAAATACAGGCAGTAGTGGATTGCGTAAAAGGAGCTAAATTTTTAGCTGACAATGGACTCACTCTTACTGACCTGGATACCAAAGATCCTGGTCGTAATATTGGTATTGATATAGATACAAAAAAAGGGATTCTATTTGATTTGGATGGTTTAATGCCTGCTAATACTCAGATATCGGCTATGTTAGCCGCCATGGACCAAGGAAAACCAATGAAAGAACTTATTGCGCCGGAATATCAAGGACTATCTACCGGTCAAAATATTATTTCACGCAAAGAATCCATGATCTGGGAATTGGGCGACACTATTTATCGCTTGGCCAAAAATCAAGAAGATGAGTTGTACAAATCACCAAATTTCTTTTCTCAGCAAAACCTAGTTTCAATGTGGGAAAAATTAAGAGAATTTAGCGAAAAAATGAGGGCTCAAAAACCGGAAGATCGCCCATCTTTTGATGTTTGTATTACAAAATTAGAAGGTATTATAAATAAATATTTACCGGAAAACAAATAAACTTATGTCAAAAAAATGGATAGTCGCTCCGGCCGTACCAGAAGAATTTTTTACCGAGCATCCTGAATTGCCACCAATAGTGGCCCGCCTGATGTACAATCGCAATTTGCGCACCCAAAAACAAATTGATGAATTTTTGAATCCGGATTATTCACAAGATATTCACGATCCGTTTTTGTTTGTGGATATGGAAAAAGCGGTCAAAATTATTTTTGATTGCATTGCCGCTAATAAAAATATTGTAGTACACGGCGACTACGATGCCGACGGTGTCTGCGCTTCTACTATTATTATCAGCTGTTTGAAAAAAATGGGCGCGCAAAATGTGTCGGTATTTCTCCCCCATCGTGAAACCGATGGTTATGGACTAAATCTCAATACCGTCCGCGCGCTCAAAGAAAAAAATACTGATCTCATTATTACTTGTGACTGCGGTGTCAGCAATACGGCCGAAGTAAAATTGGCCAAAGAGCTTGGCATGCAGGTAATTATTACGGACCACCACTCTATCCCCGCTCAGACTCCACCGGCTGATGCCATTATCCATCCGAAAATGCCAAATGAAAAATATCCAGATAAAACTTTATGCGGTGGTGCCGTCGCTTTCAAACTCATCCAAGCCCTTTTAAAAACTCACAAAAAAACCAACGCTCTACTCTCTGACGGACAAACCCACGAAGCCTTTGAAAAATGGCAATTGGATTTGGCCGCAATTGCCAGTATTGGCGACATGGTGCCGCTACTAGGAGAATCTCGCACTATCACCCGCTATGGTCTCACCGTGCTAAACAAAACAAAAAATTTAGGTCTAAAAAAACTAATGTTTGTTTCCGGTATTATCGATGAAAACGGACAACAGAAACGCGGCGAGATCACTGCCGGCACAGTGGGCTTTCAAATTGTACCGCGCATCAACGCCGCCGGACGCATGGATCATGCCAATGTCGCCTTTGCCCTATTGATGAGCGAAGATGAACACGAAGCGGAAAATCTAGCCTGGGCACTAAACCAAAACAATCTTGATCGCCAAAAATTAACCGAAAATTTAGTGGCGCAAGCGATAAAACAAGTAAAAGAAAGTGAACAAGAAAAAAATAGCGCCATCTTTGTATTGGGCGAAGGCTGGCCTACCGGAATTTTGGGTCTTATTGCCGGACGCCTCAAAGATATGTACTACAAACCGGCGATAGTAATGGGATTAAACCATGGCGAAATTACGGCCTCTGGACGCAGTATTTCCGAATTCAATATGGTCGCCGCCATTCAAAATAATTCCGAATTTTTTGCGAAATTCGGCGGTCATCCTCAGGCTTGTGGCTTCACTCTGAAATCACTGGATGTACTTGAAGCTTTTAAAAAGAGATTCAACGAGGTGACGGCTGAGCAAACCAAGGAAGTAGAACTGGTACCACAGATAAATATTGACGCCGAAGTTGATCTCGCTGATATCAGCTGGACCCTTTATGATCTACTACAAAAATTCGCCCCCTTTGGCATGAACAACGAAGAGCCAAAATATGTCGCGCGCGGACTGACCATTACTGGTATTACTCCTGTCGGCCAAGATGGCAAACACCTCAAGCTAATGCTCAAACACAATTCCCACGTTGTCCACAAAACTATCGGCTTTGGACTTGGTGACATTAATCGCCACAAAGACGATTGGAAAAATAATCTGCACGTGGGTGATAAAATTGATATGGCTTTCTGTGTAGAAGCCAATGAATGGAATGGCAACCGTGAATTGCAAATGACTATCTCGGATATAAAAAAGAGCGATCAATAGATCGCTCTTTTCTTTTAGGAATTTTTTAAATCTTTTTCAACTTCTTTCCAACGCTTTTTTAATTGACGAATCAAACTATTTTTTACTTCTATCGCCAATTCTTTTTTAGCGGCGTATTCTTCTACCGCCCGCTCTACCAGAGCGTCATACATTTCTTGAGTTGGACCTTCAAGTTGTTTGAGGCTAGATTTTAATTCATTAAACAGAGGTTCCAAATGACTCATGATCTGGGAGCGCATTTCTTTACCTTTAGGAGAACAGTTAAGCCAAGTCAAAAACGTTGCCACCGCCCCACCGACCAATAAGCCTTTTTTAAAGTTACCCATATATAACAAATTAATTATATCCTTATTATACCACTTCAGTCTTAAGTCCCACAAGCGGCGGCGTCAGCACCACCATTGGCACTGACAGTATAGCCAAAGCTTGGCTGGTAAGAAGTGTTAGGTAGAGTCTGCTGACATTCAGCTGGAGCATTGTTGAAAGCGGCGCAAATAGCCTGTTTTACAGCTTCAGCGGTGCGTCCTACTCCTTCAGCCTGTACGCCGTTGATTACCAAAGTTGGAGAACCTTGTACACCGTATTTATCATTTAAATCAGCATTAACTGGGTAAAGAGGATAGCGACCGGACAACCAAGTAGTTTGGTCATTAAATTTGTCTAGGATGCCGAATTTCTTGTTGGTAGCATTGACACAAGAGGTCAAAGAACCGGCCGATATTCCAGTGCTGGCCAAACAACCGGCGGAATCATCTTTTCCGGTAAAACATTTCAAATAATCACGATATTTGGCAGGCTGTTGCTGTTGAATACAATATTGACGAGTATTCTCTTCTATTTCTTTCATGCCATGCATAGCATAAGAAACAAATTTCATATCAATGTCGGCTTTGTCTTTGAGCAATTCCCAAGCTGGCAAATAGGCTTTTTGCATTTGCAAACCAAAAGGACAGTATGACATCACAAATAATTCTACTTTTGGTTTGTCATTTTTTGGTACTGTTGGTGGAGGAGTTTGTTCCTGGTTATCAGCCAATTGCTGATCAACAACCGGAGTCACTGCCACATTTTTGCCAGCAGAACCGCCTTTAAAATAAACGGCCAGCATCACCACAAAACCAATCGTACAGATCACCAATACGCCAGCAACCAGACCTACCAGCAAAGCGCTTTTGGAATCCAGACTAGCAAAGAAAGACTTTTTTTCTTCCATATATTTAAATTAAAAGTTAGTTAGTATTAGTTAAAGTTATATTATTATAAACCAAAACAAGATCAGATACAATGTCTGTCTTGTGTATATCTAGCTCATTACTAATTTGTCCCAAAATAAAGGCCTTTTTGTCATTTTTAAGGATTCTTATACCACCACTGGACTGCCGGCGCCTACTGACCAAAAAACAGACGGCTTTGGCAACGGAAAAAACTTTTGGTAAATAATAGAGATTGTAAAATTTAATAATCAGACTAAAAAAATCCGGTGTTCTGAAATCATTATGATAAGTGACCACAAGATTCTTATTTTCCTGCTGAGCCCATTTTATAATTTGATTCGCCGCTCCAAAAAAAGGGCAATGCAAATTGATAATATCGTACTGATCCCAAGATTGAGCATTCTGGGATATTGGTTGTTGGCCGATGAATTTATGACCGAGCGCAACCGCTCCCACCTGTTCCTTTTCTTTTCTGGTGGTTTGGCCAAATTCCAAGGTCATGGCCTCGGACTCTAAGCCCAAACTATTTTCTACTTCCAGCCAGGCAAACGCCTCGGACCGGATGTCGTCAAAATAATTAAAAGCTGATGGAATAATGTGTAATACTTTCATATAATACAAACTGATGCCTAGATTTATTTCATTTTTTTGGCTATCAAATGCAAATTCGGTGAAGGAATATTTTGTAAAACCACCGACTCCCAATACACCAAGCTATTTACGGCCGCTTTCAACCAATTAAATATTTTCTTAAACATCCCTTGCTGGGCAAGGCTACCAAAATATTCTTCATTGTTTAATTGAACTAAATTATTATTTTTAGCACGCCTATCCATGAGATAAAAAGCCAAAACACCGAGCAACTGGCCAAAAAAATGTTCACTGTATTTTTTACTATCTATTTTAAAACCAGACTGGATAAAAATATTATACCATTTGGAACGGGAAAAACGATTAATGTGACCGGCGTATTTATTGGTTAGACCATCAAATCTTTTGCTGAAGCGCAGGCAATGCCACATCGATAAATAATCACCCTCACATGGTATAAAGGAGTAAAATAATCCTTCTGATTTTAAAACTCGTCGTACTTCGGCCATAGTTTGCTCTACCGATTCTACATGCTCAAGCACATCATAAATTACCACGACATCAAAAAAATTATCCTCAAACGGCCAGCGGCTACTTGGACCAAATAAATAATTTACACCGTCACCAGTTTCTTTGGCTTTATTTATTGCCACCTCACTAATATCAAAACCATAACACTCGCTAGCGGGCAGCCGCTGTTTGATAGCTCGGATAAATTGTCCGGCACCACAGCCAACTTCCAAAATTTTGGCATTGGTTGGAAGACTATTTAAAACTTTTAAAGATTGCGACAAACGAATCGCGGTAGGGTGTGATGGATTTAAACTAGCCGTATCCTGGCCCCAGATAGATTGATTATAGTCAAAGCTCATAAGATGGATTTATAAACATTTACCAATTCTTCCAAATTTTTTTCCATACTAAATTTTTTTATCACTTGTTCGCGACCATTGTGACCAAATTTTTCTCTTTGCTCTGGTGAGAAATCAAAAAATTCTTTAATTTTTTTGGCCAGATCATCACTGCTACCGGCAGTAAATAAAAGCCCATTTATCTCTGATTCAATTTTATTTTGCAAAGCGCTAATGCGAGTGGCTATTACCGGTCTGGAGCAAGCCAGCGACTCCAGTGCCACCAAAGAAAAAGATTCATAATCCGAAGCTATAACCGTAGCCTGAGCCAACGAATAATACTTGGCCAAAGTTTTTTGGTCATTGATCTGGCCGATAAAATAGACACTTTGCTCCAAATTGAGCTGTTTGGCAATGACCCGATAATCAGTTTCTTCATATCCCCCACCTACTACTATTAGCACCAATTCCGGATCAGATAAATTCGCCATAGCTTCCAGTACCAAATCCAAACGCTTCACCGGCATTAAATTGGCCACAAATAATAAAATCTTTTTACCATTTAATTCCGGCACACCCAAATCAGTGGCTAAAACAATTTTTTTAGAAAAAATTTCCGTATCAATAGCATTATTTATTGTCACCACCTTCTCCACTGCCACATTTTCTATCAAAGAAAATTGATCAATACTCTGGTCCACCAAAATAACTTTTTTAGCTTTTTTTAATAGAAAAACTCCAACTATTTTATCACTAAAAAATTTTATAATATTTTTTACTAATCCTCTTGGCTGAGCGTCCATATGATAAGTCACCACATAAGGCACGCGATAAAAAATACTGGCCAAAAAAACCATTGCACCACCGCCATAAAACGGAAAATGTAGGTGCAGCAAATTAAAACCGCGCAGTTTGGTAAATAATTGCGGTACCAAGCCAGCGTCTCCCAGACGGAAAAACGAAGATAAATAAACTATTTTTATATCATTACTTGATAATCTTAGATTGTAATCAAGTGTAAAAACCGTCACTTCATGACCCAAACGCACCAAACCCAGTGCCTGATTCAAAGCCACTTGCCCCATGCCCCCAATACGCGGCGGAAAGGTAGAAATAACAAAAGCAATTTTCATTTATTTATTTTTATCCTCCAAAGCATTTTGACGAACCAAGCGGGTGAGGTGTTTTTCGAGCTTTTCCAGCCTGATCCACAATCTAAAGACAAAAAAGGCCAAACCGGCAATCGTGAGATATATCACCGCGTCCACTCCACGACCCACTCCCAAAAATTGGGCCAGCCATACGGCCAAACCCGGACGCAATACTACGATGATAGCACTCAGCCAAAACCCAAACCAGACCGCGGCATTAAAAAATTTAATTTCCTTGTCTCTAAAACGAAAGGCTACTTTAAAAAGCGCGAAAAAGAAAATTAAAATTAAAAAAAATTGAATGGCTGTCATAAATTATTGGCTAATTTTATCTATCAATAAATCGTACAAAATTTTAAAACCGCCGCCTATCCCCTGTCCATTTTCTTCGTAAAATACTTCCACCGGATATTCCGCGTATTTGAGATTATGCTGTTTTATTAATTTTGGTATTTGCGAATTGTGGGCCATACCATCCTGAGTAATTTTGATTGTGCGCGCGGCGCGATCATTTAAAACTCGAAAACCATTGTGCACATCAGACAATTTCAAGCCGGTGACAAAATTATTAATCAGTCGACTGACAGGTAAAATAAAGAAATTTTTAAAAAAAGGAATGTTGGAACGCTTACCCAAAAACCTTGATCCGAGTACGGCATCCAACTGATTGGAATTGAGTAAATCTACGGCACCAGCAATATCTTTGGGATTAAATTGTCCGTCGGCATCAAAATGCACTATCACCTTGGCGCCGGCGCGCAAAGCAAACTCATTGCCGGTTTGCAAAGCGGCACCCTGACCACGATTTAATTGATGACACAACACTGTAGCCCCGGCCAGCTCAGCGCCGACAGCAGTGTCATCGGATGATCCATCGTCCACTACCACCACATTATTATAACCATGTTCAAAAAGGTCGCGAATGACGCGACCAATTTTTTTCTCTTCATTAAAGGCTGGCACTATGACAAAAATCATAACTCAACACTCGCTTGATTATTTACTACGAAAAAGGAGAGCTTCTTTGTTGGCCACAGTATAATCAATGGTCTTTTGCAGACCATCCTGAGTTCGGGTAAGCGGCAACCAGCCGAGTACATCTTTGACATAAGTCAGATCAGGTAAACCTTTTTTGGTCAAAAATTCCAACGGCTTTTCAAAAACAATTCTAGAAGTGGAATTGGTAAGCTCAATAATTTTTTGAGCTATCTGCGCATAGCTGACACTTTCATCTCCTCCCAAATTTACCGCTTTGACATCGGGATCAGCGCTCATTAGGCGCACCAAACCATCCACCATATCATTTATATAACAAAGGGTAGTCACCAAAGTTTCATCCCCGTTGATTACCAAATCTTTTCCTTCAATCGCACTAATAATGAAATCAGGAATAAGTTGGCCTTCAAACAGCTTCATACGCGGACCATAGGTAGTAAAAATTCTGGCGGTCTTGGCATCAATGCCGTAAACTTCGCGATAAGTTTCAATACAGGTCTCGGCAAAACGCTTTCCTTCGTCATAGCAGGCGCGTGGCGTGAGATGATTTACTACACCCTGATAATTTTCTTTAAATTTTTCACCATCTTTTGGATTGCCATACACTACCGAGCTGGAAGCAAAAACATATTTAGCGCGATAGCGAGCCGCCAAATCCAAAGTACTAATCATCGCCGCCGAATTGGACAACAATGATTTCATCTTGAGTTTTTCAAAATATTTTGGACTAGTAGGACAAGCCAAGTGATAAATTTCCTGAATACCCTGAAATTTTACTTTGAATTTATCCAACTCATCAAACTGACTAAGGTCAATTGGTTTATCAACATCATAATTGATAAATTCAAAATCAGGATACTGTAAAAGATGTTCAATGTTGGCCGGAGAAGAATTGGAAAAATCATCCAAACAAATCACCTTACCTTCTTTGAGCAACCGTTCGCATAAATGTGATCCGATAAAGCCGGCACCACCTGTAACCAAAATATTTTTCTTCTCAAATACCGTGTTAACCATACGTAAAAACGTTAATTTTTATTGGTTCTATTATAACATTTTGGCTAAGTTGTGGCAACAGATTAATATGTCAGCCAATCGTAAGATTTTGAGGTGTTTTTGTAGGTGGTTTGGGATACTATTTTTTTACCTTTTTTTACCTTTTTCACCATTTTTTGAGCAAAATTAATTTGAATTTTTCTGTCTTCTTGAGTGTTTACTACTGTAATCTTGGTTGGGACATTAGAAACTGAGTAATCTGAAACAGGTAAAGCCTTTTCCTGCCATTTGCGACCGGTGTCGGTAAAAAACTGTACAAAATAATGTTTACCACGCCTAACCAAAGCAAATACTTCATCGCGTTTACCATCAAATGACCGTGTAAACCCGATGGTCACAATTGGCGCCTCGGCAGTGCTGGCAAAAAAATACTTATCTCCATTTTCTATAGTATAGATGGTATTATCTTTAAAATAATACTGTCCCCAAGAAGCGTAGTTAATTGGAAATTTTAAAGCAGATGAATTCGCCATTGCTTGACCAATATTCAAACGACCAAAACCCAATTTATTTTTAAATAATGGATTTTTATAATCGATTTTATCAGCATTACTTAATAGAGCATTGATAATTTGTTTGGCCGACCAATCCGGATGGTCGGCTTTGAGCAAAGCGGCTGCACCCGCCACGAGCGGAGCGGCAAAGGAAGTGCCTTGCCAAGGACCGCCAAATTCGTCATTGTATCCATAGATCGGAGCATATCTTTGCAAACTAAAAATTTTTTGTCCAGGTGCCACAATATCCACACACTGCCCATAATCGGCAAACGGACTAAGATTATCTTCCTTATCTACCGATGAAACCGACAAGATCCAATTTTCGAGATCGTTGGTATCAAAACAAGCTGGGTAATTAGGCTTGATATCCAAATTTCCGTCATAATTAAAATCTCGGTCATTTCCCGCGGCCGCCACTATCACCACTCCCTTTTTATAGGCTTCGTATAAAACTTGTTTTAAACCACTATCGGACTCATTGCCAATAATACTCATACTTATCACATCAGCCCCATGATAAACGGCATACTGCACAGCTTTGGCTACTTTTATATAAGATCCATTACCATCACTATCTACTGCTCGAAGAGGCATTAAGCTTACTTTCCAATTCAAACCGGACGCACTTTTGTTATTGTTGCCCACCGCCCCCACCAGTCCGGCAATAACCGTACCATGATTAATTGCTTCTGGATCACCCACATTATCGAGCACACTTGGACGTACTTGATTGTTATCTTCAATAAAATTCCAACCGTTCACATCATCTACATACCCATCACTATCATCATCGTAATTATTGTCCGGAATTTCATAAGGATTTATCCAAGCATTAGCCTGTAGGTCATCATGCCAAATATCAGCACCGGTATCGATAGTAGCTATCACCACCCGGCGGCTACCGGTATTAAAATCCCAGGCTCTGGGAGCCCCTATTTGCTCCCACATTATTTGTTGCTGAAGATAGGAAGGGTCATTTGGAGCCAAAGCTAGCACATTATCCGTCCAAAGGAAAAAAACAGCTAAAGTAGCTGCTAGGATTGATTTTTTGGCTAAATTATGATAGAATTCAAACATAAGCTTATATTTTATTATACACTATAAAAAAAATTTGTTCCATGTATAGGCTCAAACAACTTACAATTTTGCTGGGTGATTTATTACTGTTATTTGTCGGTCTATACCTAGGCATTTTTTTTCGCTATTTAAAAGCGCCAACCGCACAAGAAATATCGAATTTTTTGAATCCTTTTACAATATTGTTCTTGCTGGCTACTACTATTATCTTTATTGCCGGCTTATACGATTTGGGCCGGGCAAAAAATAATTTAGGATTTTTCAAAAAAATAATCTTCGCCGCTATTGTCTGGACAGTAATCGGCGTATTTTACTTTTATATTTTTGGCGACAACCAGATTAATCCTAAAACAATTTTGGTGTTGGCGGCTTTTTTTGGGTTTGGACTGATTGCACTGTGGCGCTATTTTTACAATCGTTTTATTTCCTTTACTATTCTAAAGACCACTGTGGCCTTTATTGGATACTCAACAGAGATCAAACGACTCATAGAGGTTATTACCAACAAACCACAGATTGGCTATGAGGTAGTTGGTCTTGTCGGAAAGACTAGTGACACCTCCAACATTCCGGTCGTATCCAGCTTAGAGAAATTATCACCAAAACCTGATTTGATAGTCCTAGACTTCAATTACGAAAAAGATGACTCGCTGACCAAAGAGCTCTATCAAAATATCTTCAGACAGACGAGTATCATTGAACTAGCGGACTTTTATGAAATGATTTTTCATCGTCTGCCACCTTTTACTTTTTCAGAAAGTTGGTTTCTGACAAAATTTCAAGAGCAATCAAAAAAAATATACGACCGTTTCCGATTAATTATCGACTATATTGCCGCCACAATTATCGCGATTTTTTTTGCAATTACTTTTCCACTGGTCGGGTTGGCTATAAAGTTAAATTCCAGGGGCCCAATTTTTTTCCGTCAAGCGCGAGTGGGTAGACATGGTCAGATATTTTTTATCTACAAATACCGCACCATGAAGGCGCTTCGGGCCGATGGTAGTGCTGAAATTAACGGACCACAATATGCCAGCGAAAAAGATGACCGCATTACTGGTGTGGGCAAATTCTTGCGCGCCACCCGAATTGATGAAATACCTCAATTTATCAATATTTTTAAAAATGAAATGGGCTTGATTGGTCCACGCCCCGAACGTCCTGAATTTGTTTCTCAGCTTACAGAATTGATGCCGTTTTATCCCCTACGACACTTGATAAAACCGGGCTGTACCGGCTGGGCTCAGCTTCAGCGTGGATATTATGGCACCTTGGATGAAAATCTAGGCAAGCTGGAATACGATTTATTTTATATAAAAAATCGCGGTCCAGCTTTGGATATCGCGATTGTTTTAAAAACTTTTAGTGTAATATTTGGAATGATCGGTCGCTAATTAAAAATCGATCACGGTTTGTTCTCCCAAAATTAAACGATGCGTGCCATCGTTATTTTTTTTGGCTATGCGTACATTTCCACCGATGATACTTTCTTTAATATTTAGATCACAATCAAAATGACAATTGGATAAAATGATAGAATTAGCGACAATCGCCCCTTTTATTAAACTACCGGATCCAATAGTAGTATGCGGACCAATGACGCAATTTTCCAAAATACAATTTTCTCCTATAATTACCGGCCCACTAATTTTTACATCACTAGAGATAGTTGTGCCTACACCCACCTTTACCTTGCCGTTTAGCTGAGCACCATCTTTGATATCTCCAAAATTTTTAAACTCAGATTCTGGCATTTCGTCCAGTAGCAAACGATTGGCAATTATCAAGTCTACGGCCGCCCCAGTATCTTTCCACCAACCGGTGATTTCTTTATGACCAACTCTATAATTATTTTTGAGGAAATAAGAATGGATATCAGAAATCTCATATTCGCCGCGCGCACTCTTTTTTATTTTAGAAAAACCATCAAAAAATACTTTTGGCCCATAAAAATAAATACCGGTTTGAGCAAAATTATTCGGCGGATTGGTTGGCTTTTCAAGCATGTCTATCAATTTGCCGCTATCGTCAAAGACCGGCACACCAAAACGCTCTGGGTCTGGCACTTTGGCAAAGGCCAACATACAATCATAATTATTATCATGGAATTCTTTCATCAGATCACCCAGATCGGCCAACACTACATTATCAGACAGATAAAACATAAAAGGGTCGTCACCTATAAATCTTTCAGCTTCTTTCACCACATGAGCGATGCCCTGAGGACCACCGGTTTGTTCAAAATATTTAATCTTTATACCCCAATGTCCACCATCACCAATATGATTAGGCAAATCATCTTCACCCGGATTGGTGTTGATAAAAATCTCTTCAATGCCGGCGTCTACCGCTTTTTGGATAGCATGAAAAATCATTGGCTTATTGGCCAACGGGATCAGATGTTTGTTCATGGTAGAAGTCACCGGGCGCAATCTGGTAGCTCGTCCTCCGCCGGTTAAAATGGCTTTTCTAATTTTTTTCATAATTTCTAAGTCTGAAAACTACCACACTATCAATTTTTTTACAACCTTCCAATAAACATTCATCAACGGATTGGCCACTTGGTCAAGTATAGGATTCTTGATACTTTTTTCATCAAAGACGACTGCCCCTACAAAAGTTTTCATCATCTCCCTATCAGTTATCTTGCGAATACTCTGCACATAAGCGCGTTTTTTCAACCACAGTTTCCAACTGTCGGCTTTGAGCCAATAAGCATAGCTTTTTAATTTTTCTACCAACCAGCCTTGTTTAAGAGAGAACAACAGCAAACCAGCTTCAAATATCAAAGCCATCGGCAACAACACCAACAAAGTAGGCCATTTAAAAAACATCAACATTACACCCAAACGATTGCGTTCAATATAATAAAATTTTTCCTGATTACGACTAAAAGAATACTTGTGATAAAAAAGAGAGTCGCTGGCTACCATAATTTTATAGCCGGCAATTTTTAAACGAAAACAATATTCAATATCTTCGTGGTATAAAAAGAAATCATTGTCCCAAAGTCCGTACTGGCGCAACAAATCAGCCCGCATCAATACCGCGGCGCCACTAGCATAAGATGTTTCGTATAATTTGGCAAAATTTAAATTAGCAGCTTTAACGCGCAGATTATTACAAAAACCAATACCCAAATAATGAAAAGAATTACCGGAACTGTTTATCAAATCTGTTTCTGGATACAGCATCATAAACGATTGGGTCGCGCCGATGGTTTTGTCCTGCTCCATAGCGTCTAACAAAGGCTCCAAGAAATTTGCGGCTACAAAACCATCATTATTATGAAAATAAACATAATCAAATCCATTATCTAGCGCCCACTGAATACCAACATTGTTACCACCGGCAAAACCTAGATTGGAGGTTTGAGGCAAAAGAGTAATGTGCGGTAGATCATTGCCAGAAAGCGGCAAGACCATTTCAGAGAGATGACGCATTGAGGATCCATATTTTGGATGCGGATTATCTACCACCACAAATTCTACCTTATCTTTTGGGTAGGTCATTTTTTTCAAAGCGGAAACTACATCATCAATATAAGGCTCACAATGAAAAGACAGATAAACGATAGCAACTTTTGGAAAATTTTGCATACTATACGGAATAATATTTATTATTGCCTTTCCACTTCCACAAATATTTAAGCCAGCTTACGAAATGAATGCGAGCTAATTTATTTTTGAAAAATGCTCTAAAAGCACCCGGCACTTGCGCGGACGCGCGCGCATGCATATGCATAATTACTATATCATGAACATAATATACCGGCCAATTGGCCTCCCACATTCGACGACACCAGTCAGCATCTTCCAAATACATAAAATAACGATCATCAAACCAACCAACTTCGTCTACCACTTCCTGGCGTACCACCATGGCGGCGCCAAGCACCCAATCCACCGGTCTGGTTTCGTTGTGATCAAAATCTTTCATCTCCAACTTATCGGCATGTTTTTTTACCCACGAATATTTTTTATCAAAATTAATTTGTTTGAGCGGCTTGATAAGAATAGATGGTAAATCAAAACGGTAACAAGAATATTGCAGAGTGCCGTCCATGTTTAAAAGCTTCGGACCAATACAACCGATCTTTGGATGTTCATCCATGAATTTTATTATTCTTTCTACTACTTTGGAATTTTCTGGAATTATAGTATCGCGATTGATAGCGAAATAATAACGAGCAGGCGTTGCTTTGAATCCGATAGTGTTGCCGGCACCAAATCCAATATTACCACCACAATCGATATATTTTACTTTATCACCAAATTTTTCACCGAGAGCTTCTTTGATCTTATCTTTATTTTCGGAATTATCCGCCACCGTGACTTGAATATCATACTGACAGCTGGCAATATCTTTAAAAACCGAATCAGCGGCACGAATGATATCGTCCTTCATTAAAAAATTTAGAAATACTATATTGATGTCTTTCATATTAGTTCCACCATTTTCTTAAATATTGCCAACCAACCTTTTTTATTTTATTTATCTGCTCGCGTTTATTTTTTAGATCCGCCCTCCCCTGCCAGACTTCTTTTAGACCAGATAAAACTTTGCGATCAAAGAGAGAAAAATAAATAAACTTCTTTAATTCATACCACAAAATCCAAGGAAAATCAAGGATGAGGTTCTGCCAGTATTCATTTTTATACAGTGTACGAATGTGATTTTTGTAGCTGTGATACTGCACCCAAGGAGACTGTTTTTTCTTATTTTCTGCGGCAGCAGTGTCGGCCATGTCTTTTGGACCAGCACCAGTACGGTCGTGATAAGCTACGGTATCAAGTAATATATAGGATTTAAAGCCTGCTTCCTGCAAACGATATGACAAGTCCACGTCTTCTTTATAAGCGTGATAGCTTTCATCCAAGAATTGTTTACCGTCAAAAGCAACCTGATCAATAATACTACGACGAAACATAGGGAAAGCACCAGAAGCTCCAAAAACCTCAAGACTGTCATTCCCGTGAAAACGAGAATCCATTTTTATTTCATTCCAATCATACTGAGTATATTGTTCTATGACTCGGCGATTACGAAATATTTTTAAACCAAGTGCGTCGATCTGATTACCAAGACTAGACTGCAAGCCCTCAGCGGCCACTTTTGGAAAATCCCATTTCATCAGACGTGGTGACACTGCCCCCACTTCCTTATGACCATCCAAAAAATTTACCATATTCTCTAGGCAATCGGGTTGGAGATACATATCCTGATTGAGCAGTAAAAAATACTCACTATCCGTATCGCGATATACTTGATTGTGCCCGCCGGCAAAACCTTCATTTTTTGAATTAATTACCAATTTATGCGGTACAACAAAATTTTCCAATTCTTTTTTTATGAGCTCTGCTGTATTATCTTTGGAATCATTATCAACAATATATAAAAACCAATCTTTACAGGTTTGTTTGCGTAAAGATTCAAATAAATATGGAATATATTTTCCGCCGTTCCAGGCGACCAGATGCACGGATAGTTTCTGCATATTATTTATTTATTTTATCATTTACCCAAGCCATCGCGATACCAACTGGACGAAAAATAGCAATCCAAATCCAGGTATAAAGCGGTGTCCATTTTTGAAAATATGTAAGCATACTTTTGGTAAAATTTTTCTGTTTCCAAAGCGTGGTACGCTGTTTAAAGCTTTGACCAATATAATCCACACAGGAAATTATTGGAGTATGCACTACTTTATATCCAAGTCGTTGTACTTCCCGACAAGTGTCCACATCTTCAAACCAAATAAAGTATCTAGGATCAAAGGCAAAACCTAATTTTTCAAAAACTTCACGACGCATAATCATAAATGATCCGCGAATTGAATCTACTTCCTGTTCTTTATTAGCATCAAAACCTTTGAACATATACCTGTTCAAAATATTTGGAAATAGATGTGGTAATTTCAAAATAATTGCCAATTGATCAAATAATTCCGGAAAACGACGGGGTTGAGCATCGGCGTTTAATATACCTTTTTCATCTACGAGCTTACAGCTGGCCAAACCCACATCTACGTGGACGCGCATCCATTCTACCATTTTATCTAGACTCTCCGCCTGCACGCGCATATCCGGATTTAAAAACAATAAAAATTCACCGGTACTAATTTTGGCCGCCATATTATTGGGCGCGCCAAATCCTAAATTTTGTTTATTATCTATTAATTTTACCCAAGGATATTTTTCTCTCACTATTTTTACCGTTTCATCATTCGAACCATTATCCACCACAATTTCTTCAAACGAAATATTTTGACAGCCTCTTTTAACGGAGTCAATTTGTTCGCCAATAAGTTTGGCGGAATTCCAGGTAACAGTAATAACGGATAAGTTCATAATTAAGATTTCTATGGTCGAGCCAAATAAATTTATTTATTTGCGAGGCCCGAAGTAATCGCAAGCGCGTAGCGCTTATTTTTTGAGTTGTTCCTTAAAAAAATCCACAAATGGAATAGCGGTAGGGTCTATCCCCTGTAACAAAGCTCCATAGTAACTAACATAGCTCCCAAAAACCAAAAGTTCACAAGCTTGCGAGACTTTATCTTTTTCTTGTGCGCTGTAGGAAAAATATTTTATCTCATTTTTATCCAAAACTTTTTTGGTGATATCAAAGCGCTTTTGAATGCGAGTGTCGTATAGAGCGGATTCTACCAACACAAACCCTAGACTATTTTTATTACTCTCTGGATAAAACATTCCTTCCATTAAATGGTGATTCAGCTCAGGGATAATAAAATATCCGGCAAAACGCTTGGCATTCTCATTGGTTTGGTTGGCGGCCGCATGCGCATTGCCAGCAAGATGTTCGGCGCCTATATACCAGACACTTTTATCAAATAAATTTTTGGCCATTTGTTTGGCTAAATTTTTATCTAGATTGGAAGTGCCAAATTCAGTATCATATTTTTTCAAAACCATCATGATATTTTTAACATCTTTTGGTAATAAATTTATTAATCCCGCTTTGGAAAATAAAATCATCTGACCTACTATGGAGTAGCCAAGACCCATGCGAGGAGAACCACAAGGATTATTGTTGGTAGAAAAAATTAGTCCTGGAATTTTGGCAGCCACGGAAACTTTGGCCAGATCACCGCCAGAAGTAATTATCGCCAATTTTGCTTTTCTTTTTTGCGCTTCTTTCATAGCCAATATCGGCTCTTCGGTAGTGCCGGAATAACTGGAAATAACAACAAGGCTATCTTTACTTACATATTCTGGCACATGATAACCATTTATAATTTCAAGAGGTGCCTTTAATTTATTAAAATAAACCGATTTCAAAATGTGCGCGCCCAAAGTAGAGCCGCCCATACCAAGCACCACAATATTTTTTACCTTTTTATAATTAGAGGGAATTTTTAAATTTTTAGCGCACCCAAAAACTTCTTCCACCTGCGCGGATAACAACTCCAAACTGCCAAGCATGCTTTTGGAATCCAACTTTTTTATCTCATCAATATTATTTAAAATATCTTGCATAATTTTAACTTAAATATTCTTTTAAAGCCTCTTCCCAACTTCTTTGTTTTGGTAATTTAGTATTCAATAACTCCGAATACATCGGACGCTTAGCGGGGCGAGGAAACTTTTCACCCGATACCGGAGTGGTATCAATATTAATATTTTTTATTTTGAAAATTTCTTTGGCCCATTCGTACCAGCTACATACGCCGCTATTGCTACCGTGATATATTCCAAATGGTTTTTGATCAGCAATAATACTGCGGGTTAGTTTGGCCAAATCAGGTGCATAGGTAATACACCCAACTTCTTCATCCACCAAATCCAAGTGTGTTTTTCCACCTTCAGTAGCGAGCCAAATCATAGTATCTACAAAACTTTTTTTAGCCCCAACACTAGCGGCTGGTTTGCCAAATAATTTGGACAAGCGAATGATATAAAACTTTCCCCCAATATTTAAAAGTTGATTCTCCCCTACGGCTTTAGTTTCTCCATATTTATTTATCGGATCAAGTTTGTCATCTTCTTTATAGCCATCACGACTATCGCCTTTAAAAACATAATCCGAAGAATAATGAACAAAAGTAATATTATTTTCTTTACAAATTCTAGTCAAATTTCCTACGGCTTCACCATTAATATTTTTAGCCAGTTCAAAAATATTAGAATCTTCTTCAATCTTATCCACCATATTATACGCCACAGCGTTAATCAAAATATCCGGCATGACATTTTTTATTTTTTCTCGTGTGGCAGAAAAATCCGTAATATCCAAATCTTCTTTATCCCATCCAACAACTTCAAAATTTTGTGCGCTAAATTCTCTGACCAATTCCTGTCCCAACATTCCTTTTGCTCCCAATATTAAAACTTTTTGCATAGAATATAACTAGGCCTATTAGATATTAATTTTCGCCGCGAGAACTGTTTGAAGTGGCGAGAACCAAAATTGCTGTCTGCAGTGAGAATAATTCGCCACAAGTTTTCGAGCAAGAAAATTCATATCTATGAGGCCGTAAACTACTTAATTAGCAGAAATTAATTTTTGATATTCGTCATAATCAGTAAGATAATCACTACGATCCGGAGTATAATTAGTAGACGACAAAGCAAGTAACACGCCCTCTGACGAAACATCCTTAAACCCGTGCCACACGTGATCGCCCACATACATGGCATCACCAGCGGCCATAGAGATCTCCTCTTTTCCGTTTCCACGATCAATCACGGCTATCATCGTGCCGCGCTGACAGATGAAAAATTCTATTTCTTTGTAGTGACAGTGCTGACCGGTTGGCACAGTAAAATCGGTGACATAATAAATACGCTTCACTTCAAAATCAATAAAATCTTTTAATTCTACTGGAGTCAAAGCCACACCCGTGTTGGTAAAAGTTTTAAATTTAAATTGTTCAAATTTTAAATTCATATAATAAAATATTTTTTTATAACGGAGGGGATTGGGCGTTTTGAACAGACGCCCAAACTGTATATCGCCGCTGTGATCAGCCGGCCCGACCGCGATTCTTTGCGGCAGCCTGGCGATCTTTTTTTCTCTGCTGGGCGGTACGGCGATCTTGTTGTCCGTCGTCATGATTTGGCAATCTGAGATGGACAACATTGTCGTCTGCATCTTCTGCTGGTTTGTGCGCTGTATCTGAGGGTTTCACCTCTACAAAATGGGGGCTCAAGGAATAGAGCCCGCCATTGCTGAGACACAGCTCGCACTCTCCAGCAAAATCTACATTCCTACCATCGCCGTTTTCATCCTGAATCACCAGAGAACACCCACACACGATCCGCATGCACACCTCGCAGAATTAAGGTCTACTAGCCATTTACTGTGAACTTCCACCCTCCTTTGAAAAAACCAACGACCCGGTCATTAATTTTTTCAAAAGAGGATCAATTTTTATTATTTAATATGATTATTAATATCATCTTTCTTGGCCCAAATTTTTTCCACCCAAGCGGTATTGTTCAAATACCAATCCACTGTTTCTTTTAGACCTTGCTCAAACTTGTCGGCAGAATATACCGGCTTCCAACCAAGATCAGTAATTTTGGTAGCATCGATGGCATAGCGACGATCATGGCCCGGACGATCCTGCACATATTCAATACTGCTTTCATCTTTGCCCATCATTTTGAGCAACATGTGAGTAATTTCCATATTACTGCGTTCATTATCGACACCAATATTATACACTCCCCCATTTTCACCTTTTTCCAAAAGTAAATCCAAGGCACGAGCATGGTCTTCCACATGAATCCAATCACGCACATACAATCCATCACCATACATCGGCACTTTTTCACCTTTCATGAGTTTCATCACAAAAAATGGAATCAATTTTTCTGGGAATTGATAAGCACCGTAATTATTAGAACAATGAGTCACCACTACCGGCACTTTGTGTGTGACAAAATAAGCGTGACACATTAGATCACCACCGGCTTTGGCCGCGGCATATGGCATGTTTGGGTTTATTGGAGTACTTTCAGAAAATTTATCCGGGCTGTCCAATCGCAGAGCGCCATACACTTCATCCGTAGAAACATTTACCATTTTCTGTAAATTATTAGCGCGCACCGCATCCAGCAACATCTGCACGCCCAAAGTATTGGTCAACACAAAATCACGCAAACCGCCATGGATAGATTTGTCGACATGAGTTTCAGCAGCAAAATTTATCAAATGAGTGATCCCGAATTTTTTAATAGTTTCATTTATTTTTTCCAAATCAATAATATCCCCTTGCACAAAATGATATCTTGGATTATTTTCCAAATCACGCAAATTATCTAAATTGCCGGCGTAAGTGAGTTTATCAAAATTCACCACTTCCGCTTCCGGATGCGCTTTTAAATAATAATGGATAAAATTTGAACCAATAAATCCGGCTCCTCCACAGACTAGTAATTTCATATTTCTAAATTCTTAAATTTCTTTTTTACTAATATTTAAAATTAATCCTACGGCCGCTAATTCCGACATCAGCGCCGAGCCACCCTGACTGACAAATGGTAATGGCACACCCGTAAGTGGCAGTACCCCTACTGTAGCTCCAATATTGAGAAACGACTGCCACGCTATCCATACCACCAGACCAACCGTAAGCAACCTACCAAATTCATTATCTGCTTCCTTGGCAATTTTAAAACCGCGTAACACTATAAGCACCACTAGCACCACCACTGCCGATGAAATCAAAAATCCGGTTTCTTCCGCTACCACCGCAAAAATAGAATCCGAATTTACTTCCGGCAAATATTGATATTTTTGTACCGACTGTCCCACCCCTCTACCCCAAAAACCACCGGAACCAATTGCCAAAAATGCCTGATTCACCTGATACCCAATCCCTTGCGGATCCAACTCCGGATGCATAAACACAGTAAGACGCTGAAGACGATACGGTTTTAAAAATATCAAAAAGGCAAAAGTGACCAACGCCAATACTCCCAAAACAAATAAATATTTTTTGGGAACCTGGGCTTCAAACAACATGAACAACAAAATAACCAACATAATGGAAAGTGTGCCCACATCCGGTTGAACCAAAACCAAAAGTATAGCCGGACAAAGTAAAGTAAGAACCGGCAATAAACCCATCTGCCAATCATGCAAATTGCGCTTTTTATCCGTAAGCAAATAAGCGGCAAAAAAAATCAACGCAAATTTCGCTATTTCCGAGGGCTGAAAATTGAAACCAAAAACATTTATCCAACTGCGCGCGCCATTGATAGTGGCCCCTACTCCCGGTACAAACACCATGGCCAACAATAGCAATGATCCAGCATATACCAGCCAACTAATTTTTCGCCATTTATTCAAATTAATATTCAAGAAAAAATAAAATAATACTAAACCAGGCAACAACCCGAACAAGATTTGACGCTTAACAAAAAAATAAGAGTCATGAAACTTATCATAACCCAAAGGCCCGCTAGCCGACAAAAGCGCCGCCAAACCAAAAACCGTAAAAATGACTATATAAATTAAAAAAACTTTATCAAATTTGGTTTGGGTGTTTTCCATACTAGATATTGAGACCCACTGCTAGATAAAAAGCCAAACTCAAAAACATGCTCAAAAAAGCCGCTATAAAGGTAAGAAACCTCCCCAAGATCTTGTCCTGGCCATATATCCACCAGGATAGTCCAAAATTCACCACAAAGATCGCCAAGCCACTCAGAGGGATATAAAAGACCTTCCACCACTCCCCAATCAAATCTACGCCAAAAACCACGTTGTAATGCAAAAATACGGCATCGGTGGTGGCTCGGACATAGATTGCCCCATAAACCATCATTAAAGCCTCAAAAAACAGCACTCCAGCGGCTGGAACCCATATCCACTTATCTTTCCAATAAACCTTAGGGGAATAGAACATAAAACAGCCTTATTTTACCACCTTTTTGCCACTCTTGACAAGTTGATAAAAATACCCTATAATAACCCCACTTTTGTTCGTAATACCTTTTAAATTTTCACAATATGTCACATAAGAAAGCCGGTGGCTCAACCCACCTAGGCCGAGACTCTATAGCAAAACGTCTCGGTGTCAAAGTTCATGACGGCCAAGCTATCAAAGCCGGTATGATCATTGTCAAACAGCGCGGTACCAAAATCCACGCTGGTAAAAATGTTTTACGCGGCGGAGACGATACCTTGTTCGCTCATGTAGCTGGCAAAGTAAAATTCGCTACTCGTAAACGCCGTCGCTTTGACGGAGCTCTGAAAGCCACTCAGTTTGTGAGTGTAAATGTCTAACAAAAAACAAATCCCTCGATTAAGTCGAGGGATTTTTTGTTGTCATCCCATACATTGTCATCCTGAGTGAAACGAAGGATCCCTACCATTGTCATCCCGAACAAAGTGAGGGATCTTTCACTCTACTCAAAATGACTGTGAAAACCATCCTGGCGGACTCCAATAAGTATTAACGTTGATAAAATTACGGGTATCCATATTAGTCAGATTTAATTGTGGAAATGGATTAGCCGATCCGGCCATAATACCTTCGGTAAGATTGTAGAAGAAACTATTATCCACTGACAGTGCCCCGGTATTCACCTGGACTCCTTTTATAGTTGGGAAAAAAGTATTTTTAGAAGTATAACCAAGCGAAGTATTATTTAAATTAACTGTAGAACTATTTATTTGAATTATTTCTACCGGCAAACGATTGTCTATTAGCTGGCAATTTTCCAAAGTAACCTGCGAATTATTATTGACAGAAATTACACCCTTGTAACTATCTCCGGGAGAATTATAACCACCACCGGAAAAATTGACTGAATTTAAATTTCCTACACCACCATCAAAAACTAAATGACCCCAATATTTATTTAAACCTGTCGGGCCTACAAATTTTATAGGCTCATCAACCGTGCCGTTTAAAGTGAGAGTACCTTTGATGAAAATATTAGAAAATTGTGGCAGATAAAAAGATGCCCCTTTGTCCGCTGCCAAACTACCTCCGGCTTCAATAGTAACATTTTCCAAATTAATAGGGATACTAGTTCCCACAACGACTGAAGAAGTGATAGTCGCCATGGCGATATTTACCGCACCATTGGCACTATTGGAAAAACTAATAACATCAAGAAGGCGTGGCCAAATATTTTTAACGTAAATAGCGCCGGTAGGGTTAGAAAAATTATCTACTGTAATATTTTCTAAACTTAATTGTCCGCCGTAATGCTCGATAGCGGTAATGCCATTTTTAAAATTAGTACTATTAATAGAAGATTTGGAATTAATTTCATAAATAATTGTATCGCCGTCATCAACAAAATCTGAGCCACTAATATTTAAGCTAGCGCTATCGGCATATATTGCTTCAGAAACAGGCAGCTGTGATGAATTAAGATTCGGGGCGCGGAATTTGGCTCCGGCGTAACTCATTTCCAAACCCTTTAAATCCCCTTTTGATCCGGGATAAAACATCAATCCTTGCCAGGACTTGGACAATTTATTATCTGACGTCATGATAACTTTTTGAGAGGGCGAACCAGAGGTATTTAAAGTGCCTTTGATCTCAATTTTTGAATTAGGATAATAGGCTTTTACAACAGCACCTTCTTCTATGCTAAGAATTTTGCCGGCCGGCACTTCATAGTAAGTTAAGATATATGGATAATCACTCTTTTTCAGAGTGCGCTCGACATCTACCTGAGTCGCGCGTAACACAATTGATCCAAAATTAGATTGTTTTGGTGAACCATTTAAGGGTAAAGCATCGCCACCACCATCTACCTTACCGGCGAGGCGCGGACCCTGGTTGGTTTGCCAATTATTTGAAAGATTGCCAGATAAAGTAGAGTTAATCTTTTCCATGGATGAATATGTTGTCGCCGATCCGGCAAACCATCCGGCTGAAGAATTTAATTCATCCACCAAATTATTTTGACTATCAAATAATTCCAGACGCGTTCCACTATTGGACAAACTGCCAGAATAAATAAGGTCGCCGTCAATTTCATTGACCGTACGATTATCAGGATTTTCCAGCAGGTAATAACCGTGCGCCGGTATGGTGGAATTATTTATTTTATTTATATTTATTTCTTGACCGGCAATTTTTAGTTTCCATCTTTTCTGAATGTTGGTAGTGGAAAATAATTCTATATCTTGATTAGTATTGTTATAAAGCTCAATATACTCATCTTCAGAAGTGAATTGTGAGGTGCCAGCCCAAGCGACTTCATTTATGACAACGTCAGGAACTACGACAGGCGCAGTTTCAACAGTGGAAGTGACAACTGTGGTAGTGTTGGATACAGTGGTAGTGACTACTTCGGTAGTGGAGGTGACAACAGTAGAGGTGGTAGAAGTAGTAAATGAATCTAAATTTTCTATCTGGTCTGGAATAGTGGATGTGCTGAAAATAGTAGACGTAGTATCAATTTCAGGTTCGGTTGAAGTTGTGGAAGTTGGAGATATTATTAAATCTGATGGATCTGGAGTAGTCGAGGTTGAAGTGGTGGTAGAAGTGGTGGTATCTGGAACATCAGAATTCGTCGATGTGGTTGAGGTGTCACTAGAGGATGATTCACTGGTTGTGGTAGGAGCAGAGACATTACTGTCTTCGGTAGAGGTAGTGCTGACAGGAATAGTGACAGTAGGAAAAGCACTAGAAGTATTTTCTGAATTAGATAAATTTGTATTAACCACAGGGCTGGCCGAACCACCACCTCCGCCACTTGTTGCTGGGAAGTTCGAGGTAGCACGAGGAGTAGTAATTATTTCATTGGTTGTTATAGGTCTGTCATTTGGCAATTCTGGCACGAAACTGACAGGATTAGATTGGTCTGAATTTTTCAGTGTAGATGGGGTTTGGGAAGCAACATTCTGAGATATTGGAATTTTTTTATTTATACTCTTGCCGATATTTTCTATCTTACTCACTATAGCATCGGTGGTTTTATTTAATGACTGCGTTACAGTTTGAGTCAGCACTCCACTGCTGGTATCGGCTTGAGACGCATTACCTTTATAAATATTCTCAGCGACATTAATTACGGCACCACCGAGACTATTTACCAGACCACCAAGATTACTTCTAAAAAAAGGCAGTTTTTCTGTTTGATTTTTCTGAGTTTCGTCGAGGAATAATTTTATGGTACCGGCGCTGTAGGCGACTGCTTTGGGGAGGAGGTGGTGAGCATAGTCGGACAACACAAGGTCCTCATTCAATATTTTATGATTACTTTTTTTCCAATCAGATCCGTCCGTTGCATAAAGACTAAAAAATTCTTGATCTATCTTACTCTGAATTAAAAACATCTTATCATATTTTGTTTTTATTTCTAACACCTTATCTACGCTGTTAATTTTATAATTTTTATCTTCAATAGTATCATCACTATAAAAATTATTATTAGAATAATTAGCAGCTCCATCAAATATATTCTCTAATTTATCTTTATAAATTGGCTGAACATTTATATCCTTACTTATGGCATTCCAATTATTTTTAACATATTCTTCATATGAATCTGGCTTGGGCGCGTGAATATCATCACGAGTATGTGCTGGCACCAGTGCATCAGAAACCAAATGAATATTGTGGCCTAGCTTCTTAAATGCAGACTCCTGATCGCCGCTGCGATAATCGCTTATGGCTCTCTGCCAACTATTATCACCTTTGGAATAACTTTTTTGCTCTACCGGATCCTTGGCCCACACTTTTGAACTTTCATGCTGAGTTATAAACCATAAACCGCGATTATATATAGGATCATAAAAATGATTAAGCCACCTAGTGGGGTTATCTTCTTCTACTGCCCCTTGTTTAATCCACTCATACTGCTCAACGGTAATTTTTTTGCTATTATTTTTATTATAAACTTTGACCGCCAGACCAGCTATTCCGGGATGGGCAATATTGGTATCATAACAAAAAACCTGGTCAACAAAAACCAAGTTTAAAACAGCTCCTAAAGTAAATAGAAAAACAAAAAACAAAATTTTGCCCCCTCCCTTTTCCATACTAATAAATTTTATAATGACTCAATATACCAATATCCATTACTAGTTTTAATAAATGTCATAAAATTTGCCACCTTTTCACCTTTATATGTGCCGCTATAGATATAGGTGGCTGTCATATTACCCATAACATCTTTGCGCATATCCTTTATATCACTCATCATCAAATTCAATTGCCCTTTTGTTTTTAAACCCATCAAAAATTCTTTCATCGAAGCTCTATCCCCTTCCCTAAAACAACAATTCACCGCTTCATCAAAATTTTCTTCTTTTAAAGCAATCAGAAATTTGCGATGTGTCTCTTCCGGAGACTGTACAGTAGGGGCGGTGTTTTCAGCATCGTGCGGGTACAGCTTTTCCAATTCATTATCACTATAATCGCTATATGGAAAATCCGGACGAGCCGTACCATTCAGAACTCTTTTCTGTTTTTGCAAAAACCAATTATAAGAAATAAATATTACCACAACTCCCAAAACTAATATTACAAACCATAGAAAAACCTTTTTCATACTACCCTGTAAAAAATTAAGGTCCTATATCCCGCCGAAAAATATCGGCGGGATAAGGACGCGATGACAGGTGGCTAGCGTGCTAGCCTAAAAGCTTCCAAAAAAAATTCGACAAGAGGTTACTCGTTGCCGAAATCTTTTTGGGTCCCCCTCCCCTATTCATTGCACATTTATTATAGCACATTTTTTGAGAGGCTCCCCTTTTATCCCCTGTGGATAACTTTTTTTATTCAATGTTCCAGGCATCTTTGAGCTGTCTAATACCATCTTCCAATTTTATAGTCGGTTGCCATCCAAGCAATTCTTTTGCTTTGATAATATCAGCTTCAAAGTAGCGCCCATCACCCGCTCGTGGGGGCACAAACACACTTTCCCCACCAATTAATTTTACCAGATCATTTACCGAATGAGGATTGTTGTTACCAATATTTATGGTCTCACCATGGCCAACTTTATCTCCCTGCATGGCCAAAATATTAGCCCTAACCACATCGCTGACATGCGTATAATCGCGATAATATTCACCATCACCACACACGGTCATTGGTTCGTTATTCTTTTTTTGTTTTAAAAATTTACCTACGACCAAAGCATAAGCGCCATCTGGATCAAAATATGGTCCGTACACATTAAAATAAATCAAGCTCACGGTTTGTAATCCAAATAATTCGGAAAAAATACGACAATAATGTTCGCCAATAAACTTATGTAAAGCGTACGGACTGATAGGGTTTTTTATCACTTCATCTTCCTTGAAAGCTTCGTGTTTTTCCTGAGAACCATAAGTAGAAGAAGACGAAGAAAAAACTATACGCTTTACTTTATTTCTCACGGCTGCCATTAATACCTGTAAAGTACCGTTAACATTTACATCGTGAGTAAGCTCCGGATTCTCTACTGAAAAACTCACACGCGGTAAAGCGGCCATATGAAAAATACCTTCGACACCAATACAAGCTTTATCCAAATCAGCCGCATTACGAATATCTCCTTCAATATATTGAGCTCCAGATTGGATTCTTTCTTCTTTTTTACCGCCAGCATAATTATCCAGCACGACCACCTCATGACCTTCGTTCAAAAGTTGCTTGGTCAAGTTGGTACCAATAAATCCCGCGCCTCCGGTAATTAAATATTTTGACATACTATTATAGAGTCCAATAGTTAAATCCTTGTGAAATTATTTCACCTTTGTTTAAAATATTTTTAATGTCCACCACCAAACCGCCTGGCTTCAAAAAATTATTTATATCTTTTAAATCATCCTTAAAATTATCGTGTGCTACTACAACAAATAAAATATCCGCCAACCCCAAATCTTCTTTTTTACTTAATTTTAAATTATATTCATGTTGCACTTCATCTTCATAAGCCAAGGGGTCGTATACCTGTACTTGCGCGCCTCTATTTTTTAATTCTTTTAAAATATCTACGGCTTTGGAATTTCTGGAATCCGGCACATTTTCTTTAAAGGTGATTCCAAATAACGAAACCTGCAGACTATTTAATGTTTTATTTTCTTTATTCAATTTTCTTTCCACTTCATCTACTACAAATTTTGCCATACTGTCATTAATTTGTCTACCGGATAAAATTACCTTTGAATCATAGCCGATCTGTTGAGCTTTGTATGTAAGATAATATGGATCCACTCCAATACAATGTCCGCCTACCAACCCAGGAGTAAATTTTAAAAAATTCCATTTAGTGCCAGCGGCTTCTAACACATCGTAGGTGCTGATATCCAACTTGCTGAAAATAACGGCCAATTCATTCATTAAAGCGATATTTACATCGCGCTGAGTATTTTCAATCACTTTGGCGGCTTCCGCCACTTTTATGGATTTCGCTTTAAAAACCTGCGTTATGGATGAATAAACACCAGCTACCACTTCCAAAGCCGCTTCGTCAGAAGCGGAAACTATTTTTACCACTCGATTTATAGTATGTTCCTTATCACCCGGATTAATTCTTTCGGGGGAATAGGCTAATTTGAAGTCATCTCCAAATTTCAAACCAGATTCTTTTTCTAAAATAGGCAGACAGATATCCTCAGTAACTCCCGGATATACGGTAGATTCATAAGCCACAATACTGTCTTTGGCTAAATTTTTACCTACCATTTCTGTAGCCTTTTCAATCAAAAACAGATCCGGCAAATTATTGGCATCAACCGGGGTCGGAACAGCAACAATAATAAATTTACAATCTTTAATATCTTGTGGTTCAAAAGTATACCTCAAAGAAGAACTCAATAATTTTTCTTTTTCCACTTCTTTGGTGCGATCAAAACCGCTTTTCAATTCCTCGATTCTATCCTTTTTGATATCAAAACCCAAAACAAAAAAATGTTTGGCCAGCTCTACCGCTAAGGGCAATCCCACATAGCCTAAACCAACTACACAGATTTTTTCTTGTTTATTTTTTAAAGACTCGATAGATACCATATTATTTATTACCTTTCATAAAAGGACTACCCACAGCAATAATATTAAAACCGTTTTTCTGTAAATCTTCATAGCGATGCTGTAACATGCGGCGACCGTCCATTATTAATGGCTTGTTCTTTTTTTCTGATATTAACATATCGGCCAATCCGCGAAACTGCGGCCAATCGGTAGCAATTATTACCACATCCACACCTGTAGTGGCTTCAAATTCATGACTAAAATATTTTATAATACCTTTTTCTGGAAAATCGTGTTTAAAATTAGCACTGGCCGAAGGATCATATAGACGCACTTCATTCACAGATTTTTCCAATAAAAACTTAACTATCTCGATACTTGGTGAATTACGAGTATCGTTGGTATCGCGCTTAAAAGCCAACCCCAAAATAGCTACTTTTTTACCAGCCCAGTCAAATTGAGAATCTTTTTCGGCTCTGGCTAAAAATAACTCCAACTGACGTTTATTGGATAAATAAGTTTCATCCACCATGGCGGCATTTACTCCGGAAGTTTGCAATTGATGAGAAAGAGAACGGGCGTCTTTTATAAAACAACTGCCGCCGGAATACAAACTATTATAAAATCCCCACTCTCCAATACGATTATCAGTAGTCAAAATTTTTCTAATATTTTCAAACTTTAAATCACTAAAAGTTTCACAGGTACGGCCAATCACATCAAAACAAACTGTCAATTTATTAAATAAGTAAAAATTGGCCAATAATTTTCCAGCCGCGGCCTCTTTGGGATTTACTTCAATATACTGAACGGTCGGCGCATCATAGAAACGCTGATAGATCTGACGCATTATTGCAAACTCTTTGGCTTCCCACGCTCCTACTACCACTCTGTCCGGACGCATCGAACCTTGAATCGCCTTGCCCTCTACCAAAAATTCAGGATTGGAGACTACTCCATAGTTCTCTACTCCTTCTTTGTCCATAATTTGCTTGGTTCTGTCTACCATATCTATAGGCACAGTGCTCTTATTTACAATCACGATATAATTTTTTTGACTGCCTTCATTTCTTTTAACCAATATTTGAGCCAAATCTTTGGCGGCGTTAAAATAATAACTTAGATCGCTCTCACCGGTTTCACCAATTTCCGGCGTTGGCAAGCACATAAATACGGCTTGCGCCTGCTCTAAAAACTCTTCCATTTTGGCTTTATCTGTGGTAAAATTGATTCGTTGTTTGTTACGAATTAAAAGATCGCCTAACCCTTCTTCAAAGAGGCAGGACTCGATAGTTTCGCGGTCTTCAGAACCGATCATTTTTATTCTACTAACATCAATATCATACACTAACACATCATGTCCACTAGCAGCAGAAACCGCAGCTGAACATGCTCCCACAAAACCGGCACCAATATATAGAATCTTCATAACCTAATTATTTTTCTTAAAAGATACACTAATTATAGCGCCAAAATTGCCTCAAGTCAACCACCCATTATGAACAAAAATATATTGATTATCGTAACCAAAGGAGATACCGGCGGCGCTCAACAGTCGGTGTTTAATCTCTCTAAAGGCCTAAAGGACAGCGGTCAAAGGGTAACAGTCGGCTTTGGCGAAGGTGATTTTTTAAAAAATAAACTACAGGCTGAAAATATTCCATTTCATCAGTTTGAATATTTAAAAAGAACAAAAAACCCTTTCATTAACCTTCTCTTTATTTGGGAAATGAAAAAATACCTAGAAAAAAATCGATTTACTACCGTTCATTTTAACAGCTCCAACGCCTTACTCGGCGCTATTGGCGCTAAACTAACAAAAGACAGACCAAAAACCGTCTTTACCTTTAGAGGCTTATCTTTGATAGATAAAAATTATACTTCCAAATTTTTATACAAATCACTATTTTATCTATACTTTAAAATATTACTGAATTTCGTGGACAGCCAAATTTATGTAAGTAGAGAAAACCAAAAATACTGCCAAAAAATTGGTCTAGCCAAGAACGATTCAACGATTTACAATGGCCTGCCGACTTTAAAATTTCTTACAAAGGAAACCGCCCGTCAATACCTTTCCAAAATTTCTGAGCAGGATTTATCCAGTGATTTTATTATCGGCTCAGTCGGACGTCTGGCCTATCAAAAAAATTATGAATTTTTGATTGAAGCTGCACTAGAAATTATAAAAACCAATCCTGCTGTAAAAATAGTAATCATCGGCGAAGGTACGGAAAGAAAAAAATACAACGAATTGATTAAAAGTCTTGGCCTTGAAAATAAAATACTGCTAATTGGCGACCAACCTGATGCTTACCGATTTTTAAAGGCCTTTGACCTATTTGTTCTCACTTCTCGATACGAAGGCATGTCTATAACCTTAATCGAAGCGATGCAAGCCGGTCTACCAATATTAACTACCGACGTAGGTGGGGCCAAAGAAATGTTAAATAACGAACAGATGATTTATGAGCTTGATAATAAACCAGAATTTTTGGATAAATTAAATATTTTAACACTAAATCAACCGACGCGGGAGGCGGCTTCCTTACAGACTAAAACCGAATCACAAAAATTTTATATCAAAAATACTGTCGACTCTTATTTAAAAATATATCAATAAATATGTGCGGGATTGCTGGAAAATTATATTTTAAACAAAATCGCGGCATAGCCAAAGAAGAAATTCGCGCAATGACTGACGCGATACACCATCGCGGGCCAGATGACACCGGAATTTTTATTGACCAAAATCTAGGATTAGGACACTGCCGTTTATCAATTATTGATCTATCCAGCGCCGGACACCAGCCTATGGGTTCGAGTGACGAAAAAACTTGGATTACTTTTAACGGCGAGATATATAACTTTTTGGATCTAAAAAAAGAACTCGAAGCGGACGGTATCCAATTCCACTCCAATACTGATACGGAAATCATAATTTACTTATACCGTAAATACGGAGTTGATTGTCTAAAAAAATTACGCGGCATGTTTGCTTTTGCTATTTGGGACAAAGATAAAAGAGAATTATTTGTGGCCCGCGACCGAGTGGGTAAAAAACCGATAAAATACTACTACGACAAAAACATATTTATATTTGCTTCTGAATTAAAAGCGATTTTAAAAAATAAAGAAGTCAAAAAAGAAATTGACTATTCGGCGATCGATCAATACCTTACTTTTGGCTATGTCCCAACACCAAAAACCGGTTATAAAAATATTTATAAATTAGAACCGGCCAACTACATGATAGTAAACGAATCCGGCAAAGTTATCAAAAAACAGTATTGGGATATAGATTTTTCACAAAAATTAAACCTGGATGAGACGGAATGGGAAAATAAAATTTTAAATAAACTTCAAGAATCAATAAAAATAAGACTGATGGCCGATGTGCCGCTGGGGGCTCATTTGTCTGGCGGCGTTGATTCTAGTTTGATAGTAGCCTTGATGTCTGAACAAATGTCACAAAGGGTGAAAACATTTTCGATTGGCTTTGAAGAAAAGAGTTACGACGAAACAAAATATGCCCGTCTGGTAGCTAAAAAATATAATACTGAACACACAGAGGTATTTATCAAACCAGATGTCGCCACAATAATTCCTGCACTTGCCAATCAATACGAAGAACCATTTGCTGACAATTCTGCTTTGCCCACCTGGTATCTATGCCAAGCGACCAAACAAAAATTGACTGTGGCGCTAAATGGGGACGGTGGTGATGAAAATTTCGCCGGCTACAAACGCTACGAAATGATGAAATTTTATAATGCTCTAAAATATTTACCAGCAAAAAATATCAACGGCAAAATTTCGGAAATAATTTATAAGACTACCGGCATAAAAAATTTCTTACGCCTGAAACAGGTGCTGATAAATCTAAATTTAGATCCTATAAATTTTTATACCAATAATACCGCTCATTTTAGCGACGAAGATAAAATTGTTTTATACAGTGATGATTTTAAAAAAAATATTGGCCAGCACGAAATGCCTTATAAAAAAATATTCGAACAAACAACAAAATTAGAATGGTTGGATAAATTTTTATATTTAGGGATAAAATCCCACCTACCAGATGACCTTATACCAAAAGTAGACATTTCCTCTATGGCGTTTGGCTTGGAAATCCGCTCCCCATTACTTGATCATGAATTAATGGAACTGGCCGCGCAGATGCCAAGCGCGTTAAAAATCAAAGGCTTAAACAAAAAATACTTGCTCAAAAAAATTGCCTATAAATACCTACCAAAAGAATGTATCGACAGACCAAAGCAAGGATTTGATGCCCCACTTGAATTTTGGTTTAAAAACAACTTAAAAAATTTCTTCTTGGAATCTAATATAATAAACGAACTGGTTCAAATAGGACTAAACAAAAAATATCTTGAAGACATAATTGACGATAATTCATCAAAGATGTTCAACCATTCTAAAAAGATTTGGAATTTGATAATGTTGGCTAATTGGTTAAAAATATGATAAAAAAAATAAAAGATACTATATATAGGGCACTGAAGTGGTCGGAAAAATATACTAAGACCGACATGAAATACCTGGCGCGAGGAGGATTCTGGCTAACGGCTTCTCAATTTATGACTAGCACAAGCGCCTTTGTTTTATCACTAGCCTTTACAAATTTAATTTCGCCTGAAAAATACGGCTTATATAAATACATCCTTTCCTTAGGAGCATTATTTGGAGCATTTACACTAACCGGGTTAGACCTAGCTTTAATCCGAGCTTCATCATCAAAAGGATTGAAAATTTTAAAGTCAGCCTTCAAATTGAATTACAAATGGAGCATACCTTTCATACTTGGAATGATTTCGTTGAGCGTATACTATTTTTTTCAAAGAAACTACACTATCGCTTCAGCTATTTTATTAATTGCATTATTTCAACCATTACAAGACAGCTCCTTTGTATATGATTCAATTTTAAGAGGATTGAAAGATTTTAAAAATAGCGCTAGATACTCTGCGATTAAAACTTTCGCTATAACATTATTATTGTTCTTAACATTATTGATTACCAAAAATATTTCAATTATAATATTGATATATTATGCTGGCGGCAGTCTGATCACATATCTATTTTATGTGATTTTAAACAAAAAAAATGCACAAAATATAGAAGAGAAAGAGGTGGACGCTAGCACAATTAAACTTAGCAAACATTTGAGTTTATTAAATCTAGCAAATATATTAATTGAACAAATTGACAAGGTTGTTGTTTTCCATTTTTTTGGTGCCGTCCAACTAGCCACATACAGCTTAGCGATTGCATTACCAGGACAAATAACAACTCTACTTAAAAAAATACCGGAATTAGCATTACCAAAATTTAGCACGAAAACGACAAAGGAAGTAGGCGAATCTTTTTTTAAACATAGCAAAACAATAATATTTTTTATGATTCCGGTTGTAATAATTTATATAATAGCCTCTCCATTTTTATTTAAACTTCTTTTCCCGCAATATATTGGTGCCATATTTCTCTCTCAAATTTATGCCCCGATACTTTTAGTATCAGGCAACTTATTAACACCAGCTCTCACCGCCAACCAGGCAATAAGAGAGCAATACTTTCTAAGTATCGTTTCTTCAATAATTCGATTAGTATTGCTTTCTTCTCTTACTTATTTTTTTGGGATAATCGGTCTAATTTTATCCCGAGTAATCACAAAATACATATCCTACTTCTTGGGACTATGGCTAATAAATAAAAAAGTAGAAAGAGCCGCTGATTAATGGTTATTCAATTTAATATAAATTAAAATTCCTTGAGAAAATAGCTTAGGGAAAACCTTATTTAGGATTGGCAAACCTTCATAAAGAACCATCTTTTCAATTTCAAGATCCATGGACTGAACCCAAAAATTCATATCTGTCACTGTCCAAAAACGCAAATGTTCGGCTGGATGCACAACCCACTGGAGAGGAAAGCGCCCAAATAACAAACGCAAACGGTGAGCATAATAACCGCTATTAGGGACCGACATTATCAAGCCATAGCGCGCTTTCTTGCGAATATTATAAAGAAATGTCTCCGAGTTGGCCATATGTTCAATAATTTCAAATGCAGTAATATAATCTACCTCTGGCAAAAGATTATAATTATTGAGATTATTTGCATCGGTACAAACAACATTTATACCAAGATTCTGTGCTGTATCAAAGATCTTATCATCTATATCTATTCCAACTACCGGACCCATACCTCTTTCTTTTAGATACTCTAATAACGCGCTGTCACCGTATCCAATATCCAAAATAGAAGATCCCGGCTTAATTATTTTCAAGGCAATGTCGGCTCTCTGTTTTTGCCAAGAGCTTAAAACCTGATGTCCACCCCCTCTTCTACGAAGCCAATACTTCTCATAATCAACAGAAAATTCATTTCCATAATCACATTTTGGATAACCAGATATCTGTTTAAAATCTCGATGCAATATCCCTAAAAAATTTTTGACTGTTTTTAGCATAATATTCTATCAAATAATAAATTTATGTCAGGGGTGACCGGCCAAACAATATCTTTTTTGGAACTATATTTTTTTAGAGCGGCCAGCAACTTCTCCTCGCTGAAATCTTTTTCCAATTGAATAGCTAGATTATCATCTTTTAAGTAGTGCCCCAAATCAAACGAGCTCTGGATCTGTATTATTGGTATTTCATAATAAATCATTTCGCTTAAAAATGTACTATATTCACCCATGATCGCATCGATTTTCTCTAATACCCCAGAATTTATATTATCTACCACTGTTATATTATCAACTGGAGAAAACCCATAGTCGTTCAGCTGTTTTTCTTTGCTAATATCTGGTCTAATTTTAAAAAATAAATTAATTCCCATTTTTAGTAATCGTCTCACATATTTCTTATTTTCATCGCCAGACAATGCTATCTCATATGGAATAAGGATATTTAGATCGCCGACCGACGTTGGAATCGGCCTTCTAATATAACTAATTTGCGGCAATCGACGTAACCAACCTCCGACAGATACGTTATCTGCACCATACTGTGTACTGAAATTTAATAAAATTTTTTTCCAATAATCATTCCAAACAAATAATTTATCAAAAGTTACTGATCCTTTTTTTGACAACCCATAATTCATCCACCCTACGTGATATTTAGTATATTGTCCATGTTGAAGCCCAAATGATTTTACTCCATTTTTATGGCAGGCTATAATCAATTCGTTAGTATAACGCACATCATCTAAAGCCACCAGAGTTTTTAAACTGGAATTCCTAATAATCCAATCCAATTTTTTAAACAAATTAAAACTTATAGAAATTCTCTTGGCTATATTTTTTACTAGACTTCTAAAAAAAATTTTTACATATAGCTCTTCGGTTATATCTAGGTCTACTTCACCAATCTTTATCGGAGATACAAACCATGAAAAAGAGTCCAAATAAATTACAGTTTTTTTTCTTTTTATTAAATTTAATAAAAAATTTTTTCCTAAATCAGTATGCATCACCTCTATAAAATCTTTTTGTTTATCCCTTAAATAACTATAGAGCGGATATATTCTAAAATCACAACCTAAACTAGAAAGTATATCGGGGCTATAAACTATGATTGGTACTTTCTTTAAAAATAATTTAATTACTGCCAATAACGAAATGATCATGGCTAAAAACTTGGTGCCAGTGAATATAAAATATCGAAAAAAATTAGCGACCATGGATCGACCTTCAATTAAAACCACTTCTCCGGCAAAAATATTTTCAATAATTCTGTTCAAATCAGCACTAGCTTTTTGAATAATTAACCTATCAAATTTGGCATTATTTAAATATTTTATTAATTCTTCGTATTTTGAAAAATATCGAAAGAACGACCAAAATAATATTTCTTGATTAAATGACCACGCCTCATATCCTTCAATTTTAAAAATTTTAGACAGGTAATTACCATCCTTAGTTTTTAATTCATTGAATTTTTTTAAAAGAGTTAACGCTCTAGGAAGATCATCCTTTGTATTAAATTCCGCCACTACTTTATTTTCAGCACTCATTACTACAACAACGCCTTCTCTTTCATTTATTGAATAGGCGCTCATATGTTTAAATAGCTCGGCAACAAATCATCAGTTGACAAAAAATTTTCCACTATATCGAAATCTTTTTGATTATCTACGCTATATAAATGAACGTCAGAATTTAAAATATTAATTTTTTGTCCATGTTCGATTAATCTGAACATGTCTACTGAATTGGCTTTTTCCAACGGGGTAGATTCAAATTGAATATATTGTTTTAAATTTTCTAAACGAAAACCAATAATTCCTGTCTGTATATATATCGGCAAGCTGTGAATATTTTTTTCCAAAAATGGATCGGGTAAACGAAAAAACCAAATTGCTTGACTATTATTATTAGTAATAATTTTTACAGTGTCTTTGTCGTGGTATACATCCTCATTGGTGATATTATTTATAACATTCAATACTCCAACGGAAGAATCAATTTCAAAAATATCTACCATTTTATCTAAAACTTCAGGACGCACAGTTGGTTCATCACCTTGTATCATTATGACAGCGTCCACTTTTTTTCCTTGTATGGATTCGATCTTCATGATTGCCTCGGCAACCCTCTCGGTAGGTCTTTCGTGCACATTGCTAGTCATTATAGCTTTACCGCCAATTGAAATAATATAATCAAAGATCTCTTTGTCACATGTTGCTACATATAAATCGTCAATTTTTTTAGATTTTTGACTGCGATAATAAACGTGACCAACCATTGGTATGCCGTGAATTTTTTTTAATGGTTTTCCAGGAAAACGCGAAGCCCCCATTCTTGCTGGAATAATTCCGACAATATACATATAAGAATTTATTAATTACCAAATAAATTTAACAAAAATTCCTCAGTATCTTCCCAACTCAAACAGGGATCTGTTATGGATAAACCGGACATGTCCATTGAGGACGTTATTTCCTGTTTTCCTCCCTTCAGAAAACTTTCTAACATAAAACCACGAACAATTTCTCTAGCGATAGGATTGCTTTTACGAAATTCAACTATTTGACTAACCACCTCAATCTGTCTTCTTACATCCTTTACTCCATTTACCAAACAATTATCGTGACTAGCATCTATAACTATGGCTGAATTATTTATCAAATTTTTTTTCATTAATTCTTGAGCCTTTAAAATATTTTCTATACCAAAATTTGGACCAGTATAATTACCTCCCCTCAACACTAAATGTGTGTAATGGTTACCACTAGTAATAACCTGATAACCACCAAATATAGTTGTATGTGAGTTCTGAGCTGCTATCACACTATTAACGCCTATCTCAATAGATCCGCTCGTAGGATTTTTCATACCCACAGGACAATCAACCGATGATGCGTATATTCTATGTTCTTGGTCTTCAGAACTACGGGCTCCAATAGCCATCCATGATAAAAGATTAGGGAAAAATTTCATACTATCATGGGTAAACAGCGCCTCATTTGCAATCGGCAAACCAATTTTCAGAACATCTAACATTAGAGATCTGGTATAGCGAATCCCATCCGCTACATCAGGTTCATCACAAGGATTGGGTTGATTAATAGGACCGTTCCACCCCTTAGTAGTACGTGGTTTTTGAGTATAAACCCTCATTAATATTTTTAATTTTTTATTCAATCTCGGCTCTAGCTCTTTTAATCTTTTTGCATATTCCAAAACCGGTTCATACGGCCAAGCAGAACACGGACCAACAATAGCAAGTAATCTTTCGTCTCGGCCAGATAAAATATCTTGGGTCTCTTTACGATCAAGAGCTATTTTATTTAATAATTCATTTGATATCGGCATGTCTGCCGCCAATTCTTCTGGACTGGGAACTTTTTTAATTATTTTAATTGCCATAATTATCAATAAATAAAGTACGCAGCTTAGACAAAAGCTCATCTCTTCCGCCTACCAAATGAGCGTCAATCCCGGCTTCGCGTGCGGGAATAATGTCTGAAGCTTCAGAATCACCAAATACTACCGCCTCGTCCGGGGTAGCTTTTAATACGTCTAGCACATATCTTAAAGAGTCTGGATTTTTAAAATCCCCCATACGAATTGAATCAAAAACCAAATTGTCTGGTATTATATCAGAATCCACCCCCAAAATACGCAGAGTTTTTCTACCGTTTGGATTATCAGTTACAGCAACCAATTCAATATTTTGCGCCTTTATCAAACGCAAGCATTCGACCAAATCAACGTCGTGCTCAAGATGTTTCTCTGGATGGTAACCATTTTCTCCACAACGATGTGCGGCCAATTCATTTATCCAATATTTTTTACCTGTTTTATCACTTATAAACTGAAGCAATGATCTATCCATCCCTATAATTGCGGCCATCTTTTGCCTAAAATTTCTAAGTCCTTCTAGATCACCGGTCAAAGACACTGCCCACCCCTCATCAGCTGCACGCATATGTTTTTTATATTCCACAAAAGTTCCATCTGGATTAAAACCATTGTACATGCAGTTATCAATATCTAAGAGAATCCATTTTTTTTTGCTAAAATTAGCCATATTTTGTAAAATAATAACTCAAATTAATTATAGCGTATCACAAAGAGATGATAAATACAACAGACACTCTACTTAGACTTAATATAGACTATTATCCCTCTAGCAAATAAATTTGGAAATAATCTATTTAACAAAGGAAGTCCTTTGTATAAAAATAATTGATAATCTTTTACATTAATATATTCTAACCAATATTTCATATCCCTGACTGTCCAAAAACGTAAATGTTCACCAGGAAAAACCACCCACTGTAAAGGAAATTTACCAAATAAAAGTCGAAGTCGATAAGTATAATAACCGGTATTTGGAACAGAAAAAATGATTCCCTTTCTGGTTTTGGTTATTAATTTGGATAATATTTCTTCAGGATCGGGGAGATGTTCAAGAACTTCAAAAATAGTTATATAATCGACTTGAGGTAAATCTGAAACAGATTCTTCTTTATTAAGATCCAAATACATAGTCTCTATATTATTATTTTTTGCTTTTTCCAATTCCTGAAGACTAACGTCCACTCCTACGCCTTTAATATTTTTATTTTCTCTAAAATAATTTAAAACCGCACCATCACCACAGCCGATATCAATAACCGAAGAACCGGCTTCCAAAATTTTTAAACTTTGATCAGCGCGAACTTTTTGCCAATCAGAAAGAACACTATTGGTAGAAGAGCCTCGTCGTTCCACCCAATATTCATCGTAATCAAGCTTACCTATTTTCTCTCTAAACTTAGGGTAGCGGCCCAACTGTTTAACATCTTCTTTCAAAGTGGTTATAATTTCTTTAAACATAATATTACTCAATAAATTAACTTTTTAAAACTTCGTCTATCACTTTAAAAACTTGTTCAGGAACAATTTCATCAATTTGTCTTCTTGCTTCTACAAAATTATAATTTCTAGCATTCATAATATGAAGGGCTGGAATTCTGTTAGGTAAAGCAACTATTTTATGCCGCGCACCCTTTGGCGGCTGCTCATTTTCATCTAACGGGCCAACAATATCAATGGTAGCAACCCCAAAAGATTCAGCTATATAAATTGGTCCTGTGTCTACTCCTATCAATAGGCTTATCTTTGATATAAAATATTTTAATTGGTCTAAATTTAATTTTCCTGCAAAGTTATATACTTTGTCATAATTTATATACCGCATAGTATCTTCAGCTTCTTTGACGTCCGCCTTAGAACCGATTAATATAATCTTTGCTTTATAATTATGAGATAAATATTCTCCAAGTTTGGCAAAATTTTTCACGTCCCATTGTTTTATTTTATTCCCCGCACACGGCACTATACCAACTAATAAATCCTTACCGGGCATTAAACCGTATTGGCCACATAATTGATCCACACTTTGTTTAGCAGACGGTGAAAAACCTAAATGTTTAGTGGTATCATCGGTAAATATATTCAGCGGCTCCAATAAACGCAGATACTCCCGCGGGGCATATTTACCCATAGTGTGTGATTTATTAATTACAAATTTTCGTATTATATTATAATATAAAGTATTTAAAGGACTATATCCCCCATCCACCACTGGAGAAACTACGCAAGGAATACCAGCCAAATACAACAAAGATAAGCCTATAAAATTTGGCGCGCACATACATCCAAAATCAATCTGTTCTGACCTGATAATTTTTAATAATTGAAAAAAATTTTTGTTATAAACAAAATATTTATCGACATCTTTGTTATCTTCCAAGATTAATCTATTTATCTCATTGCCAATAACAAAAAGTTGAGAATTTGGAAATTTATCCTTAACTGCTCTAAAAATAGGAGTTGTGCAAACCATATCTCCCAACTTAGCAAACTGAGCAACAACCACCTTCTTTGGAGAAGTAATTTTTTTATTAGCCCGACCCTTAATTATATATAATCCAACAACTAGAAACAGCAGACTCACCATCTTTACGTTTTTAAAAAATACTTTAAACATAAAAATATTTTTCTTTTAATATAAACTTTATTTTTTCATATTTATTCATACAACCTAATAATTAAAGCACTGGATAAAAATCATATTAAAAATATTTATTCCACTTGGAAACAGGGTAATTACCTACTGCTAAATCAGTCATATGGTCTCGAGAAAATACACTAGCCAATTTAATCAGAACTAACCATATTTTTTTAGAACCTCTAAATTTCAAAGATGTAGAACTCTTAGATGAGATCGCTTTTTCCATTATAGCAATTTCATCTTCCGATAGTACTTTTTTATCAATGGCCAAATTAAGTAATGCTCGCCCTAAATCTAAATAACCATAAGATAAGTAGCAACAAAAAGCACGGACAATTTTATCATGACTGACTGACTCAGAAAAAATCTTTTCTGGACTCTTAAAGTACAAAGCATTACCAAAAACTAATTGCCCCTTGGACAACTCAGCTCTATTATCTCTTTGATAAAAACACTTCTGAATATCAAATAACTCAAAACCATTTTCTCTAATAAAACTATCAACATCAGCAAATAACGGCTGTTCTAAATAAATTGGCGCAAACTCCACCTCTACTTCCAACCCAACAGCGTTCTTTAGTGTATTTTTAGCACCAGCCAAAATTAATTTCTCACATCCTTGGGTATCAATTTTAATAAAATCCACATCATTAATACCAGCACCGCCCAATTGATTGTCCAGAGTGTCTGCTTCCATCACAATTTCTTTTATAATTTCAAATCTTTCTTTATTTATAAATTTTTTTAAAAAATCGTAATTTGGCTTAAAAACAGAAGATACCTTCTGCTTTTTACACAAATAAAAGCTAATTGTTTTCTTAGCATCGGCAAGGGCTGAATTGAACAGAACTAAATTATTGTCTTTCATCTTAGAAAGAGATTCAAACGCTCTCTTGTCAGGCTCAAACATTATAAATTTTATATTATCAGTCAGCTGCGACCACCTCACATCAGACCCTCCCGAAGCTCCAATATCAACAACAACAATCGGATTATTATCCATCAACTTAACTTTTTTAGAAAACTTTAAAAAATTCATAGACTTGGGGTGTTAATTTAAAATTGAATTTAAAAAATTAATAATACTGCCAGATCTACTATGCCAAGTAAAATTTGCAGATTCTGTAATAGCTTGACTGGATTTGCGTTGAGCTAGATAATAATTCACCCTAATTAATTTTATTTTTGATATAAAATCATCCGTATCTTCTGGATTAAAAAGGAAAGAATTATTATCGTTGAATATTTCAGTGATTGAACCTAGATTAGAGGCCAAAACCGGTGTGCCGCTAGCCAGATATTCAAACATTTTTAAAGCCGAATGATATTTGTAGGTTTTTAACTCCCTGGTAAACGGCAAAAGCAACAAATCGGCGGCTTTAAGATAAGCGGGAACTTCTTGGTAGGAAACACGAGAAATAAATATTATATTTTTTGGCTCTCCTCCAGCAAATCCATCGCCTCCCAAAAGCACGAAAATCATGTCCGGGCAGGCGCGGGCGGCTTTAATTATTAAATCAACTCCTTTGCCACCAACTTTTAAATTTCCACTATACATCGCGATAAAACAATCATCTGAGAGAGACAACTGTTTTAATAATTTATTTCTGCAAATTTCTTTATCTAGATTATCAAAATCTTTTTGGAAGAATCCATCATGAGCCACTAGCAACTTATCTTCATCGATATTATATTTACTCATTACGTAGCATTTGAGCGATTCGGAAATAGCCACAATCCTAATAACACCAACCAATCGACTAAATAAAAAATTACCAATCTTTGTTTCAAATGGCTTGTGGATTTCATAAATTGTCTTATATCCACAAAGATAGTAGAAAAAAACTACCAGAATATCGCGGCTATATATATAGTCTGGCTTAAATTTTAAGATCTCAAACAAAGAAAAAACTATCAAAAATAAATACCTGGTTGGACGCGATAACCAAGCTGCACTCCAAACCTTAAACCATCTATAGTCAGTTTTTGGCTGATTGTTATTTTTGGGAGAAATCAATAAAAAATCTTCTTTTAAATTTTCAAAAAAAGCTTGGGCCATCGCCGCTACCTGGATACTCTGAGCGTCCTTTGCTGGTATAGTAATATTGGTTATATAGGCCAATTTCATAAAATAATTATCTTTTGACAACAAAATGCCAATACGGATTATTATCCGAAACAGTCGTCGTGCTAAAAGTATCGCTTAGAGATAAAATTTCTTTTCGACTGACGCGCTGCTCTATGCCAGTAAAAAATCTATCATACACATCCTGTTCTATTCTCTTAAATGTTTTATCTTTATAAGCTTCATATAAAGGAATAAATTTACCTTTGTTAAAAATTTGAAAAATACTGCCAATTAAAATTAACGGATAATAAATCAAATAAACACCTAGATGAGAAAATAATCTGCGAAATAATTTATTTTGCACTCGACTTAAAACCAAACGGATACCGGTTACCAACTTCAATAAAATCTTGTAATAACCGGGTCTATTGTCAAGAGCATAATACAAATAGATCAGTAATTCCGGAGAAAATCTTTTTAAATTCCTCACCTCATTTAGACAATCAGTAGGTAAATGATGCAACACTCCCAAACAAAAAAGAAAATCAGTAAAATCGTTTTTAAAGGGGATGTCTTTGATATCACACATAAAGAACAGACAATTATTGGAGTTTTTTAAATTATTACGAGCTACAAAAATTGCGTCCGAAAAGTCCACCAACACCATCTCTTTGCATTTGTCGCTCAGAAAAAAACTCCAACGGCCGCTACCACAACCCAAATCACACACCCTTTTGGAAAAAAACTTTTGTATATCCACCAAATCAAAATATTCTTCAAATTCTTTATGGTGTTCTGGCAAAATATCCTTATACTCTTTCCACTCTTCCCCAAAGCTATATTGGATATCTTGGGCAAAATCCTTGATTTGTCCCCTATTACCAGCGGACGACGAAATTGATTGTTTGACAAAATTTGAATATTTTTCCGGCTTCAATAAAATTATCACATCGTTTACAATCGGAAATTCTTGGCCGCTAACCACCAATTTATTATCAAATAAAATAACATCATCTTTCCCAAAGATCTCTTTTAAACTTAAAATTTTATTTTGATAATAATTCATATTCTTAAAAATTAATTGGATTCATAAATAGATATAATATTTTGAGCATATTTCTCCCAAGTAAAATGCTGGGCCAATTTACGCGCAGACTCGCCCATTTCTTTTATTTTTTCCGGATTTTCATAAAAATATTTCATTTTATCCGCCAAAATTCCCGCATCAGCAACCGGGATTATAAAACCTTGCTTTCCATCTTCCACCACTGAGCCGGCATTATAGGTAGTAATAACTGGAAGCCCTGAAGCCAGCGCTTCGTACACTGACTTGGACGATCCTTCCAAAATAGAAGGGAAAACATACACGTTATTTTTGGGCAATTCTTTGGCCATATCGCAAAAACCATATACCGCTATATTGCGCTGTGAAGCGTTTTCTAAATACGAACGCACTTCCGGATAAACACGACCATATAAATTTAGTTTTGCATTTTTAAAATTATTTTTTTTCCAGGCTTCAATTAAATAAGCAACGCCTTTTCTCTGATTAATGGCTCCGGCAAAGCAAAAATTTATTTCTTTATTATGTTTCTGCTGGGGCGTAAATTTATTTATATCTACCCCAAAAGGTACTACCGAAATTTTATTTGAATCGACTTCTTCATAAATCAAAGAATCCTTAACGAATAACGATGGCACTATAAATTGATCGACATGATTAAAACAATCTTTTACATAATCATCCACCTTTAGATTCACATTTTTATATAGCTCATCTTTACCTTCCAATATTTTACCAAGAAAAGAAGTGAGAGCCATCGGCACATCCTGATAAATTTTAATAGCGGGATTAATTTGTTTTATATAAGCATAAACTTTTGGAGTAAAGTCCCAAGAATGTACAAAATCAATATTGGACAGGTCTAATTTCTTTAATTTTTTTAATAAAAAAAACTGAAAAATTTCAATTTTAATTTTATTAAGATTAAAGTGTCTGGAAACAGAAAAATAAATATGAAAAAAATTAATCAACTTCATCAATATCTCACCCATTGGAATAACTTTTTTTATAAGCGAGGTGGATTCTATATTTTTTAAAAAATTTCTACAAAAAACAAAAACACCATTTCGATAAGATAAATTTTTATAGATTTCAAAAGCGCGAGATCCAATAGTATTGCGTACACCAAAATCTGAATTTAAAATAAATATCCCCCTCTTCTTTTCAAACCCTCTAATAGCTTTTACCCATTCTGACACATCATCTATATTTTTTAATACATGGACTTCTCGGTCATCTACATCTTTATCAATTACCGCTGAACTGGATATTACCGGTATTTTTAAACGACCGGCTTCTAAGCCAACTCTACCCGAAAAGGTGTTATTCCAACGTGAAATACTTATAGCAACTTTGGTAATTTCATATATTTTAGCCGCATCTTTTTGGACCGGCATAAACGTTAGATTGCCTTTTACCAAACGATCGCTGCGATCTTCCACTAGCAAAAATTCATATTCCGGCAAAACTTTAGACACTTTGATAAATATCTCATAAGCCTTTTCAGAATTTCTACCACCGATAAAGGTGATATATTTTTGCTTCTTAGGATCTACTACAAAATTATTAATAGAAGCAATGTCGATTTTAGGATATTTTATTTCATCCGCTTTTAAACCAATACGTTTGTGCAATAAGTCAGCCATCTTATCGGAATTTGCGATTATTCTTGAGGCGTGTTTTAATGCAACTTTATTACTAATAATAAAATTTATAGTAAATGGCATTTCCACAATCATTCTAGCAAACTTAAATAATCTTCTTACCCCTCGGGAATAATTAACAAAAAGCATGCTAATACTACTATTATCCCTTAGATAATAATGATATTTAATATTATTTTTTATACAGTATGCTGCTATAAAAGGCGAATAAGGTCCTTGCAACACCACAAACTCCGATTCTTTAATGGACGATAAATTTTGATCCAAGATACTTTTTACCAAACCCCTGTTAAAAAATAAGAAAGCAAACCGCGAAATAGATAATAAAAACTTATATTTTAAGAGAAAATTTTTACCCGCAACGACTCTGAAATCATACTCCGACTGATAATAGAGTATATCAAAAGAAATGGCCTTTATGTCATAACCATTTTTTGAATATATTTTAAATTCTTCCAAGATAGATTTTTCCGCTCCACCCGCAAACGAAGGGAAAAAAGCAGATAGAAAATAAATTTTTTTAATCATACTTAAATAGCCTTTTTAAGAACGCTGCTTAAAAAAATCTGTAAATATTTTAATCACATAATCTATTTGCGACTGGGTCATTTCCGGATATACCGGCAAACTGACGACCTCGTCACAAATTTGTTCTGAAACCGGAAAACTACCTTTGGTATAACCTAAATATTTAAAACAATCCTGTAAATGAAGTGCTAAGGGATAATAAATACCGGCTGCCACTCCATTTTTCTGTAAATGCTCTAGTAGATTATCTCTATTCTTGGTTAAAACAGCGTACTGGTGAAAAATATGTTTGCCCTTAGGTATTTCTGTGGGAGTTTTTACTAAATTAATAAATGCCTTATTATATTCACCCGCTATTTCTTTTCTCTTCTTATTCCACTCGTCAATATATCTCAGTTTTATACTCAAAACTACCGCCTGCAGTGAATCCAGGCGAGAATTGACTCCCACAAGTTCATGGAAATATTTCTTTTTTGATCCGTGTATTTGTAACTTTTTAATTTTTTCCAAATCTTCTTGCGAGCGACAAGTTATCAAACCGCCATCACCCGCACCACCTAAATTCTTGGTGGGGAAAAAAGAAAAACAACCAAAATCTCCCATTGTCCCCGCCTTTTTGTCATTATACTCGGCCCCAAAGGCCTGACAAGCATCTTCAATTACTTTTAAATTATATTTTTTAGCCAGCATCATCACCTTATCCATATCGGTACACTGACCAAAAATATGAACCACTAAAATGGCTTTAGTTTTTTCGTTAATCGCTTTTTCTATTTTAGAACAATCAATATTAAAAGTATCAACGTCCACATCCACAAACACCGGTACGGCACCCAATCTGGCTATTGCTCCCGCAGTAGCAAAAAAAGTAAACGGAGTAGTAATAATTTCATCTCCGGCTTTTATTTCCATTGCCAACAAAGACAAAAGCAAAGCGTCACTACCGGAAGCACAACCCAGAGATTCTTGTGCCAAATAATCAGAAACATTTTTTTCAAATTTTTTCACTTCATCACCCATAATAAAAGAACCTTCCTCAAAAACTTTTTCAACGGCCGGCATTATCTCTGTTTTTAGATCCTGATATTGTTTTTTTAAATCCACAAAAGGGATAATCATATTATTGATTTTCTAATAATTGATCGGTTGGAACATCCTTTAAATATTTGGCCGGAACACCCACCACTACATTTTTTGTCTCCACATCCTGAGTCACTACCGAACCCGCCCCAACCAGCGCGTCCTCGCCTACAGTAATTCCAGGCAACAACACAGCGCCCACACCAATCCTAGCACCTTTCTTAATATGAACACCTAAAAATTTAGAAAATCTTTCTTTGGTTCTACCCACATAAGCGTCATTAGACGTTAACACGCCAGGAGCAATAAAAACAAAATCTTCTATTTTTGAATAAGGCACGATATGAACATTGGACTGAATTTTACATTTATTTCCAATCTGGACTGAATTTTCTATTAATACCCGACTGCCGATTATTGTATTTTCCCCAATCACTACTTCTTCCCGAATAGTGGCATTATCGGCTAATAAACAGCCGTAACCGATCGTGGCACCCCGATAGACGGTTACACCAGAGCCGATAAGTACATCCGCACCAATTATCAATGGACCGAGTTCTCTATTTTCTGTAGTGGCCGAATTTTTGGAAACCAACGGCATTTTGCCAAGTATCGTATTATCATCAATACGAACATTATTACCAATAACAACCTCGTCATAAATGACAACGTTATTTCCTATCACCACATTTTCCCCAATCATGGCACTCGGAGCTATTTTAAAATTATTCATTTTTAAAAAAATTAACAAAATTATTTTCTATCTGGTTCACTACAACAGACTCTCTCATAGCATGAGCCAACTCAATAGCTGGCCGAACATCCTCTAGACCATAGCCTCCCCCTGTTAAAATCTGCTTATACACTTCAGTGTGCAGATCCGTAAAACCATCAGAAAATTCTACTTTCTCGCCATCAATAGTAATGGAACGAAAAGATTTTATTTCTTTACCGTCGGCTTTAGGCAGATCATTTACATCCAAAGACAAAGCCCACTTTACCTTAGCGCGTTCGAGCTCTATGAAACCGGCCATCTTTTTGGGAGTTCGATAGTGGACTTCCTGCTTAATCACTTTGCCAAATATCCATATCAACATATCAAAAAAATGAATGCCGATATTTGATACTACTCCACCTGATTTATTTATATCCCCTTTCCACGAACTCCAATACCAATTGCCCCGAGGAGTAATATAAACCAACTCCACCTCAAATTTCTTTTCGGATTGATCATTCTCAATCTTTTCTTTTAAAGCGATAATGGCAGGATGAACCCTAAGCTGTAAAAGATTATAAACTTTTTTGCCACTTTCTTTTTCCATTTCAATTAAAGGATCAATATTCCAAGGGCTTAATACTAGAGGCTTTTCACAGATAATATCGGCGCCAATCCTAAGGCCAAAACGAATATGGGCGTCATGAAGATAATTCGGCGAACAAATAGTGACATAATCTATTTTTTTGCCGGCTTTAGGATTCCTTTTATGCTTTTCCACGTATCGATCAAAGCGCTCAAATTCGGTAAAAAAATCAACACCATAACTATAGCTATCAAGAATACCCACCGAATCATTTGGGTCATAAGCCGCCACCAAATTGTTTCCAGTTTCTTTTATGGCTTTTAGATGACGTGGGGCAATATACCCTGCCACCCCGATTACCGCAAAATTTTTCGCAGTCATAATATATGATTAAATAGTGATATAATTATACTGTCAGACCACTAATATGTCAATAAATCCGGCTAATTACAGCGGAATTTTAAATTTATTTTAGGATAATTTTATAAACTTTATACCCAGCATTACTGTATAAAACAGGAAAATTTAAATTCTTACCATCTTGGTTATTTACCAAAAATACATTGCTGGAGCTGTTTGATCTCTTCATCTCCTGCGCTATTTTAATAAAATCGAGCTCTGAAAGCTTATCAAAACCCACACGCAAGTCTTCCCCTGGAACATAACCAAGATTTTTCATCCTTTCCAACCAATCAAAACCAAATTGAGGATTAAAATTCATTAGGGTGCCGTCTTTCCAATCAGCATAAATAGATCTTTGAGACTCCACTCTAAAACCATCCGAATTGGATGGAACAATAAACACATCTTTAATATCTGTATGGTCTTTGGCCCAATATTGGACATCCAACCAATCTTTGGATTGAGCATTTTTTATAACAAAATCTTTCTGGACAACTCCGGCTGAAGCACCTAGAAAAATAGCTAACCCTACCATCGCATACACAAACTGATTGGCGCTCAAAGCCGGACGCTTAAATACCAACCTAGTGACATTTTCGGCCAATAAATAAAACAAGATAACTGACAAAAAGGCTCCCAAAGAAAAAAAAGCGACATTCCAATCACGCGTATCATAAAAAAAAGCGATTATGCAAAAAATTGCCAACAACCTTTCCTGAATGTTGAATTCGCCTTCAAATTTTTTTATTAAAAAATTGGAAAAATAAATTATGGCAAAATAGGTGATAAATTGAAAACCTCTCAAAAACTGTAATACCATAGCTATGGCAAGCGGAATAAATTCGGTAAAAATCACACCGACCGCTCCCAAGATAACCAAGGCGACAGTAAAAATCATCATTTTTCTATGATTATCCGCTTCCGGTTTGTACTTACAACTAATAATAAAAACCAAAGATATAAATATCGCTTTTAATAATTGGCCAATGCCCCAAGAAAAAGGAAATATATGATGAGGGGAACGCAATTTTAAAAGACTGATCCAAGCCGGGTCGGCATATAGAAAATTCATACTAACGGGAGCAGAAATCACTTTCCAGACAATTAACGGACTGATTATCAATAGAAATAAACCGACATACGACACCAGCCTACGTATCCTGATATTTCTTAGATCCAATAATAAAGAAAATACCGTAATAGCAAAGGGATAAAGAGCCGTAAGAGGATGTATTAAAAAACAAATGCCTTGTAAAATATAACTGGTATAGTATTTATTTTTAAGAAAAAAATAAATAGCGAACAGAGCCAACGGCAAAGCGACTGTGATAGTCAACAGCATATCGTTGACGGCTTCGGTCCCCGCCATTATCTGATTGGTAAAAATTAAAAAAAATAAAGATAGATAACCTACTTCTTTTCTTTTGAATAATAATTTGGCAATAAGATATATTGAAAAAAAAGAAAAAAATATAGAAATAAGATAGACAGTAAACAAAATAATAGGAGTACTGATCCCAGAAAATTTGATTATTGCCGCCAACCCAAACCATAGAAAAGTATAATAGTAAGGAACTTGCGCCAAAAGATAATCGTGCGGATATAAACTCGGATTCAAAAAAAAATTCAAGAATGCAACAGTGATGGACTGGTCTCCCCAACCATAGCGATATTGATTAATACCAAGAACCGACACAATCAAAAAAATAAGTATTATCAACAAGGGCGTTATCTGCTTATGAGCAAAAAACTTTTTTATAGATAGAAAAAAAAATTTCATATGATAAATTCTTATTTATTTTTTAACAAATTATTAACAAAATTTCCAAGATTTTATTATATCCATACCAAATCCTTTTTTGCATAATTCTACCATATATTTGATTTAATTTTCTATATACTTATAGAGAAAATTTAATAAACTACTAATTGGCTAAATAATATACCACAAATACATTATTTTTATAAAGTATAGGAAACGGCAAAGAATGTAAGGCGTAGGTAACTATAAATTTTAACTGTGGTGTTTCTAATTTAATTTTCAAAAAATCTTTTTCTTTTAATTCTAGATACTTTTTGGTAAGTACCAAATTTGGATCACTACAATAAATGTTGTATTTCTTCCAAAAATCTTTTCCAAATAATAATTCTCCGCGATAGAGTATTCTTTGAGCCATATCTTTGTCATGTTGCAAAAGTCCCAGATCTTCATTTATGAAATAAACCGGTTTTTGAAAAACTCTACGAAAATCATTCATATGAGGAAGTACAACCCATAGTCCATCTTCGTTATTGTTTATCATAAATGCCTGCAATGAAGCCAATTCAGCATTTGTATTGAAGGGAACGGTTAACCCTCCTAAGAAATTCTGATATTGATTTCTCTCAAGAATAATATTCTTATTTAAAAATCTCATCAATTGCAGAGGGGGTATGCTTACATATGAGGAAATATCGGTATTTTGTGAATATGTTTTATCTAAATTGATAAAAACATCATAAGATAGATTTAGATTTTCAAAAGAAAATTTATTATTAACGCCACTAATAATGCTATAATCATTATTAGCGGCTTGACTCATTAAAATATTTTTTTTTATTATTATATGCCACACCGACAAAAAAAATATGATTGTAAGAAAAATTCCAAAACGCTCCTCACATCTATTGGTTTTGAGGCTGTTTATAACAATTGCTAATTTTTTAAATTTATTATAAAAATAATCTTTCCTAACTTCCAAAAAAGTTAATAAATACCTGGATAAAAATACTAGAGATAAAAACAAAAAAAATCTTACCCAACCATAACTTCTTGGCAATTGAATATTAATATAATTTTTCACTATAAAATTAGGCAGGATATTTGAATAAATTTCTATCAATGCGCCAAAAACTGGAAGCAGCAACAGAACAAAACTTGTTATCAAAAAAGGCAAAAAGTTGGTAGGATATGGCTTATAAGCTTTTTGTTTATAAGTAATTATAAATAATGATAAAGTAGTTAAGAAAAATAATCCGTAAACTAGATAATGCACTGCTCTAAAAGAACGAACTACAGACCATTCAAATACCAGCTTATTGGCTACAAAAAAATATTCACTTGTGCTTAGGAAAATCGGTTTTAAATCTCCCCACTCGGGTTTGAAATAAAGCAAAAATGCTATATTAAAAATGATGGTCAAAATAAAAAAGCCAAAAAACTTCCAGTTAATTTTTTTATTCAAAACTAAATATATAAAATATGACAAAAATATAATATGAATATAAAAAGCATTTAGAGGATGGACAAAAGACTGAAAAATTACAATCAAAATGGCCGACCAATACCTTTCGCTTAATACCAAAAATAGAAATAGAAGGTTTAAAAACGCACTAACAAGACGGTAATTTAATTCCAAGTTAGCACTATAATCCCATACAGAAAATTCAATCCCCATCAAAATAACTACCGCGGTCGCTGCTAGTAATTTTATGTTAAAATTTTTAGAATATCTTCCTAAAAGGATATTGGCGATTTTAAAAGTAAATAGGTAGTTAGCGGCCTGCAACAAAGAAACAAGAAATCTCTCAAAAAAAGGAACTTTTTGAATAAAAGGACTAATGAAAAAAAATATATTGAATCTAGAAACCATAAAACGATTTTTAATATCGCTTAAGCCTACCGAATCTGGATAGAATAATTTATCTACAAACGGCCACTTATAAATATGCAAGGCGAATAAAAAATAAACCAAAAAAATAGATAAAAAAAATAATATATCAAAAATACGTTCCTTGCTTGGCGCAAAAACGGATAAAAAATATTTTAGATATTTATTTTTAATAAAATTTTGATTCATGCTTTATATTAAAAAAACATCTTAAAAAATGAAAGTGCGCCCTGTTTCCAAGGTACTCGATGAGATACGCCAGACTGACCTTTAAATTTTTCTAAATTAGCCAAATACCAATCATAATTTCGCACCAATGCCTGCTTATTGGAAAATTTTGGTGCATACCCCAAGACTCTTTGGGCTTTTTCTATTGAAACAAAGCTGTCTTTTGAAGCGGTTTCATATACCCATTTATAAAGAGGAGACAGATGAAAAGCCTCAAGAAACCGCAACATCAGAATCATAGGCCAAGCAGGAAACCCAACTATTTTTTTATTAAAACCAGCCTTATCCAATACGGCCTGATAGTCTTCTTTCATGGTGGTAAATTCTTTGGCGCCAATATTAAAAGTATCGTTGACTTTTTCTTTAGGCAAAGTAGCGCATAAGTAGATAGCGTCACAAAGATCTTCTACATCGAGCAGTTGATAACGGTTGTGACCACTTCCGATCATTGGAAAATTTTTGCCGTCTTTGGCCCAATCATAAAATAAAGCAAATACGCCCAAACGTTCCGGTCCAATAAATGATTTAGGCCTGATAATTGGCACACACATGCCCTGACGGGCCGATTCTAAACAGGCGATCTCAGCTAAAATTTTAGCCTGCCCATAAGGTCCTACCCCTTCTAGCTTATCATCTTCCGCGAGCGGATGATGGTCAGGAATACCATAAACGGCCGTAGAAGAAACATGGATGACCCTGTCCACTTGGTGATTTTTGGCGCTAAGTAAAATATTTTTGGTGCCTTGAACATCAGTAGAAAATATATCTTCTTCTTTATAAAGTGGCAAAGCCGCGGCGCAATGAATTACCACATCCACTCCGATCATTGCTTGGTCGACTTGTTCCATATTCCTAGTATCATATACAAGCGCTTCGATTTTATCTTTTTCAGGATAATCAAACGGCATAATATCAAGTGATCTTACCACGTGACCTTTACTCAATAAATATCTAACTAAACTTATTCCTAAAAAGCCAGATCCACCTGTAATTAAATAACGAGACATAGATTAAAAATAAAAAATACAAAACATAAATATTAACCAAGATAACACACTTAAAAAAATAGTCTTGTCTTTATAAAATAATTTTTCAGGAAATTCTGCACCATGAGAAGTATGCACAATATTGAGATAGCGAAAGATGCCAATAATTACAAAAACGATGGAATAAACCGTAAGATCGGAAGTAACTCCCAAGATCGTATAGATCCCATATATCACTAAAGTCAACGAAGCGGCGATGGATAATAGGTGGTCAAGAAGACTAAGGTTGTAACTTTTTAAAACCGTTCGAATATTAGAACCAGCTAACTCACTTCTTCTTTTACCCACCGTAATAAATAGCGCCACAAAAATTACCATTAGTATTAGCCAACGAGAAATAAAAGTGTCAGTGGCCAAACCACCAGCAACTACGCGCAAAAGATAACAGAGCGATACGCAAATAAGATCAAAAATCGCTACATTTTTAATATAAAAAGAATAAACTAAATTTATAACCAGGTATAAAAATATAGGCAATATAATAGAAGCAGCAAACATATATACTACCCAAGCTCCCACCAAAAAAAGCACCGCGGCTATGCCTACCGCCTCTCTTAGAGAAACAGCGCCGCTGGCAATTGGTCGAACACATTTGAGCGGATGACGAGCGTCTACTTCTCTATCCGCGATATCATTTACGACATAAACCAAGCTGGCAAAAAAACAGAAGGCTACAAAGGCTGCAAGCGCTTCTTCAAATTTTGATGAAAAAAATAATTCCTTGGCGAAAAAAATCGGTATAAATACGGCTAAATTCTTTATCCATTGTTGCGGCCTCATCAATAAAAGATAATTTCTAAATTTACTAATAAATCCGATCATATATTTAAAAATATCGTCAATCAAATAAGTAATTTTGGTAAATACACTGTCGTTATCTGATTTTATTCTAGACACATAGATAAAATCTGCTTCAATATTATAGGCAAACCGTGCATCAGTAAGATATTTATCCCCAATAACCAGGGAATCCAAATTTTGCTCATTTTTTACCAAATCTAATATTTTTTTATTTGGTTTTCGGTAAGTGGTATCTAAAAAAATAGCGCCGCTTAGACTTTCAATTTTTAGATTTCTATTATTTTTATTTTTTTTATTTGAACATAAATAAACTTTATTTTTGGTAACCAGCTCTTTGATTTTATTAATTAAATGAACTTCGACTTCATCGCGGCCATCGGAAGTAATAGTGCCGTCAATATCCAAAAAAATAATTTTATTCTCAATCTTATTCGTATCTATATCCGCAAAAGAAGTTGGCTTCATAAAATCATTTTTTAGCGACTATAAAAAAACTCAGGTAACCATCCGGCGAAGCATTCACTTCTTCAATAGTCATTTTTAATTCCGTGCTTAAAAAGGAAGTAATCACAGTTGGATCTGGCGCCCATAAATGTTGCTTATTTATTCCCACGGCCCACATGGCGCAAACCGGATGCGGCAAGTAAAGACAAATATTTCCACCTATTTTAGTTACCCGATGCCATTCTCTAAGCGCCTCTTTCCAATCAGCCAGATGCTCCAAATTATGGGAAGAAAATACAAAATCCAAAGAGCTGTCTGCTTCTTTAATTTTATATGCGTTTTCATCTACATTATCCTCAATGGCTTTGGCGTTGTTAAAAGGCCATCTACCCGCCCCAACATCGACTCCCCTGCCTTGGCAATATTTCAAAGCTGACCACTTTACCGCTTCGGCCATATTACCTTTTTTTAAGTAATCAGGGTAAAACTTGCTGGCCTTGTAATAATCCAAACCACTAATTCTAGATCGAACATCTCCAAAGAAAAAGTAGTAAATATCGTAAAAAAATGAAAGGATATAACTAATTAGATATTTAAAATATTTCATAGCCACTATTTAAGTAATAAATCTTGAATTGCCTTAACGACTTGCTCCACAGTGATCCGGGAAATATATTTTTTCACCTCGCTTACCCTTACCGGACCCAAGCCGTTATAAAGGCACACAGGTGGAGGTGGATTCAGATAAACTGCTGAGAGTTTATTGGCTGAATTAGACAAAAATGGTAAACGTAATTTGGGATCTACCGTTATAAATATAGAAACTGATCTTGGAGCCAAAATATAAGCCAAATGACTTGGGCCAGAATCCAAACCTAAATAAAATTTTGATCGCGCCAAGATATAAGCGGTTTGAGGCAAAGTGGTAATTCCAGATAGATTGACTACCCGATCACCAAATCTCTTTAGTAAGCTCATATAGGTATCGGCCAGATCTGTGTTTTCCTTACTACTATCACCAATAATTATCAATTTATCGACTAAATTTTTATCAAGCACCAGACTAATTACTTCCACGAATTTTTCCACCGGCCATTGTCTGTCTGGCCATTTGGACAAAGCCCCCAAGACAAAATATTTATATCCACCCAATAGATTATCAAATAAGTCCGGCTTGTCTTGTTTAATTTCTGGATAAATTAAATTATTTTCTTTAATAATTTTAGGATCTAATTCTCGTTTAGCAGCCTCTCCTAACAGACCAACCAATTTGAGTGTTCTATGTAAATAATGTTCGCCGCGCAGATCGTATCCACATTTTTTTTGAAAAAAATTTGATTGGCTAATTGGCTTGACAAAATAACCAAACCAGTATCTCGATTTCAAAATATATTTAAGATGTTTTAAATTTAAAGTGGGAGAAATTACCAAGTCAAAATTTTCATCTTTCAACTTTTTATAATTTATAAATTCTATCCCTTCAAAATTCACTATTGGTGGCACCGTAGTTATTAGACTAATTTTTGCTTGTGGAAAAATATTTTTAATATATTGAATGGCTGGAGATAACATAATCAGATCACCAATGCCAAGAGGTGGCAAAAAGAGGACACCAATATTACTAATTTCCCCCAATGTTTTTTTCTTAAATGAACATAATTCCAAAAATATGAATAAAATATTCATCGCTAAAATTTTTATATACAATTTAATTTTATTCATAACTAAACTACGCATTTGAAATATATTTAGCAACATCCAATAAATCATTTGCCATAAAATCTGCTTTTATTTCAAACTCTTTATCAGCACAAGCGTGGCCAGTTTTTACTCCAATGGTTTTACATCCCGCGGATTGACCAGCAAGAATATCCGAGGTTTTGTCGCCAACAATAAAACACTTACTAAAATCCAAATCCAACTCTTCTTTTCCTCTTTCCAATAAACCTGTTTTTGGCTTACGACAATTACAATTATCTCTTTTTGAATGTGGACAAAAATATATTTTATCAATTATGATTCCATTTTGATCACACTCTTTTAACATTACTCTATTAACTTTATAAAAATCTTCTTTGGTGAAGTAACCTAGACCTATACCTGCTTGCGTTGTAATGACTATGATTTTATATCCTAAATCTTGCATTTTTTTCATTCCGGCTAAAGCATTTTTTTCAAAAACAAATTTTTCAGGTTCATGCAAATATTCGATTTCTTTGTTTATCACACCATCTCTATCCAAAAAAACGGCCTTTTGTTGAACGCGCTTATCTTCTTTAACACTAGTGTCGGTTACGCCAGTATATAATTTTAGAATTTTTTCGATCAACTTTGATGTAGAAATTCCATCTACAGCTGGCAATACAATTACTTCACCACCTTTATCTTTTATAATACCTGCGCTAGTCAATTGTTCTGGTGTATAATCTCCGGCTTTAAAGTAATAATCAGGCTGTAATAGCTCCAAATTTTTTGCATTCCTTCTTTCTTCAAACAAAAAAACATAATCAATACTACTTAAAGCAGCCATAACTCTTAACCTGTCTTCTTCCCCCACCAAAGGTCTTTTCTCTCCCTTATAAATTTTTACTGAGCTATCAGAGTTGATACCGGCCACTAAAACATCACACTGATTTTTTGCCTGCTCAAGAAAAGAAACATGGCCGGCATGTAAAATATCAAAAACACCGCTGGTAAAACCTATTTTTTTACCGCCCTTTCTTTGTTCATCTAAAATTTTTACCAAATCTTCTCTACTAACAATTTTACTTGCAATCATATAAATACTGACTTTTTAATTTTCCATCTTTCTACTATCCTCCACACGATATGAATCAGATTCTTCATGATGGGTACTTATCTCCAAAATCTCAGAATCTTCCAAACCACCAAATCGATGTTTGACTCCCGGTAAAATTCTAATAAAATTACCGGCGGTCATTGTTAGTATTTCGGAGCCAGCTTCCACTCTTACTTTACCTTTTAATATTAAAAATGTCTCATCTTTATTTTTATGATAATGCAAACTACATTGATAACCCTTGTTTAAAACCAATATTTTACTACAATATTTATCATTATTTTCTATCCATTTTTCATATCCCCATACTTTGGAATAAATATTGAGATCATCAATATGCATACCATCTCCACCAAGTAAAGTTCTAATTTCATCAATGGTCACAGTGGCGGTACCAATTTTTTGCACCACCAATTGCGCGCCGTAGTTAGCCAATTGGGCCGCTTCTACGAAGTTGGCTCCAGATAAAATTGCCAAAAAAGCCACCGCCACTACCGTATCACCTGCCCCAGAAACATCGCAAACCTTAACTTTATGGACCAACAGATGGTTTATATTTTCCTGCTTATCTATCGCTAAAATACCATTACTACCCATAGTCAAAAGAATATTGGAATAGTTCATTTTTGATAATTTCAATCCAGCTTCCTGTGCCTCCTTGGCACCGGTTATTTCAAGAGCTTCTTTAAGATTGGGAGTGAGATAATCCACGCCCACAAAATTAGCACTATTTTGTGGTTTAATATCAGCGATAATAATTTTATCTTTCTCTTTGATAGCTTTAATTATTTTAGAAGTAAAATCGGCGGAAAAAAGTCCTTTGGCATAATCCGACAATACTACACCATCACACCAATCTATCTTTTCTAAAATTTTATTGAACAAAACAGACTCTTGTTCGGAATTAAAACCATCAACCACTTCTTCATCAGCCCGCAAAATCTGCTGATTGCCGGCTATATATCGGTGCTTAATGGTAGTAGTACGATTTTCAAGCATAATCACACAATCGTGATTTATTCCAAATTTTTCCAACATCCCTAATATTCTCTCCCCACCCTCATCATCCCCCATAAAACCAGCCAGGCTTACTTGAGCTCCCAACGACAATAAATTATTTGAGACATTTGAAGCCCCACCTAAAATAAATTTATCCTCAGTATTGTTCAGAACTGGGACTGGCGCCTCCGGAGAAATTCTATTAACTTGGCCGTAAGTATACCAGTCCAACATAATATCACCGATGACCAAAACATTTTTTGTTTTAAATTTATCCACTATTTTAATTAGATTATTCATATCAACTTTATTTTTTCTTTATATTACTTACAGAGCTACTTGGTAAAATAAATTGATCAATAATTTGCTGACCCTGTTCATCAAAGATGACACCTCGGTCGTTGGCAAGCTTCAAAATATTTTTAGCCTTATCCAACTGATTATTAACTTTATAAAGATAGGCCAAGCGCCAGTAACCCTCGCCAATTTTTGGATTATCCTCAATAGATTGTTCCAATAATCTGACCCCTTCTGTCATTTTATTTAATTGCATCTTAACAGCGGCCAAACCATATATTATTTGTTGCCTTCTAGGCGATTTTCTCAAAGCATCTTCCAAAACACTTTCTGATTTAAAAACGTATGAACTATTATTATTTACAATCGCTCCTAGCTGATAAACTTGAGATAAAGTGAGTTGATTTCTGATATCCAGAGGATGCAACAATAAATTTTTCTCCAAATTTTGAATTACTAAATCCAACAACTCGTTGGTTTTGTCTTTGCCGATCTTTTGCCAACCACTCGATAAAATTTGAATTATAGTGCGACTCATATCGCTTCTAATATCATCGACGTGCGGAGAAGAGAAGGCCAAAGCCTCACGAGCGGTCGGTATACCCACCACCGGGTCTTGAGATAAAGCCCGCACCGCGCTCAAAGTTTTATTATTGGCTCGAGCCGGTTGAATATTAAAAATAAAAATTATAATAAACAAACCCAAACCCATTGTAACCAATGTTCCTGGGCCAATATTTTTATCCGCTCTTATCGGAGCATTGGCTGTAAACCCGTTTACCATGGCCGTCACTAAAGCCAACCAAAACATGAAATATAAATATGAAGTGGGATTTTCAAATACCGTAATGTTACTAACAAAATGAGCAACTAGAAAAGAGCCTCCAATTATCATAAAGTGATAATTTATCATATTTCTTTGCCAGGCTTTTACTAAGGCTAATATAGCCAACACAAACATCCCTAAATAAGCCAGCAAGCCAACAAAACCTTGTACTGTTAAAGTATTGACCAAAATATTATGAGCGTTATCAAACCATGTTTCACCATATCCAAAGTTCAGAGACCTTGGATTATAATGAGCATTGAACGCATAAAAATAATTATTTGGACCCCACCCGAATATTGGCTTTTCCTTCCAACTTTGGATAGAAATTTCCCAAGCAATCCAACGCGGGCTGGCTTGAATTTCAGCCAAAGAAGTATTTACGGCGCGACCAATAGCCGGTAAATTAGTAACAAAATCACTATTTTTAAAAGTATAAAGTAGAGAAACGCCAACCACACCCACAACTACTAGACCCACTAGCCCCCATCTAGCTTTGGGATTATTTTTTAAAACTATAATATAAAAAATACTAGCAAACACCGCGGCTGCGACCAAACCAAGCAAAGCGCCTCTGGTTCCACTCCAAAATATTCCCATAAAGCTAAAGAATACGCTTATGCCATAAAATATTTTCCATAAACTATTTTTCTCACGACTAAAGAGCAATATGGACAAAAAGGTCAAAAATAACCCGTATCCACCCACATAAATAGCATTTCCCAACGTACTAGCCACACGAATTGCCCCATTATTCAAAAGTAGATTTGGGTTCTCTGTCTGTAGCCAAGCGATAAACATGACCATACCCCCACCCAAAAGAAAGACTCTGCCAGCCCATTTCCAATCTTCCCAATCTTTCAAAACACTCGCCAAGATAATATAGTAAATAAAATAATGAATTAAAGTAAATAGCCCCAACATTCTTTCATGATTATCCCAAAAACTATGATACACATCCACGCCAACAAAGGTGGAGACAGCAAAACTCAGAAGAAAAGCCGACAAACCAATAATTATATAATTAAGTTTTGGTTTGTATTGATCCCAATTGATATATAACAAAATCAAATAAGCAAATAACATTACTTCCACTATTGTTCTAAAAAAAATTATTTTCGGCACAATGAAGGGAAATATAAAAGAACTCGGAACAACCAATAATGGAAGAAAAAAGGTTGTGTAGATTAATAGCTTTAAAAAATTTTCCAATCTCGTTTTTAACATATACTATCTATTAAATTTTAACTTAAAATTATTGGCTTCTTCTCTTCTGTTAGTTTTATTTAAATAATCAATATATTTATCTATCAAGTGTAAATTTTGCTTTTCGTCTTTATCCATTATAATCTTTACGATACTATCTTCTAGTAAATTAATACTACTATAAAGACTAAATAGATCAAAAACAGCGTCCAGCTCATCAGAGTTAAATCGATAACCCAACTCTAAGGCTTTTTTAGCAGAATTAAAAGCGGATAAATTATCATTTTTATGACCGTAAATTATCGATTGCATCCAATAAGATGACGGATAACTCGGGAAACGAATAATAAAATCAGCCGTAATTTTTAAAGCCTCGTCGTGCTTCCCTTGAAGCATTTTAACAGTGGCCAAACCAAATGTCAAAGCCGGTCTAGAGGGGCTGGTAGAAAGATAATATTTATAAATTTTTTCCGCTTCATTCAAGTAAACCGGATCTTTCCAAAATTTATATCCGTCTACATAAACCGTACCCAAAAGCTTGCCCCCCCTGGTATCGGTTGGATAATCGGAAATAAATGATTGAATTGCTCCAACACCAAAATTATACATCTCTCTTGCTAAAGGACGGTGAGAGCTCACCACAAAATCCGGATGGGCGCTAATCCAGCTCAAAATAAACTGACCAAATTCAAAAGCAATATCGGGGCGATAAGGGTTTAAAATTTGTACGGCTTTTCTATGAAACTCTACAGCTCCTTTGAAATCAACCATGGACTTTTTAACCGCCTGCGCTGCGTAATAATCAGCTTTAGCCGGCAGGTATACAAATCTAAAAAGATACAGGCAGGACAAAAAAATTAAAACGCTTATAAATAAAAACTTTAACAACGGTCCAAAAAAAACTTTCAATGATCCTAAATATTTTTCATGATTGTTCGCGCCAATATTATTTTTTGTTTTTAGATCAGTATTGCTCACATTATTGTTATATAGATCAATACCCGCCAATAACCAAAAGAAAACCAGGTAGGAGGAAAGATCTTCAAATACAAATAGATTTCTTATAAAGTGAGATAGCCAAAAGGCACCTAGGCCCAAAAATAGAAATCTTTCATTTTTATTCTTTTGTTTATAATTTTTAAAAATTAAATAAAAGGCATAAAAATAAATAAAAAGATACAAGCTAAGCCCGACTATTCCGGTAGTGGCCAATAAATTAAAAAAGACACTGTGGGCATTGTCCTGCCAATCTTCAGTACGTCCGAAAAATTCGGGTAAATAGTTTTTGTTAAAAAGATCGTAGTAATTTTCCCAACCCCAACCCAGCAAAGGCTTTTGCTCCCAACCCACCACCGCGGTTTTCCACATCAACAAACGGCTGCCACCACTAGCCTCACTAAGCGGAGTGGTGACAAAGCGATTCAGGATCGGAATATTTTTTATGAAAGAAAAATTTCTAAAAGAAATCAATATAATCGGAGCTATTACCAACACAGAAAGTACAGACAAAAAAATCTTCCTTTGTCCTTGCCAATCCAAATCCTTTGCCAAAAAAATCAACAAAAATATTAGACCACCATAAAGACCAACCAAATCACCTCTGGTTTGAGAAGTAAAAATTGTTATCAAACTGACTACCATCTCTATCAGCCACAAATATTTCAACTTGGTTTTGGTATTGTAATAAAAAATCAATGAAGAAAAAAATAAAAAACCGGCAAACCCAGCCAAAAAAATCGGGTTGCCTAGAGTAGAGCTCATACGAGCAGCCCCGGCATTAAGCAATAATCTGGAATTAAATACCTGCAACATCGCTATCAAAGGCGCAACCATACCAATACCCACAAACCACTGCCACAACTTGTACCATTGCTCCTTGGAAAATACCGAACGCCAAACTAAAAATAATATGCCATAATGACACATTATTACCAAACCGGTCATACGCTCGGTACGACTCCACAAACTACGATTAAAGTTTTCACTAAATATTGAAGCTATAAAAATAGCAACGTAAAACAATAATACGGAAAGGCTCAGCCAACTAAATCTTGGTTTCAAAAAACGCCAGTTGGAAAGCAGAGCAATTAGCCAAACAACCAAAATTAACAACGAAAATATCTGTAGTAAAAAGGCTTTGGGAGCGACAAATGGATATACTGAATTTTGCCAAACAATTATAGGCAATAAAAATAACCCCACGGTCAGATAGTATATTATGTTTTTTTCTCTTTGCATAGCCTAAAATCCCTCTATAAATAGAATGATCTAAACCTAAATTACAATATAATTATACCTAAACTTACATAAAAAAACAACCCCTCCGTTTTGCAACGGAGGGGCATGTCTCTTTCAGAACTAGATCTGTTAAGCTAACAGATTAGTACTGGTAAGTCTTGCCATAAACTGGAATTCCAGTAACTGGCGCAACGTTCGTGTAAGCAGACGAACCGTCACCCCAACTAAAGGTAACCAATTGTGTGGTCAATTTCTCAACGCTAGCGGCAGTGTCGCTAAAGTCAGCATCAGTAGTATCAGCTACGAGATAAACCTGTTTAGCACCGGACCATTCATTTTGGGCGGTTAAAACAATGCTTACCTGATCACTGGTACTAGTAGCCATACTGGTAAGATACACGCTACCCATGAGATGGGCGCTATCAAATGTACTACCACTATAGGCATAGATAGTGACCGATCCGTTGCCGTTTCCGTCGCCAGCAATCAAGTTGCCGGTCAATTTCACAGCCAAGGTACCAAGAGTGGAGTTCTGGTTGCTTCCAGCTTCAGGAGAGGAAGTGAAGGTAAATACACCTACAGTATCCTGAGCCTTGGTGGAGTGTACAACAGAAGCTGTATCACCTTCAGCAACAGCAACGTTAGTCTTGCGAATAGTCTTAGCAGTTACACTGCTATCAACTAAAGCAACGGAGTCAACTATACCGTACTGCTTGGAGTTGGAACCTTCACCCAACAAAATGAAATCGTTGGTCAAGTTAGCAGTAGTGCTAAATTGAGCAGATACTTTCTTGAAACCAATTTTTACAGCGTCGCCAGACACAGCACCATCATTGATAGTGTTGAATAAAGCGCTAACAGTAATTAGATTGCTCTGATCTTTGATCAAGTAAGCATCCAATTGACCATCGCTGAAAGTACATTCACCAGAGCTGTTCAAGAAACATTCCTTGTTAACAGTTTCGCCAGCTTTGTTCTTATAGGTTACAATTGCTTTCTTAACATCTACATACTGGGCAGCAGTACCGAGAGCCAAAGCAGCACCGGTCAATGTGAAGCTTTCTTTGGTAGGAGTCAATTTATAAGTGGTCATAGCTACTGGAGTAGCGGAACCAGAAATAACGACATCAGCCAAAGGAGTGGAACCATCCACAGCTACAGTCACAGAACCGCCAGTAGTTACAGTCAAGTAGATTGGAGAAGAGTCATTAATAACTGAAGTAGAATTCTCAGTTACACTCTTACCGTCGGCAAATGTCTCAACATCGATATCATCATCTGGATCAACATCTACATTAACATAACGAGTGGCAGTAAGACTGTCTTTGATTACCAACTGAGCTACCAATTTCTTGCTGTCACCAGCTTTCAATTTGTAATTCAAGCTAGAGAAAGTTACATAATAGTAACCACCACTACCAATCGTACCAGAAAGGTCAGAAAGGTTCTTAGTCATCAAAGGAGTAGTCGCGCCATCTTCCCACAAAGATACAGTGTTTACTACAGCATTAGCAGCAGTATCACCAAGATCATTGCTAATAGCGGTGGTGGAAGCAAATACGCGCAATTTCAAACTAGTAATTTTGAGATCATCGGAAGTGCCAGCAGTCAACAATAGACCTAAGGCATTCTGAGTAGATCCTTTTACTACAGAAGCTGAAGCTGGAGGAGTTGCGCGGGTTACGGTCAACTGAGCTCCAGTAACAGTCATGCTGTTACCAGTCAAAGTGTTTGGAACGATCACAGAAGCGCTCACATATTGTGAGTTATCTACGTATTTTACGTAGTTAGAACCGCTGTAATCAACTTTGGAGACAACTTTCATGCTGGAAGGCATGCTGGTATCAATATCGGCAACCACGGCAAAGTGACGGGTCTTACCGGCAGCGATGTCGTAAGAATCGGTAAACACCTTGTAATAGCTGTTAGCGGAAACTGTAGTACCAGTACCAAAGTCAGATTGAGGTCCAACCATAGTCTGATTGCTGTTGTCCAAATCTACGATTTTTACATTCTTTACAAATGCATAGTTAGTAGAAGTGCTCAAAGCGTTAGAAACAGAATCTGTCAAAAAGATAGATACTTTAGTGCTTTTTACAGTTACATTGTTGGAAGAGCTGAAAGAGAACTTCTGCAATATAACGTTGGTTACATTCTTACCAATATTAGTGGCGGCAGGACCATTGTTAGACAAGGTCAAATCACCACCAGTAACAGTATAAGTCTGGTTACCAGTAGCAAAACTGTTGGTCAAGTTAACACCGGCATTATATTGAGTGTCTAGGATTCTTACATCGCTAGTTTCGTCAACATAAAATGCCACGGTATCAGCTACGCGACCACCAGTGTTGTCAGCGTATACTACGAAAGTCTTAGTATCACCTTTAGTAATAGTGTATGGAGTAGCCAAGGTGAAAACAACATGATCGCCAGTCATAGTTGCAGCCGAAGCTACATCAGAGCTGCCGAGAGTCAATTTCAAGTTAGCCAAGTAATCATTGGATAAAGTACCACCGTTGGTCAAAGTCATATTAACAACTTTAACATCGTTGGTAGCAGAGCTAGCACTAATAGTACCACGAGCCACTTCTACTTTAGAAGCACCCAAGCCAAAAGAACCGGTAGAACCAGAGTTATCTACTGTAATAGCAGATACTGAGGAAGCACCAATGCTCATAATAGAACCAACTACGCCAGATACAGTAGCATTGTTAGCACTGACAACTTCAAAACCATCGGCATCACCAGAAACAGCAAGAGTAGTATCTAAATCAGCTACTACGCGCAAAGTTTTTGGAGTGCTGGACAAAGCCACTTTCAAATTACTAAAAGTAACTACGTTAGTATCAGAAGCTACAGTGCGACCACTGGTCAAACGGTTGTTACCATCGTAAATATATACGCTGGCCAAGTCGTTATAAGCACCCAAACCGATACGGTGTAATTTCAAGTCATTCAATGTGCCGGAACCGGAAACATTGAAGTGCATGAAGTCAACGCCAGTAGCGTCTTGTGGTAATGGTGTGGCAGCTGGAGAATCAGAAGCCAAGGAAACAGTAACTGGACCAGAAGAAACTGGAGGAACTACAACAGTTCCAGGAACAGCTTTAAATCCAAAAGTTACATCAACCAAAGCAGCTTCCATAGCAGTAACTTGAGTACCAGTGGAGTAACCAGTGGTAGAAGCCATAGCTACAGCAAATTTAGCTTGGAATTTGTTGGCAGTGAAACCAGTAGCAGTAACTTCGCGTAGGCTCTTGTTTGTAGCCACTACGTAAAATTTACCACCATTGGAAACCAAAGCGCCTTCAGAAGGAGCAGCTTCAGTTACTTTCACAGTGCTCATGTTTTTAGCATGAAGTACCATGTCAGCGCTGGAAGCAGGAATTGTGCGGCCACCTTTTGCAGGTAAAGCAGCATAATTTGCACCATATAGACCAGTAGCGGCAGCAACAGACATTTCTGCCAATTTGCCGTCAGCCATAGTCACATACAATTTTTCGGTTGAGCTATCTTTCAAAAGATAGGCGCCTGGGCGAGGAGCAACTACCCCAGCGGCTGGGAAAGAAGCCAAGCAGTCACCAGTAACATACTTGAAAGTATATTTGCTGTCGGCTGTCCAGGATTTAAAAATATCACCTTGTGGGAAATAAGATCTTGATTTGTCGGAGTTTACTACCCAGATATCGGCACCGTTAGCTTTGACGAAATCGCCGGCAACAACGGTAGCGCAGTCAACCTGTGTAGCAGCTGTAGCAACAGCTGGTACCAAAGCAGCAACGCCCAAAGACCAGAAAATGGTTGTAGAAGCAACACCTACAGTGAAGATCTTCTTACCCAATTTTAATAAATTGTTCATAATATATTTATAAGACTCCATTGTTTTGCGCGCGGCATGTAAACACACCGGTCAAACGCAATGGAATTTGTTTCCCGACTAAGTCGGGAAACGTACAAAGATTTTGCAGGCCCGTATGGACCCTCGACTTTTGGCAAAACCGAACTAAGTTACTTTTCCCTCTCCCGACAATATTTGTCTCACGCTGACAAGTGCTGTCGGGAAAAGAAAAACCCTGCTTATTATCTTTTAACCGGATTGGTGGTAGTGACTGGTGTCACTATTACTTTTATTTCCGGAGTGGACGAAGTGGAAGTGGTAATAATTACTTTTATATCTTTTGAGTTGTCAGTAGCCGCTACCACTACCGGCGATACCGGTACGAGTTGAGCGGCACTCACTATAGTCTTGTCGTAAATTTTTTCCGCTTCTTTGGTCACCGTATTTACATCTTTCATCGCTTGCACGGCTTGAGTGAGATCACCTTTATTGAGAGAATCTACCGCTTTGGCCACAGCCTGATCAGTAGTTTGGACAGCGGTTTTGGTTTGAGCCACTGCGACATTAGTAGCGGTGGAAATTTCAGAAATTTTTTGAGTCAAAGCGGCCGTGGTGCTAGCGCTGTTTGTTTTGTCGGCAGACAGATCAGCGGCCTGAGTCTTGGCGGCGTTTATTACATCTTTTATTTTACCTACGCTCTGACTAGACTGAGCGGCATCGGTAGCACTGGATTGAAGAGTAGTATTAATTTCTTTTTTTACATCCGCTGCGGAAACGCTGTTGTCCCCTTCTAAGTGTTTGGTCACCATTACTTCCATGGCTTTCACGGAAGCATCTTTGGCCAAGTCTTTTACTTCACTCACTGCTTGTACGGTCTGCACGGCGGCATCGGTGGCTGGAGTAGTAGAAGTATTTTGAGCGGCGATACTGAGCAAGCTGGTCTTTACTTCTTGCAAAGTGTTTTTTACCGCATCGGTGTCTTGTTTTACATCTTTTACCACATCGGCGGACAGAGTTTTATTTGGATCGTTTTTTATTTCATCCAATTTCTGATTGACATTGGCGATTTCAATTTTTAAATCATTGACCATCTCCTGAGCCCTGGCTTGTTTGGATGGATCGTTGCCTACTAGGATCTGCTTGGTTTCGTCAGCGCGGCGTTTGGCAAACTCGGCGTGCAATTTGGTTTCGGCTTTACTGGCACCCACCATCGCGGCCATTGTGACCTGAGTTTTTTCAGCGGCGCGTTTGGCCGGATACAACCAGTCACCAGGCAATGTATTGTAAGCCGCGTCGACACCGGTAATCCAACCGCTGGTGGCCACCACACTTACTATTAATAGTACGGCCATCGGACGCACTATATTGAAGACTACCGGACGAGGCATAAAGAGAGCCATCGCGTTCCAGACATTTTCGAGATTAATTTTAGGAGTTTGGCTGCCGACAGTATTTTTTATTTGGGATAGCAAAAGGGCGCGGTTGTTTTTCAACCACGCTTCAGACGGCTTTACTTCGCCGTGTTTGAGCTGTTTAAGTTGTGAGATTAATTTTTTTGGCATATCCCAACTTATTTTTTATCTCCCAAAATTTGTTTTAATTTTTTCAAAGCGCGATGCATAGTGACTCGCACGGACAATTGGCTCTTGCCAGTGATCTCGGCGATCTCACTGATATCGAGCTCATCAACATATTTCAAAGTCAGCACTTCCTGATATTCTTGTTTTAATTTTTTTATCGCTTCGATTATTTTTCCGGTTTCCATTTTATTGGCCAACTCGTCGTACCATTTACCTTCGTCCCCTACCTCGATATTTTCATCCAGGGTGACTTCTGGTTTGGCAGCGCGAGCGCGATAAAAATCGATAATACTGTTGCGTGCGATTTTATAGAGCAAGCCACTGAAACTTTTTATCTCCGGCTGTTCTTCGCTATTAGTAATTAGAAACTGCCAGGCCTTCAAAAAAACTTCTGAAGTGATATCCTCGGCATTCTCATGACTACTAACTTTAAAAAAAACGAAGCGGTAGATTCGTTGTACATATATATCGTAAAGTTCCGTGTAAGCTTCTGGATCCTTTTTTGTGAATATCCTATATAGTAGGATTTTCTCGGTAAGGAAGTTGCTCATTATAGAAGACGAAAGAAAGTTAAAATTGTTACACTACTGCCTAACTACCTATTTAGACCTTTTCTGTCCTGCAAGCGATTTGCATATATTACCAAAAAAGGCATGAACGGTCAAATATGATAGTAGCGGTATTGGCTAATAAAATGCTTTTTCAAACTGTGAAAATATTCGCACAATTTGCAACCCACTCGGCTCTGTCCCTGAACTCGTCGCTTGACGCTCCTCAGACAGCAGGGACAGACACGCCTCGTGGCTCACAAATTGTCTGCTCGTATTTTCAATGTTTTCAAAATCATTTTATTAGCCAATACCTTTACATTTGTATACACTAGTCTATACAAAACTAGCACGAAACTATACCAAATAAAACTCAAAAAGTCAATGATTACCCTTGACAGAACCTTAAAAATAAGGTAGTTTGTATACACTAGTCTATACAAATTTTATGGATAGCTCCAAAGGTCAACTAGCCAACAATGAACAAAAACCAAAAGAAATGATCCGCGTCTCTGTGTCAGAGGCGGCTAGACTTTTTGGTGTAAACTCTCAGACTATTCGTCGCGCTATCGCCGCTCAAGAGATAACCTATGTGATAGTAGCCGGACGCTATAAAGTAAACTTTGAGAGTTTGGTAAAGTGGTCACAACAACACACTACCGTAAAGAATAAATTAGCCAATCGTGGTATCGGTCAATTTGTTGAAAAGTGGAAAATAAAAAACCCTCTATACTCCCCCAACCCAAAATCGCTTTCCAAACCAACCGCACCAGCCGCCAAAAAAGTAGAAAAAATAGAACCGGAAAAAATCGAAAACAAACCCACCGAAGACAACGAAACCAACCTGCCAAGCACTTACCTCAAACCCGATTAACAGTCGGGTTTTTTATTTGACCATAACACTAATAATGGAGTAAAATAACTGATATGTTAAAAACTATCCATAAATCTTTAAATAACCATTACCACAAGAACTACCATAATCAGTACGAGCACGCCAAAAAATTATTTGTCTTTGATATTTTCTTGTTGGCCGTGGCGGTCGTAATGTTTGGTAGTACTCTTTATTTTTTATTTTGGAATCCCGGACTCACCGACCAAATTGATTTAAAAATTTCTTTGGGAGAGAGTCGTATCAAAAGCGGTGAAGAAGTCAGACTGACAGTGGATTATAAAAACCGTAGTAAATACGCTCTGCGTGACGCGGTAATCGCCCTACACTTACCGGCCGGTTTTGTGATAGATAGAGAAAAGACCCCGACTGATATTTTTTCCGATCAATCTACTTTTTCCGTACAAAATATTCGACCGGGAGCCAAGGGCCAGCTAGAGGTGTATGGCTACGTCTGGATCACTCCCAAAACCGACCAAGATATCACTGCCCTACTTTCTTATATCCCAGAAAATTCCAAATATAAAGAACAGAAACTAGGAAAATTTTTGATGAATTTGCCTGAGAGTGTGGTGCAAGGAAATTTACAAATGGTGACGACTTCTTTTGCCAACAACACCATACCATTTGCTTTGACTCTCAAAAATACTTCCGACCGCAAGCTCGACAACTTGAATATACAACTCAGCTTCCCTGGAAAAATAAACACAGACGATGGCGTCCTGCAAAACATTGCTTTGGAAAAAAATACTGAAAAAATTGTGACCGGCACTATCATCATGCCGACCAAATCCGGACAATACAATCTATTGGCCATATTAAATGGTATATTTAATAATACAAAAATAGAAATATTGAAAACTCAAAATAGTGTTAAAACCTTTTCTCCTGAGGTAGCTACCCGGGCTTCCATAAACGACTCCCTAAACTACGGCGAACCAAACAAAGAAATTAACGCTTCCGTAACTTGGAAAAATAACGGCCAACTCCAACTCCAAAATCAGACGGTGCATATTGCCTTTACTCCTGGAGTCGTAGATCTCAAAGCCACCGCTCGAGCCAACAACTTTAAATTGGACAATAACGGACTGCTCGTAGACAGCTCAATACGCACCGCTCTTGCCAACGGCGCTCCCGGTGCCACCGAACAATTCAATTTTAAAGTAATTTTATTACCATCTTTTTCTTTGGGAAATTCGGAAAGCCCGTCGCTAGAAATCAAACCATCCTTTACGGCTGAATTAAAAGATATGGCTGGTCAAAAATTTGAAGTGTACGGACAAAGTGCTAAACTACCATTAGCAACTGAGCTCTACCTTACACCTAGCGTGCGTTATTATTCCGACGATGGCGACCAGCTCGGTCGCGGCCCTCTACCTCCTGCTGTTGGTCAAACTACCAAATATTGGATCTTCATACAGCTCAACAACACTACGAATCCAATCAAAGACGCGACTCTCCAAATTTCTCTAAATAGCGACGCTACTTTCACCGGTAAACAAAGCGTCACCATCGGCTCAGCCCTTGCTCACAACAACGGAAATATTTCCTGGAATTATCGCGAACTACCAGCTCACAGCCAAACCGGTTGGTATTTTGAAGTGGCCGTGACTCCGACCACCGAACAACTTGGACAAAATATCAGCCTGGTGAACAATATTAAATTTACAGCTACCGACAAAACTACCGGCAAAGAATTTTCTTTGACAAAATCCTCGCTAAAGAATTCTTTACCGAACGCCGATAGAGGTAGTGACAAAAGCAATCTGGTAGAATAAATATGAGCAATAAAAATTTGATTTTATTTTGCGGTTTTTTCACGACGCTAATTTTGGCGATTCACCTGATTTTCCCGAGCATCCTCAATGGGATGAACTCGCTGGGACAAGGACCAATTCTTTCATACGAATTCAATGAGTCTATTTGGAGACTTCACAAAGTTCACCCTACCTTTGCCGGCAGATTTACAACTACCAGTTTATTGTCAATTTTAAATAGTCTAGGCCTACCATTTGCCTGGTCTTTTTTGATCATCAACTTTTCCCTGTTGTTTCTGAATGGAATATTGATAGCCAAAATATCAAATAATTTTGGATTTAACGCGAAACAAGAAAAAATCAGCCTGCTGTTATTTTATTTAAGCTTTAGCATCTTATTCGCTTTCTTCCGTAGTATTGATACCTACGACGATCTGATACAATATTTCTTCTTATTTGGATCCGTCCTAGCATTTCTAAAAAATAAAAATTTGGTTGGATCCACTTTTTTCCTAGCCTCGCTAATGACTCGAGAAACTGGCTTACTACTAATACCGGGATTATTTTTGATAATAAAAAACCGCTCGATATTTTATAAATTTTGTGCTGTAATAATTCCGGCCGTTATTTTTGAAATAATTAATTTATTTATTTTTTACAGATTAAATTTACTACACCAAAACAAGACTTACCTGGAAAATTCCCGGTTCGCTCACTTTATCTATAATTTCCAAAACTTAAATTTTTCAATCGAAACCATAGTGTCCGCCTTTTTAGTTTTAGCAATACCAATTTATTTAGTTTATAAAATATATAAGAAAAATTTAATCGAAGAATCACACTCTGATCTCCTAAAAGCCGGTGCCATCTCAATATTAATAAACACCCCGATTGTTTTACTAAGCACTCGGGCTCGCGAAGCCAGACTTTTTGCCCTACCTTTAGTTTTTCTATGGCCACTGCTCGGATACTATTTTGAAAAATTAAAAATTAGATTTTCTTTCGCGGAAAAAAAGATTTTTTATATCAATTTATTTTTAATCGCGATTTTATCGGCATTTATTTATAAACCCACCTACTCCGGCGGTTTTGACTACGGCTATCGTCTGTATTTATTTTTATTTATAATTTTTTTCGGAATTATAATAAAAAATTCAAAAAAATAAAAACAAAAAATCCCGACCAAATGATCGGGATTTTTAAATTTAATTATTTTACTCCGGCGGCTTTTTTCAATTCCTTTACTTTGTCTACTTTCTCCCACGGGAACTGAACGCGACCAAAGTGACCATAGGCCGAAGAAGCGCGATAGATGGGGCGAAGTAAATTGAGGTGCTGAATAATTTTACCCGGACGGAAATCAAATACTTTTTTCACGGCGGATTCCAGAGTGTCATCACTAACTACACCAGTACCAAAGGTATCGACATGAACAGAAGTAGGTTCGGCACGTCCGATAACATACGCTACCTGCACTTCACATTTATCAGCAAGTCCAGCGGCTACGATGTTTTTGGCCACGTAGCGAGCCATATAAGCGCCGGAGCGGTCTACCTTGCTTGGATCCTTACCGGAGAAACAACCGCCGCCATGACGGCCCATGCCGCCATAAGTATCCACAATAATCTTGCGACCGGTCAAACCAGTATCACCTTGTGGACCGCCGATTACAAAACGGCCGGTCATGTTGATAAATAACTCGGTATTTTTGTCCATATACTCACCGCAAACCGGTTTGATCACCTTTTTGGCGATATCAGCGCGCAATTTTTCGGTAGACACCGTGTCGTGGTGCTGAGCGGAAATAACCACATTTTTCAATACGGTTGGTTTGCCGTCTACATACTCTACCGCTACCTGGGATTTACCATCTGGGCGCAGATATGGAATTTCTCCACTCTTGCGCACTTCAGTGAGGCGTAGCGCCAATTTATGGGCCAAGCTAATTGGCAATGGCATTAATTCCGGTGTTTCATTACAGGCATAACCAAACATCAAACCCTGATCACCAGCGCCCTGCTCTTCCACTTTTTTCTTACTGACACCTTGAGCAATATCTGGAGATTGCTCATGGATTGAAATCAAGACACCGGCATGTTCACTATCAATACCATAAGCCGGATCGGTATAACCGATATCGAGCAAAACATCACGCACTATTTTTTGAACATCGGCACTGGCCGTGGTAGTAACTTCACCACCCACAATTACCAAACCGGTAGTGGTAAAACATTCTACCGCTACGCGAGATTTTGGATCTTGAGATAAAAATTTATCCAAGACCGCGTCAGAGATCTGATCACAAATTTTATCCGGGTGACCTTCGGTCACCGACTCGGAAGTAAATACAAATTTATTAGACATAATCTAAAATGATATAGAAGACAGAAGGAAGTTGCTGATATGTAATCGACCCTTAACATAATAACAACCAACACCGTCTAGTAATTAACAAGATTAAGTATACTAGCGATTGTGACAGTTGTAAATACCAAAAAAATTGTGATTGCCACCCAATTACTATGGCGCAAACCATATTTCGCCGCTGGCAAATGTCCGTAATGTTGGGCGCGCAGATAGATAAAAACCAAAAGCATGGCGTCCAGACCGGACAATAGACCACCAATTAGGCCAATTACTTTAAGAAAATCATGCCAACCAATCATATAAAAAGTAAGTGGCGCGGTAATGACCAAAACTACCGCCAAAAATGGCGAGACTTTCCAGTCCCAAATCAAAGTCTGTTTCATAGCCAAACCCAAACCCAAAAACCCGGTACCCATCGCAAAAATAGCAAAGGTGTTGATCAAAAATTTGATCCACATGCCGAATTTTTCGCCAAGACCGGTACTAGCTATCGGCGTAGTACTAAGCCCAAGCACTCCCACTGTCGCCACCGCAAACAACATATACACAAATATAGGGATCAGGGTACCGATGATCAAAGCCTTTTTAAATTTCTTGGGATCTCCCGGCAATAGAGCGTGCGCTTCGGCGATAGCCGGAGACGCCTGCAGAGCAAATAAAATTACACCCAGCGGCAAAAATAAATTACCCGGATCATAATAATGAAAATTCGCAATATTAATTTGCGGCAAAATTCCAAAAGACAAACCGATTATAATACTTAAAACAACAATACTAAAAACTTTTTCCAAAACTTTCACTGTTTGCAAACCGCGCCATACCGAAAAACTGGCAATTGTCCAAAAAATTACCGCCCAAACTTCGGGGGTACCACCAAATAAATTGGACAAAGCTTCGCCTTCGCCAATCAGGTAAGCGAGTAGAGCGCCCAAACCACCCATTACGACCATGATAGACATCAAAACTTTGGCCCAACCACCAATATATTTCCCCGCCAAACCCGGCAATTGAAAACTGGCTTTGGTACGCACCACGATTTCACCAATCATTAAATTTAATAACAAAACCACGGCGCCTAATATTGCGATATATCCCAAGCCCATCACCAACCCCACTCTAGAAACAACATAAGGAATACCAAGAATACCAGCACCAATTGTCATGCCGGTAATCATAAATACAGCACTACTGACACTCACCTTTTCTTTGTATACTCCCTGATGAAAAACTAAATTATTTTTTGATTGCATAAAATAAAATTGGATATATTATATCACAAAAAATGCAAAATAAAAAACAGAGAGGTGTCTCTGTTTAAAAATTTAAATCGTGGGCAGTAAAGGATTCGAACCTTTGACCCCCTCGGTGTAAACGAGGTGCTCTAACCAACTGAGCTAACTGCCCAAAACTGTGATTAATATACTAGAAAATTTAATTTTAGTCAATGGCCGGTAATTATTTTTGTAGACCGGATACATAATCCGCAATTTCGCTATCACCGTGAAGCTCGAGCCAATACCACCACTCTACCCCCCAAAAATAAGAACGACTAAAACCGGTCTTTTGGGCAAACTCCAAATTTTTCTTCAAACGATCCAGATTCATGGATTTAAATTGTTCGGTGATGTTTTCAACTGTCACAATATTTTGCGGCAACCAAGGCTCGGCCTGCAATTCGGCCACCCAAGTACTAGCGAGAGAGCGTCCATGGCCCAGAGCGCGCCAGCGGTAATATATCGCCGGCACCCAATCATACCCTACATATCCCAAATCTGGATTCCATACGACACGATAAACTGTGCTACCAAATAGATCGCCGGCCATAGCGGTCTTATTCCAAAAACTCAGCTCACCACTATCGGTCACCAACACTTGGCGAGACGAATCGATTTTTTTGACGGTCGCAATTTCAGCTTGAAGCTTATCCGTGGTCATTTTACGACAGACCGCGCCAAAGGCTAAAAATGGCTCATTTTCTACCTGCCAAATTTCCACCGCTGGATTATTTTTATAACGCTCGGTGACGACGCTCAAATAATTATTCAAAGCGGAAAAATATTTACCTTCCGGCAAATTCTGAGTCCAGGCCGGCACATTGCATTCCGGCCAACGGGGAGTCTTTTGTCCCATCGCCAGTACTACTTTGGCATTGCGTTTGGCCGCCTCGGCAATAAAATAATCAACTTGCGTGAAATCAAATTTTCCTTTTTGTGTTTCCACCACATCCCAACGTGCGGTGAGACGCAAATATTTAAATTTATATTTATCCAAAATTACCTGGTAAGTTTCTTTGGGATCTAGTCCCAGATATTGGGCATATTCAGGACTAAAAGAAACACCCAAGAGCATATCTTTATTGGGCCGAGAAAATATTTTTTCGGCGCAATACAAAAATAATATTATCACCGCCAAAATAATTAAAATTATAAAAAATATTTTTGTAAATTTCATACTAATAAAATTAAACCCACACCAATTAATACTACCGCCAAAAATTCTTGAATCATTTCTGCCGGCGTATAATCTTCCTTAAAGACTTTTGGCCAAAAGCGGCTGAGCAACATTACGCCCAATATTAAAACCGCATATTGCAGACCACCCAGAGCGCTGACCAGCGACACACTGCCTATCGCCGTAGCGTATTGAATGAATAATACCGCGACTACCGCCAATATCTTATTAAAAATAATCAATCCGGTATGCTTATTTTTTTGAACCGCGAATTTATTTTTTATTTTATCCAGCCAGGTAGGACGCAGGAGAGATTTCAAAGTTTCAGGACTAAATAAAAAAAACAAACCGGATATACCAATGAAAAATCGGCTCCAAACAAAGCCGGTCATAAATCCATATTTGTCATACAAATATTTGGCGCTCACATAAGATACGGCAAAAAATAATCCGGACAAAATCCCATAGACCACTCCCAAATGCAGACCATTATGTTTTTTACTTTTTTCAAACGCTATTAATACCGAACCAATAATCAGCAATCCCACCGCCCACAATTCCGACGAAATCAAAGCTTCGCCCAAAAATAAATTACTAAAAATAAGCACAAACAATGGTGAAGCCGCTCCCACGAGCGGACCAACATGACTGACTTCACTTTTTTCAAAACCCAAAAACATCATCCACATCGCCAAGGTGTAGGTGGTGCCGCAAATGATCGCCCATCCCCAATCCTCCCAACCGGATACCAATCCGGGATAAAAAAAATAAAGAATAACAATTGCCAATAACGGGGCCGAAGAATAAAAAGTATAAAGTGCCGGTTTCACTTTCGCAGAAGACAATAAAAATTTATCAACAATACAAACCAAAGCCAAAAGAATATAACCAGCCGCTGAAAATAAAAACCACATAAATATTTAAAATAAATTCTTTTATTATTATAACACAAAAAAACATCCGAATCTAATCGAATGTTTTTTGTTTTACCATATCCACTGTCTACTTTTTCAAATAAACATTGGACATGGAGAGTAGCGCGCGACTACCAACCCCAGAGGTCAGGTACGCGATGCGACGCAGACTACACGAGGCCAGCCTACTTCGGCCAGACACTCGGTGCGACGGCCGGCTGGACGGCGTGAATCCGGGGCGAAGACGGACTGCGACTGGTCGTCCAGCGATCAGGATTGGCTTCGGGATGTACGAAGCCCTCCTCCTCGCCGACAGGCGACGTCAGGAGCGACGCAGCCGCCGGCTTGGGCTCAGCGCCACCGAGGCCACCGTGTCCGGACGGGAGGAAGTGCAAGGACTCGGGACCACCGCACTGGGCGCGGCTGAAATTTCGGACTGCCAAGGGATGTTGTGGATGGGAACGACCGTCGGACATGACTGCCTCCTTCTCTTGCGAGAAGTGTTGCGAGCTCTCTGCGATTGGCATTGAGCTGGCCTCCCACCATAAAGCGAAGTTGCCAAAGAGCGGGGAAAGATTATCCAAACTTTAGATATTCTTTCCCCACTCTTTGCACAAACTTGCTGTTTGCGCGCTACTCTAATTTATAAAGAACAATCTCTCAAAGTAAATATATTTAAAAAAATAAAAATATATTTGCCTTGGGCATCGTCGTGGCTGTATGAAAACAACCACGACAATGTAAATGTGAATATGAAATTCGCGCCAAAGCGCAAAGCTCATAAATACGAAAGAGCAAACTACCTGCCGCGGGTGGGCTACACAATCGAAACTGCGTAGCCCACCCGGATGGCTGTCACGGACTCGATCTTCCCAGACTTCCTGCGCTAGCTACGCTGCCATGATCTTCACGATCGCGAGCTGGCACTTGGCGGCCAGCGGATCGTGTTCACGCTCGAGCGCCTTGCTCTCCCAGACCACCACGCGGGCGATCTGGGCGTGCGGCTTGATGGACTCGACGGCCGTGTGGACGGCAGGAATGCGGAACCGGTCGGCGGCGACTTCCACGACGTGGGTGTGCTGGAAGCGGCCGGGGCGCAGCTTCGTGCTGTCCTTCAGGGACTCGAGCACGATATGCGCAAGCTCTTCATCCGTCCCTTCGAAGTGGGGGCGGCTGTTGCTGGTCGGGCTGTACTTGCGCACGGTGGGGTGGAGTTTGATGCCTTGAATGCCATCGGGCACGGGGACAACGGTCATGGCGATACCTTTTCCTTGGCAAAAATCAATCTGTAGTCCTGGAGACTACTCTTCGCTCCGCGGTAGAGCGACCCCGGCCGATTGACAATTTTTGTGCACTCCGGGAAATTATATCCAAATCATTAGATATATTTCCCCGGAATACACTTTTTTAAAAGAACTCTTTTTATAAAAAATCACCCTAATCTTTCGATTTAGGGTGATTGTTATAAATTTTATTTTATACAATTTTACCCTAAATCATTTACCCAAACAAAAGCATAGCGTACCAAGGTAGCTGTCTTCAATGTCTTGCGAATGTTTAGATGGTTAAATTGCATACAAAAATAATCTTATCAGAAATTCAGAAAAAGTCAACTGGTCTATCCACATTGCGACCAAAACGCTTTTGGCCAATGACATTATTTGGCTTATTTTAGCCAAGATTTGCCCAAAGGCCTTGACAAAATCCTGTACTTGTGGTATCCTTTAGAGTTTTAATTACTAAGTCAACGCCCAATATGCGTATAGCCATGATCGGACAAAAAGGTATCCCAGCCATCTACGGTGGCGTGGAGCGCCACGTGGAAGACTTGTCTCTGGAGTTGACCAAACAAGGCCATGATATTTTGGTATACGCTCGCGCTTGGTACACCCCAACTGCTCTGAAAAATTACCACGGTGTACGCGTAATTCATACCCCTACTATTCATACCAAAAATCTTGATGCCATTGTCGGTACTTTTACTGCCACTGTTCATGCCCTGTTTCAAAACTATGATGTAATTCATTATCATGGTGTTGGTCCGGCTTTACTTTCTTGGATTCCAAGATTGTTTGCGCCGAAAACAAAAGTGATTGTAACTTTCCATTGTATTGATCGCTACCACCAAAAATGGGGACCAGTGGCCAGACTGATGTTGTGGCTCGGTGAAAAAGCCGCTTGTACTTTCCCCCACCAGACTATCGTGGTATCTCGCACTATCCAAAGTTATTGTCTCAACGAATTCCAACGCAAAACCGATTTCATTCCAAATGGTGTAAGCATGGCCAAAAATATTGGCGATAGCTTGTTGCACAAATTTGATATCAAAAAGAACAAATATATTTTGATGGTCGCGCGTCTCGTGCGCCACAAAGGCGCTCACTATTTGCTAGAAGCTTGGCAGATTGCCCGTCAGCAATATCCACATTTGCTCAAAGACCATAAATTGGTAATTGTGGGTGGCAGTACTTTTACTGATAGTTATGTAAAAGAATTACGCCATATTGCGCGCGGTGATAAAAGTATTGTCTTTACCAACTGGCAGAATGGTCAGATACTCGAAGAGCTTTACAAAAATTGTGAGCTCTATGTAAACCCATCTGAAAATGAAGGGTTGCCAATCTCAGTACTGCAAGCCATGGCTTATGGTAAACCAGTATTGCTTTCCAACATTCCTGAACACTTGGAACTGATTGAAAATCCAAATTTTTTCTTTCACAATGCCAGCATCACTTCTTTGGCTGATAAAATTGTGCAATTGATGAAAGATAAAGCCGCTCTATCCGAGCAAGGTGAAATCAATAAAACGCTCACAATCAAAAAATACGATTGGAAAAAATTGAGTCGTCAGACTTTGGCGGTGTATCACACCGGTGAAGATAAAATAAAAAAAGCACAATATAAAATCAGGCAAGCTTAAACTACACTACTACCCATTGTGTAGTTTTTGCTATAAAATATATTTTTGATACTCACCTTTATTTTTAAATAGAGGTGATTTAAAAAGTATATTGAATTGTTCTTTTAAAAAAATGTCATTCCCGCGAAAGCGGGAATCTATATGTACTGATACAAGAGGCAAAAGGTATTATTTTTTTCTAAATTTTAGGAATACATAATACCCTTTGCCTCTGGAATTTTCTCCTGAGGCATCCGTCGGTTGGGCCCGACATTTCCCTCTGGAGGTATCCCATGCGCCACAAGCGCTTCGTTCCCGTGTTCGTGGTTCTGGCCATTGTAGCCGCGCAACTCTTCACCGGGACCGCCAAGGCCGAGCCGGCCGTCGGCAAGGACATGCGCAAGCTGCACGTGATGAACAATTGTTCCGACGAGCAGTGCTTCTACACCGAAATCCCCAAGGGCTGGCACGCCCCCAAGGAAAAACCAAACCCCGCGCAAGTCCGCCAAGTCTACTACCTGGCAGACGACCGCTCGAACCAGAAGAAGCTCTCGGTCGTTTCGATCACCCCGACCGACCAGGAAAAGAGCGACTTCAAGGAGAAGATGCATCAACAGTGCGAAGCGCAGTCGGCCCGGTACGGTTGGGACAAGAAAACCTGCCTGAACAACCGGCAAGAACTCAAGCAGACGATGTACGCGATCTGTACGCCCAGCATCAAGGGCTGCGACAAGTTCGAGTGCTTGAAGGACTGCTACGAGCCGTACCCGACCAAGCCGCCGGCGCGCAACGCCAAGAAGTAGACGGGGGTGCTACCGTCGACGCGTGTCCCACTCGCCAACAAGCGGGCAGTGGGACGCAGGCAGTATAAAATATCACTCGCCGCGCAATTTGAAAATAACATATTTGTTTTCAGATTGTGCGAGTGATATAAACGCTTAAATATAAAAACATCCGAATTTTCGGGTGTTTTTTGTTTATGATTGACTGCCTTGCCTATATTTTGTATACTAGGATTATTAAATAAAATAATAATTTATATGGAGGAAATTATTAAAAAATTAGATGTGCTTGATACCAAGGTCGAAAAAATCGACCAGAGGTTAGACGAGCACGGCGGTAAGTTCGAAAAGTTTTTCAACACCCTTGATGAGCATACAAACATACTAGATGAGCACACTGAACAATTGGATATTATCGCTCGTACGGTAGCAGAACATAGCGGACGCCTGGATAGAATCGAATACAAACTCGAAGGAATGGAAACTAAGATAGACAAAGTGATAAATATTTTGGATGATGTGGCTGGGTTGGTCAAAAAGCACGATGAAGAAATAGTGATAATTAATCACAATCACAGAACATTGGATCGACGCGTAGAGATACTAGAACAGAAAGTTTAAACAAATAAAATATCCCGAATTTATCGGGATATTTTTTATTTAAAATTATTTTGTCGCGATCGCCACCAAATTACGGCCGGTCTTGCCAGTAAACTTTACATTACTATCATAAGACATTTTAATATTTTTAAATCCGGCTCTTTTTAAAAGTGATTTTAATTCCTCTTGGCTAAAATGATGATAATACCTTTTTACTATCGACTCCCCTTTTCCATTTTTCCAAGGAACAATAAAATCATTCTCATTAATTTTTTCCCAATCTGTTTTCAATTTACTTTGCGCCCAATCGGATTCAAAATTCCAATTCCTTAAAATTATTTTCCCTTTTGGTTTTAATTCCTGATAAATTTTTTTGAGCGTATCCAGGCGAGTGGCATCATCTGGCAAATGATGAAAAGAGGCTATAAAAAATGCCAAATCGAAAAATTCATTTGAAAATTTTTTTGGTCGGGCGGCGGTAGAAAAAAATTTAACTTGGCCAGATTTAATTTTATCGGCCCATTGTTTCTTGGCCTCGCTGAGCAATCCAATACTTTGATCCAAACCAAAATAGTTTACTTTTTTACCTTCAAGTAAATAAATAAGCCGTCCATTGCCGCAGCCCCAATCCAAAATATTTTGACCATTTTTAAGAAGTTTTTTAAACGGTTTGAGGTCGTCTCCAAGCTTGTAACGGGTAGCGGCATATAGGGGGGCGATAAGGTTGTAATCTTCCCGGGTTTTGTGTATAATGGCCTTTGAATCCATATGGAAAAAATCAAGAGTATTGAAGAAAAAATTATCCGGGAGTGCTATAAAAAACCTCCAAAAAAACCAGACGATATCAATGTGATAAAGCGTCGAATTTTGCGCGCCCATTTTGGCGGCGGCACACCACCGACTTCGACACAATTGCTTAAAGCATATCATAAACTAGTCAAAGAAAACAAGCTCAAACCCAACCTGGCTCTGGAAAATGTGCTCCAGCGCCGCGCGGTGCGCACCATGTCCGGTGTGACTATCGTCACTGCTCTCACCAAGCCATATCCATGCCCAGGTCTCTGCACCTACTGCCCCACCGAAGCGCGCATGCCCAAGAGTTATATTTCCGACGAGCCGGCGGCGGCCCGGGCTTTGGCTTTGGAATTTGATCCTTATGAACAAACTTGGCGCCGTCTCGAGGCGCTACGCAAAAATGGCCATCCGATTGATAAGGTAGAATTAATTATCAAAGGTGGTACTTGGAATTCTTATCCGATTACTTATCAATACTGGTTTATCGCCCGCTGTTTTGAAGCCTGCAATCGCGTACGCAAAACCAAAGTATCGGAAAAAATGACGTTGGATGAATTGCGAGCGGCGATGGTAAAAATTCAAAATAAAAATGAAACGGCTAAACATCGTATTATTGGTTTAACTTTGGAAACTCGTCCGGATTTTATTACTCATAAAACAATTCTCGCGATGCGTGAAATGGGTACCACTCGTATTGAAATCGGTGTGCAGCATATCGACGAAAAAATAATGAAGATGACCAAACGCGGACATGGACTGAAAGAAACCGTAGACGCAAGTAAACTTTTGCGCCAATACGGATTTAAAGTAGATTATCATTTGATGCCGCAACTGCCATTTAGCACTCCAGCCAAAGATCTCAAAATGTTACGCCAAATTTTTACCGACAATCGTCTGCGTCCCGACATGATTAAAATTTATCCATGTACGGTCGTAAAAAATTCCGAATTATACGAATGGGTAAAAACCGGACAGTTCAAACCTTACGCCGACAAACATCTTCTGCGAATTCTCAAAGAATTTAAATCTGATGTCCCCCGCTATCTACGCATCTCGCGCCTGATTCGTGACATTCCATCTCATCATATCGTGGCGGGAAATATGGTCACCAATTTACGCCAAGTAATTCAAGCGGAAATGAAAGCCGAAGGAAACACTTGTCGCTGTTTGCGTTGTCGCGAAGTGGGCCACCAGACCGAGATTGATTGGAAAAAAGAAAAAATAAAAAAATTCGTAGACCAATACGAAACCAGCGGTGGCCAAGAATACTTTATGAGTTTTGAAAATGAAACGCGTGACGCGGTGTTGGCTTTTTGTCGCTTCCGTATTGATCCGTCCGGCATCTATCCGGCCTTTGTGCGCGAGCTACATGTATACGGACAGTCCGTAGAAATCGCTGGACACAAAAAAGGCGCTTCTCAACACACTGGCTTTGGAAAAGAACTGGTAAAAACCGCGATGGAAATTTGTAAACAAAATAAAATACCGCGCTTGGCGGTAATTTCGGGTGTGGGCGTGCGTGATTACTATCGCAAACAAGGTGCGAAGCTGGATGGAAATTATATGGTCTTTGATGTTAAATAAAAAACTCTCGTGCTGATCGGATCAGAGCAATATTATTCGCGCCGGCAGCATACAGCTCCGGTGCGTTTTCTTTATTTATTCCACCGATAGCTACCCATGGAATAAATATTTCTTTTTTAATTTTCTTGATTGCTTCCACGCCGACCGGTATGCGATCTTTTTTTATTGGGGTTGGGAAAATTGGGCCAATACTTACATAGTCCGCGCCCTCTGCTACTGACACTTTCATCTGATCCAAATTATTATTGGACTTACCAATAATTTTCGCGCTGCCCAAAATTTTTCTGGCTTGCAATAGCGGCATGTCTGCTTGGCCAATATGAATACCAGCCACTGGTAATTTAGCGGCGACTTCGGCACAATCGTCGATGATCAAAAGTATCGGCGTATAATCAAACGCGGTTTTATCTTTTTTATCTATATATTCGCAAAGAAATTTAGCTTGATTATAAATTTCATTTTTGTCCCCGGTTTTATTTCTGAGTTGCAACACTTTGGCACCATGATCCATGAGCCAAATTAATTCATCCGTGCTATCACTGACCGGATACACAATTCCAGATTCAAAATATAATTGGAGCCAATAATGCGGGGTCGCGGACAACACTTCAAACTCTAGACGATAAACATCGTGGCGTAATTTCTCAAAGTATGAAAAATGGTGAGGAAGGTAAATTTTGGAGTATTCTTCGAGCACGCGCAAAGCCTCCTCTAGACGAGAAAAATTGGCTTTCATTAAACCCCAGAAATTGCGTCTAGCGGCCAAGTTGTTCTCTTCACTACCTTTGCCCACATCCTGTCCAAAATCGCGCCCAGTCAATCTAGTGGCTGAACCTAACAAATACTCCAGCTGTGCCAAAAGATGTCGTAACGGTCGAATTTTGGCGTACAGAGCCTCATTGCGTAACACAAATCTAGCGGTATCTTCTACCACTCTCATTCCCTCTTTTGCCCTACTTAAATTGGCATCAATTAGCGAAAAATCTGTATTCATAAGGCATTTGCCTGGTTATTGGCGTTATGGTATCATAAATATCACTAAAAGCAAGTTACAATATGATCTAGTATCACTCGCGAATACATCCCTTTCACTCACCTAGAAAACACTCGGATAATTTGCAACTCCCTGAGCCTCTGGCCCTGAACTCGCCTGTGGGCTCAAACAGCAGGGCCAGCCACGACTCTGGGACTCACAAATTATTTCCTCGTGTTTTCACGGTTCGTTACAGGGATATATTCGCGAGTTCTTTATTTTTATAAAATTTTTTATCTATCCTATGTACACTCATACACTAAAAGAGTTCGATCCGATTGTTTTGGAAAGTATTAAAAAAGAACAACAACGCCAAGAAGAAGGACTGGAAATGATCCCGTCTGAAAATTTTGTTTCCCCGGCTGTGCTTGAAGCACTTGGATCTGTGCTTACCAATAAATATTCAGAAGGTTATGCTGGCAAACGCTATTATGGTGGTTGTGAATTTATTGATGAAGTGGAAACTTTGGCGATCGAACGCGCTAAATTACTTTTTGGTGCGGAACATGTGAATGTCCAGCCGCTTTCTGGTGCACCGGCAAATGTGGCTGTCTATTTTGCTTTATTGCAACCAGGTGATACGGTACTTGGCATGGACCTATCTCACGGCGGACACCTGACTCACGGACACCCGGTGACCTACATGGCAAAAATTTTTAATTTCATTAGGTACAAAACTAACGCCGAGGGAAAAATTGATTTGGATAATTTGCGCACTATGGCACTGGAGCACAAACCAAAAATTATTTTGGTTGGATACAGTGCGTATTCACGCGAAATTGAATATGAAAAAATAAAAGCAATCGCGGATGAAGTTGGCGCTATCACTATGGCCGACATTGCGCACATCGCTGGCTTGATTGCCGGCGGACAGATGAACAATCCGGTGCCACTTTTTGATGTCGTCACTACCACTACCCACAAAACTTTGCGCGGTCCTCGTGGTGGTATGATTATGTGTAAAGAAAAATTTGCCAGCGCAATTGATAAAGCGGTATTCCCTGGTCTGCAAGGCGGGCCACACGAAAATAATATTGCAGCTAAGGCAGTTGCTTTCAAAGAAGCACTGTTACCTGAATTCAAAGAATATACTGCTCAGATAAAAAAGAACGCCAAAGTACTCGAATCTAAATTTAATGAATTTGGTTACAAACTTTGTTTTGGTGGCACTGACAACCACCTGCTTTTGATTGATGTGACTATGAAAGGTATTGGCGGTAAACAGGCTCAAATCGCGCTTGATAAAGCTGGTATCACGGTGAACAAAAATATGATTCCAGATGATACTCGTTCTCCTTTTGATCCTAGCGGTATCCGCCTAGGCACTCCTGCTCTGACCACTCGTGGCATGAAAGAAGCTGAGATGGAAACAATCGCCACCTGGATAAATGAAGTGATAATAAATCATGATAACGAAACAAAATTGGCTGAGATAAAAAACCAGGTGAAAGAATTAACCAAAAAATTCCCTCTTTACCCGACATTGGTCTAAAGGGTTGACAAAAACTAAAAAAACCTCTATAATGAAATGTTTATAGAGGTTTTTTCATTCTATAAAATTGTTCTTTGATAAGTTTCGCTTACCAATAGCAAAAAGGAAGTATATAATGCTTCTTATTTGCTGTTGGGAGGTGAACGAAACTTTTCGTTCTGTTTCACTTCAGTAAACCCGAGCCCAAGGAAAGAAAGTGCAGATCCTATTTACGATCTTGGTCCCGTCTGTTTTGGCCTACCTTCTCTTCATTTTCGGGCGGCGACAACTCCGCAAGAGGGAGTGGGCGCGCCTCACCGGGAAGCGGTGGCAGGAACCGAGCAGCGAGTTCGAAAACACCTGGTCATTCCAGGACACGATCCTCACGGTCATCGCCAAGTCCGGCGATCATGACCGCTTCGAAGCTACTCGCAAGCTTGCTAGCCAATTGGAGCTCGGACATCCGTGGACCAGCCGTCCGCGCGAGATTCCGCAATTCGGGGTCTACGCCAACCGATGAATCCGACGAGACAGAACGAAGACGGCGACGGAGTGCAAACTCCGCCGCCTGCTTCAATGAAATACTTTTGCAAAAAGGTAAAGGTACTTGATTAAAGCAAATTTAAAAAATAAAAAAGAACTAAAATTTTTTAGTTCTTTTTTATTTTTTAAATTAAATTTCTCTTACTTCTACCAAATTTACTTTACTTTCCTGCCCTATCGGATCACCGGCTACCACCACAATCTTATCACCTTTTTTAGCCAGCTTATTCTTTTTTATATACTCGGTCGCTTTTTTTATAAAATCTTCAATGTGCTTCACGCGTGGAATAATAAAAGGCACTACTCCCCAAGATAAATTTAGTTGTCTTTGCACACGCAAAGAATTGGTTGCTACCAAAATTGGCACTTGCGGACGCACACGGGCAATCATACGGGCAGTTTCTCCAGACACTGAATCCGCCACAATTAATTTGGAACCGACTTCAAAAGAAAGAGTGCGGGATAATTCAGTAATCGCCGACGGAGCCGAACCTTTGATAGAAGTCGGCATCGCCAAGTCATCAAACGGCGAGGCTTCGGTAGTAATTACAATATCACTCATCGTTTTGACGGTCAAAACCGGAAACTCTCCGGAAGCAGTTTCGTTGGATAACATCACCGCATCGGCATGATCGATGACCGCATTGGCAACATCGGAAACCTCCGCGCGAGTAGGACGACGATTATGTTGCATGGAATCAAGCATCTGAGTAGCCACAATTACCGGTTTGGACAAAGCGTTGGCTTTGGCAATCATCGCTTTTTGCAACAAAGGTACTTCGGCGGCTTTCATCTCCAGACCCAAATCGCCGCGGGCGACCATAATACAATCCACCGCTTGTAAAATAGCGTCCATATTTTCTACCGCTTCATGTTGTTCTATTTTGGCAATAATTAAAATTGGCGCTTGTTTTTTTAGTTTTAATTTTTTTTCAAACTTTTTTATCAAAGCGCGCAAACGGATAATATCCTGCGCGGCATGCACAAACGACAGAGCGACAAACTCCACGCCAATCTTTACGCCAAATTCCAAATCTTCAATATCCTTTTTGCTAAGCGCCGGAATTTTCAAAACACTATCCGGAAAATTTAGGCCTTTGTGAGAAGACAATAATTCCCCTTCAATTACCTGCCCAAAAATTTTGCTACCTACGATCTTTTCAATCTTTACTTCCATATGACCGTCATCAAGCAAAAAGTGTTGGCCTTTTTTCAAAAATTTCTGCAAACCAGGATAAGAGACCGGCAATTCTTTGCCTTTGTATTCTTTTAAGTTAGTATCAAAAATAATTTTTTCTCCAGCTTTTATCAGCAGACCTTTTTCCGGCAAAATACCCAAACGAATTTTTGGTCCCTGCAAATCCTGCAAAATCGCCACCGGCATACCAGTCTTTTTTTCTACCTTTCGGATATTGTTTATCAATTTTTTGTGGCTGGCGTAAGTACCGTGAGAAAAATTCAGCCTGGCTACATTCACTCCGGCCTTTACCATTTGGGTCAAGGTTTTTTCATCAGCACAAGCCGGACCAATAGTCGCTACGATCTTGGTAGATTTATACATAATTTATTTTAATAACGCCTTTAGCTGTTCTTGTTTGGCAGCATCGAGGGGTAAAATTTTAAACAGTTGCTCCATAGAATTGGCGGACGAAGCGGTGCTAGTCGCGGACTTGGCACCAAAAAAACCGCCATAATTATTTTGAAAATCCTGAATAATTCCTGGCAGATACCACAGCGCCCAAATTAATGGGAGCAGAATCAAAAACACTCGAATCCAACCAGCTACTGCTGTCCACATCATCTTACTGTGAATTTTACGATTTTGCTCATAGATGATCTGTGACCACTTGAGATTTTTTTCGAGCAAATCTTTTATTACATCGTGTTCGGTTTTGGTTACTACTGGAGTTGATTTTTCGGCTACGGATTTATTTTCCACCGCCGGGGCGGCTTCAGCATTCTTTTCAACCGATACATTTTTATCTTGATGTCTAAACATATTATTTAGCTAAACGTTTTAATTCGCTTTCAAAATTTTTAACATCTTTGAAATCACGATAGATGCTGGCAAAACGAATATAGGCAACTTTATCAAAAGTGCGTAAATTTTTCATCACAAATTCACCAAGTTCGGCACTGCTCAATTCGCGTTTTTTCCTTTTTTGGATATCGCGTTCGATAGCGTGCACTAAATGGTGAAAATCTTCCTGAGTAAAAGCCCGTTTGGTAAGCGAACGACGAATTCCGCTTTCTAGCTTATCGCGCATATAAGCTTCACGCTTGCCGTCGCGCTTCACCACAATCAAATCCAAAAGCTCGGTTTCCTCAATAGTAGAAAAACGATATTCACATTTATCACACTCGCGTCGACGCCTAGTAGACAGGTCATTCTCGACCGGTCTGGTATCGACTACGCTAGTATTTTTATGGTTACAAACAGGACAACGCATATTTTTGTTATATAAATGATAACATTTTGACCGATAAAAAACAAGACAAAAATACCTAGGTATTTTTGTCTTGTTTTTTAGTGATGAATTTTATATACCCATTTTCTTACGGATAAACGCCGGGATCTCGAGCTCATCATCAGCTGATTTTGGCTTGGTCGTTACAATCGGCTGAGCTTTTGTCTCTTCCCTAAAAGCGTTTATTACTACCGGAGCGATCTGAGGCTCTTTGGCTACCGGCTTTTGGACAAACTGTTTAAATTTCTTTTCTTCCTCTTCATCATCTCTCTGCGCTTTGCGGGCAAAGGCATTGTTGGTAAATTTGGACGCGCTAAAGAATGAAGTTTCCTCATCAGCGGCTAGCAAAGCGCTTGGTCGGCGGCCATCAAAGCCAGTGGCGATTACGGTGATACGAATACCATCAGTAAGAGTTTCGTCGATAGTAGCACCAAAAATAACTTTGGCATCTTCGGAAGCGGAACTGGTAATAATCTTGGCGGCTTCACTGACTTCATTCATAGTAAGATCAGTGCCACCGGTGATAGTAAATAGAATGCCGTTGGCGCCATCAATAGACAGATCAAGGAGCGGACTGGAGATGGCCATCTTGGCGGCTTCAACCGCCCGATTTTCACCACTGCCGTTACCGATACCCATCAAAGCAGAGCCGGTGTCGCGCATAATAGTTTTGACATCGGCGAAGTCCACATTAATAAGCGAAGGAGTGGTAATAATTTCCGAGATCCCTTGCACACCCTGGCGCAAAACATCATCGACAATTTTAAAGGCATCCAGCAAACTGGTTTTTTTATCAATCACTTGTAAAATACGATCATTTGGAATAGTGATAATAGCGTCCACACTGCGAGCCAATTTTTCCCAAGCGGCTTCACCTACTTCTTTTCTTTTTGGCCCTTCAAAACCAAATGGCTTGGTGACCACCGCCACAGTAAGCGCGCCTAATTCTTTGGCCACTTCAGCCACTACCGGAGAAGCTCCCGATCCGGTGCCACCACCCAAACCACAGGTGATGAAAACCATATCGGAATCTTTCAAAATTTCTCTGATTTCATTTTGACTTTCCTCGGCGGCTTTGCGTCCAATTTCCGGATCCATACCGGCTCCCAAACCACGAGTAACACTTTTTCCAATATGTAATTTTTGGGAAGCTGAACTATGGTGCAAAGCCTGCACATCAGTATTCATTGCGATAAAATCAATGCCGCGAATTTTTGAAGCCACCATCCGATTGACGGCACTGCCGCCGGATCCTCCCACTCCGACTACTTTAATTTTTGCAAAGGTTTCCATTTCAGGTTTTACTTGAGGCATAAACTTCTTTGATTAACTTGAACACTTTTTGTATTCAACACACTTTAATAAAAAAATAGCGATCCGTTATCGCTACCTAGTTTATATTACCTATGAGCTACTGTCAAGCAATAGAACTTAGCCAAAATTATTATGGTAACAAGGCTTTAAACCAGTCTTTGATAGCTCCGGCTGAGCCACCAACTTTTTTCAGACCATCAAATAATTTGGCATTTTTAGCGCTGTGTCCTGAGCTCATCATACTACCCCATTTGAGCAGACCCACCACATTTACAAAACCAAGATCATTAATTTTATCCGTGGCACTAATAAAATTTAGCGGGTATCCCAGCGTGGCCGGCAAACGCAAATATTTTTTACCGGCTTCGGTAATGCCCGGCAATTTGGCGCCACCGCCGGTAAATACCACGCCAGATGGGAGCATACCACTGCGTCCAACTTTGCGTAATTCATCATCAATTTTTTGCATGATTTCTTCGACACGAGCTTCAATGATTTCACTGAGGTATTTACGCTTTACGGTTTCATGTTCGCTGGCTCCGAGTTCATACAAATCAATTTCTTCTTTCTTGGAAACAGTGTTTGAAAAACAATCACCATACTCTATCTTCACACGCTCAGCCACATCTATCGCGGTACGCAGACCAATCGCGATATCATTGGTAATATGTTCGGAACCAATCGGTAAGATGGTGGAATGCAATATTTCTCCTTCTTCGTATACGGCCAAGCTGGTAGTGGAAGCGCCAAAATCTACCACCGCCACTCCAAGATCTTTTTGTCTGTTAGTCACCGCGGCTTCACTACTAGCCAAAATTGAAAGCACCAAATCCTCTATTTCGAGGCCAGAACGATAGATAGCTTTGGTAAGATTTTTTATCTGGGCAGAAGCTCCAAGTATTATTTGCGCATCCACCTCTAGGCGAATACCGGTCATGCCTACTGGATCCTTAATCCCGGTTTGACCGTCCACCGAAAATCTTTTTGGCAAGACGTGTAATACCTCGTAGTTGAGAGGTGTAGAAATAGAGCGAGCAGCCTCAAGAGCGCGATCCACATCGGTTTCGGATATTTCACTATCGGCCTTGGATACGGCCACTACCCCTTTACTATTTTGTGACATAATATGCAAACCAGAGACACCTGTCCAAACTCTGTCTATCGGCAATCCCACAGTGCGTTCCATTTTTTCCAAACAAGAAGATACCGCGGATACCAAATCCTCGATACTATTGATGGAGCCTTTATGCATACCTTCGGATGGCACTTCGGCGGCTCCCAAAATCTGCATTTCCGCCTGAGTTTCATCACCGCGATAAACCATCTGTCCAACGGCCATGCGCACCATACTGGAACCAATATCAAGACCGGCAATTATATTTTGTTTTCCTTTGGACATACTAACATTCTAAATAAGAGAAACTATATTATACCTTATTTTAACAAAGCGATAAAGTGGGGTAAAAAAATAATGAGACCAATAGCCAAAGCTCCGATAGAAGTGACCAAAACAGCGGCCGCCATAACATCTTTAATTATCGATACATAATGATTGAGACGCGGCTTGAGCAAATCAGCTACATATTCCAAGGCGGTATTGAGCAACTCCACGGTCAAAACACTGACTACCAATAAAATTAAAAGAATAATTTCCCAAATCTTTAAAGGAAATATTAAAGTCAAACACAAAACCACCAAAGCCAAAAAAACCTGAATACGAAAATTTTGTTCATGCCAAAAAGCGTATCGCAAACCGCGAAAAGCATCCCTAAAACTCTTTAATAATCTTTTAAGCGACATATTTTAAATTCTTTAAAACACCTTCTTGCAAACCAAACATTTTTTTTGCCTCCACCACTTCGTGATGTTCATGACCGGCCAGATGCAGCAGACCGTGCACCAGCATACGAGCAAACTCTTGTTTCTGCGGTATGCCAAGCTCTTTTGACTGGCGCTGAATCTGCTGTGGACAGATATATATCTGTCCAAGATACGGAGTTTTGATAAACTCATCTTCAGACCAAGCAAAGGAAAGCACATCGGTCGGATATTTTTTGCCGCGAAATTGAAAATTTAATTTAGTCATTTCGCTATCCCCTACCAAATTTATTTCCACTATGCCTTTTATCTTCTTCTCTTTTTTTGCCGCGACGGTGGCTATTTTTTGCAGTTCACTGTCCGACAATAAACTATTTTTTGTTTTAAAATTTATTTCAATTTTTATCATAATACTAGGGGGTGCTGGAGGCAAATGGGTTAACTTCCACTACTCTATTTGGCACATCTTCAGAATTTCCAAACTGAAAACTACGCATGAATAATTTATTTACAATACGATAATTCAGCGGGCTGGAATTGGCAGCGTGATAAATAATAGCAAAAACCTGATTATCAACTGGGAAAAAGTAAACCATATTATCTTTACGCCCAAATCCGGGCTGTTTGAAAACAGATTCGATTGGCGCGTAATCGGCATAGCTTTCGGTGGGGACAAATCTCGCAAACCAATCAACAAAACTTTCATCCGCATTTTTAGCAATTACTCTTACCTCAATATTTTCTCCCGTAAAGGTACTAAACAAGACATCTTTATATCCCGAATCTACACTACCTACTGCCCAGCTTTTTGGATAATATAATTTGTAGCCAAATACCGGATTGGTATATACACTAACCAGTCCAGAATCAATAAGCTTCATCGGCTCTTTACCGACCGGATTGTAAAGATGATAAATTTCGTGATTATCCGGGTATTTATCAACATCGGTGTCTGGCAATGTAGCATCGGTGGTAAATAATTCCTCTGCCGGATCCGCCAATTCATCTTTATCGGTATCAGTGGTATCACCCAATAAAGTAGAGGGCAAATCAAGCGGAGCCTCTCCCAAAGAAGGGGTGACCTTGGCAAGCGGTTGCTGAGTTTCATTAATTACCGGCGCAACTGGCGTTTCACTTGGTGCTGGTTCCACATTTGTCACCACCGGCGCGACTGGCGCTGGAGCCGGTTTATTTTTTTGATACTGCCAAAAATAATAAACACCGCCTACGATACTGACCAAGGCAATAATAATCAAAAAAGTAAAAAATAAAAACTTGGAATTGGCCATTAAATTTACCGGATGTAATTTATTGCCGGCACCTACACTAGTTTGCTTATCCAATAATTTTTTTTCCGTGGTTGATAAAACCATGGGTTTGACTTCTTTAGGAGCCACCACGGTTTCAACTGTCATAAATTTTACCACCGGATTACTGCCACCATAAAAATCATCTGGAATTTTATTCAGATTTATTTCCGGCAATGATTCAATTGGCGCTTTTTTACCAAACATAATTATAAACTATTTTTTAGTGGCGGTAGCTGATACACCGGCAGTAGTAGAAGCGGAAGTGGCGGTACTGGTAGGCACATTAAATAATTTTCCAGAACCAAGTGGATTGTATCCATGGAATACCTCTGAACCATCAGCATAGGTATCACCATCCGTATCGGAATTCAAAGGATTGGTTTTCCAGATTATCACTTCATCACCGTCGTTTAGACCATCACTATCACTGTCGGCTTTGCGTGAATCGGTGCCCAATTGTTTTTCGCGGACATCATCAAGCCCATCATGATCACTGTCAACAGATTCGCCAAATAAAATTTTATCATTATTCATGCTAGCGCTCACTTCGCTACTACTGACTGTACTGTTTGTTACCGGTTCGTTAGGCTGATTATTTTCAACGACTGGCTCTGTGACAACCGGTGTGATATTAGTGTTTTTAGTTTCGGTAACAGCCGGCGATTTGGCCGCGGTGAATTTATTATAAAAATACCAACCACCAAATCCAAGACCACCGAGCGCCGCTACCAAAAATACCAATAATAAAATCTTACCGAGAACAGGCTGTTTCATTTCGTACATTGAACCAGACACCGTGGCTGGCGCGGCATTATTCATATCAGAAGCCGAGCTATCTTTTTTCTTCAGCAAACCGGCGCTCAGAGCATTCGGAGTCTGAGGTATCTCAGGTGGCAAATCTTCGCCACCAAGATCTTTTTCCGTACCGGCGAACATATCCACCGGCTCCATTGGCAAATTACCAGGAACGCCGCCAGCATTTTGTTGATCATCAAACATAGAAATAAAATTAGGATTATTTTTAAATAAAATTATTTTTTAAGTTTTCCCGGACCAAGCGGATCGTAATCACGACGCAATTCAGCTCCGTCGCTATAGCTATCACCATCGGTATCGTACTTGAGCGGATTAGTATGATAAGTCTGCACCTCATCATAATCAGTAAGGCCGTCGCCATCGGTATCAATCCTGGATGGATCGGTGCCGAGTTGTTTTTCCTGGGCATCACTGACTCCATCCAAATCAGAATCATTTTTTTGTTTTTCATCCAAAACTTTCTGCAAATCCACCAAATCACTTTCTATTTTTTGACTTTCCTGCTGAATTACTTCAGGGGAAGATGACGGTGTCGCCTCGGAATTTGAAAGTTTATTTATATTATTAGTTTTATATTTAAACCAAGCAAAGCCGCCGGCCAGCAAAACCAGTATCACCACCAAAGCTATAATCAAAAATTTTTTATTTATCATATTCTAATAAACTAATTTTATATCGGTACGAACGCTGTTGTATTGTTTATCCTTAGGCAGATTGGTTCCAACATAAAAATGATTGGCGTATTCTGCGATTGGACTATTGTCTTTTAGCACGTTGAAAACATGCCAATACTGTGCGCCATTATTGGAAGATGGAATCGCCTGTGAAAAATAGAAGGTCTTTATCGGACGGGCGAAGTGGCGGTACACATCATTATTTTCCTGCGCACGCTGAGGTTCGGCGGCATAAATTTCTACCTTTAATTTGGCGTCTTTCCCTACCTGAGCAATTGGCAAAGACGAAGAACTTATTTGCACAAAAAATGCGTAGGAGCTGACACTCATCCTGGTGGTATCAATAGTAAAAGCTTCTTCGTTTATATTAAATTCCGGAACAGAACCAAAACCGTGGAACCAAACCGTATCATCGTTATTTAAATAATAACTGGAATAACCATCAACATTACTTTTATTTGGCACCCACTTAGAAGGTACAAAATCCGAACCTAATAAACCAGCAGAAAATTGAGACACATCCTTTCCTACCCAGCTGACTACGATACGAATATCGTTGGGACGAGCTACGGTATTTACTACACTGTTTACATTATTTTGAGGAATAACTGGCGACAATAACAAATTATAACTATCTGGCGCAGAGGCGGTAAATACCGGGAAATCAACCAAATGTTCCTTGGACAAATCCGCATTCAGAGATAAACGATAATAACGATCTTGGGAAGTGTCCGAACAGACTGGATTGGAAGCAATTTTTGCATCCACAGTGCCGGAATTGCTATCAGTCTGAAATTTATATGAAACAACTTCACTACCAAAAGCATACCGATCAAAAGCTACTGCATATGCAGCTGCATTTCCGGTAATGGCGGAATCTTTTTTAGGGTATAATAGACCCATATAGCCTAAATGCTGCCCGGGAATCACACTCTCCGGTTCGGCGATCAACGGATTTTTTCCTGTTGGATCCAACACATTTACTATACCTCCGGAAACAACCACACCTTTATCACTCAAACCACAGGCCACACAACTACTCTGGATTGGACTATTGGATCCAATACCACAATTGGCCGCGCAAGATTTTTCACCGATTTTACCGATTAAATTATTCTTTGCATCGGGATCGCCTGCCAAAAACTGGCTATACCAATAAGAGCTAGTAGCGTTTAAAGTAGTATTAAATTCAGCATAGCATTGAAGCACTTTATATCCGCCATGATTAGTATAAATACTGTTAAATGTACTTAACCCTTTACTATTTACATAATCATTGCCGGTACCGGATGAAGTAGCAATAGAAACCAGACTTCCAATACTATCGACTTCACATTTTTCTGGGCCATTGATAATAGTATCACCACAATAACCAGCCGCATTTACGGTTATTACATTTTCACAATCAAATGAGCAGTAAGTACAGGATTGATTATAACTAGACACACAAGGTTTGCCATTTTCACTGCCTTTATCACAAACTTCACCATTTTCGATTTCAACCTTGCCATTGTTACAGCTGCCAGCAATAGCAACTTCTTTTGGAGCGCTGCTTAGCTCACAAAAATTGGCCGAATTTGCATATAAATCTTTTATTTCAATGGCAGATAGAGCGCGTCCATACAACTGCACTTCGTCCATGCCACCTTTAAAGAAACTGGTATCGTCATGACCAAGTTTAATTGGATAATTGTGGTCAGCTTTTAAAGTAGCACTGCCATTAGTGGCGCCTACACCTATGAGATTGCCATCCACATAATAATTGGTATTACGCATAGCATCGACAGTAACCGCTACAAAATGCCATTCATTTGTTGACATTTTCAAATCCACACCATTACTACCAAAAATTGGTACGGACGAAGAATTTATAGCACTATAATTGTTTGAAAAAACACGAGATGAGAGATGTAGTTTGCTTACAAACTTTTCTGGGCCACTCGTAGTCTTTACTAGATACAAATTATAATCACGATTATGATCATAGGTCCTACCATCGCCAGCCACTCCTCCAAAACCATCTTTACTGTTTTCTTTGCTTACAATAGTGTGATAACCATCAGATATTGTGGGATCCACATTAATCCAAGCGGAAAAAGTGAGCTCATTTATATTAAATTTATTTTGATGATCGACGATAAAATAATTACTGGTGCCATTGAAAGACATTGCCTGTTTTTTGGATACTGACAGTGAAGGAACTGGTATTGGACAACCCTGAGCGCCGTTGCCTGAACAATAAGCTTTATAAGGTACCAAATTATCACCGGTACTAGACGCCGAATTTGGAACATAGCTATTATTTGCTGGCACATACGCGACATTGCTCACCCAAACATCATCAAACTTATAATATAAAATCGCCGTATTATTTTTCCATTTACACTCATTACTGCATAATCTACTTCCAGAAACATCAGCAATGGAACAGCTTTGATTGCCGTCACACTCTTCGCCAAATTCTGTCTGTGCTATACCATCACCACAATAAGGACCGTATTTTTGACAATCAGAAGCACAGGAATCGACTTTCTTTAAACTATATTTATTTTTATTTAAATTCAAACTTTCCAATTTACCATCATTGCTGAGAAACGGAGAACTAAGCCAAAAATTACAGAAGGTATCATTGGTAGCCGTACCGTTGTTCGATTGCATAAACCACATAAGACCATCCACACACCACCCAAAATAATTATTAGACTTTGTATCACAAACTTCATTGGCCTGATCGACTGCTCCATCGCCACAAGTAGAAGAAAAACCAGTACAAGTAGCATTACAGTGTCCATACTGACCATTCAATACACCCTCATCGCAGGTCTCGCCTACCTCCACGATACCATTTTTACATTTGGAAAGTTTTGCTCCACAGCTGGTAGAAGTAGCGCTTACCTGCCATTGGCAACTCTTGGAACAAATATCGCCGTGCAAAACAGTGATGGCTATAGCGCCTTGCACACTACACTCGGATAAATTCCATTTCACACCACCAGGTGGATCACACTGTTCGTTCTTTCCTACTTTTCCATCACCACAGGTACCCATTACCAAACTGGAAATTTCTTTACTTTGATTACAGATGCCGCTGTCACTATTGAATTTGGAAGCGTTGCCCGATGGGACAAAATCATCAAAGAGATTGGCTTTGTTTAAAATATTCAAACCTTGACCAAGCCCAATGATTTCCCAATTCATTTTAACTACATAATTATTGGCTCCAGGAACAGTGGATGAAGTAGAGGTGGCGATATAGCGATAAGCCAAAGAACTTGGCGCACAGGCAAAACTGAAGCGCTGATTTTCCGTACTCCAGCCGGTATTTGCATCATGTAAAACACATTTCTGATCAGCTGGAATTTGGGTACCACAATCGGCGTCTTTCACACAGAAAACTCCAGTAGATACAGCACAGGTGCCGGCTATACCAAGCTTATTAATAGGATCAACCGGTAAAGAATTGCCTGGACTACTGACGGCATTGGCCAATACGGACCAAGATGGCCAAGTGCTGATAGTTTGACCAGTGAGATAGGTGCCGGCTTTCAAATCCGGATAAGTAGCGCCATGGGTTTTATAATAACTATCCAGAGCGTTAAAAATTTTACCGGTATCCTGCAGTCTCTTGAAGTCGCGTTGTAATTTATCTTTTTGGGCGGAACATACCGGTGTGGAGGTGGCCGTAGCCAGACAATCAAAATCCGATACACAGGCAGGAGCATCCGCGGCCGGACCATTACCCGGCACTATACAGCGCCTATCGTTTGTCAGGTTCAAATTAAATTTAAGATTCTTTATGAATTGATCAAAAACTTTTCTAGTCTCCTGATTGGCGTTTGGATTAATACTAAATAAATAAGTATTAGTATACAAATTACCGCTATTAACATTTATAGTAGAGGCAGTGAAATTGAGAGCATTTACATAAATATTATTGCCATCGCTGACCGCGTCATAGCCGTCTACCGAAATATCTTGCAACCCACCACTAGATTTGAATCCTTGTCCGCCCAACTTTTTATCCAACTCAAACCACTGTCTGGCAGTAAGATGATTTGGATTGGATAATATTTGTACACCGATAGCATCGCTATTTTTTGTACTAGTAAAGAAGAAGCGTTTAAGGGCGTTAAATGGTTTGGCCAAAGATTGCTCTACACTAGAAGTAACCACTTTGGTATGAGGAACACAGGTCGATAAAACTTTTACCGGGCTATAATTATTTAGACCATTACATTTCATTGTCTTGGTAGCGTCTAAATTATTATAAAAATTACCAAAAGGTTGGTTAGTGCCTAGAGCATCCAAACAATCTTGAACGACATCACAGTTCACCGGATGATTATTGGCATCAAAATAATAATTAATATTGGTGGCGGTACTTGGCACACACATACCAGTTTTCCCAGTAATAAAGGTCTGCTTGCCACCAAACATACTTAAAGTATAATTTGTACAATCGCCATCAGCAGCACATTGTAGACCAACATCATTGGCACAAGTGCTTTTATCAGGAACAGTCTGACTAATTTCCGTAACCGCGTTAACAAAACTACCACTACCTAAAGTAGTAGAAGCCACTTGTACAGCCGGTTTCAAATACGGTAAATCATCAATATTATTTCCCGAAGTGCCACTATCAGCACAATAATAAGTACTAAAATTGAAGTAACCGGCACTTACTACCTGTGAAGCCGGAATAGCCGTATTATCAAAAATATTTTGAGAAAGATTAAAATTATCATTGTTCCCTACTTTATCTTCATAAGGAAAAATGGTAAACGGACCATTTGTTCCCACTTTCTGTTTGAGCGGTGGCCAAGGATTTTCACACAAAAATACTATTATGTGAGATCGGCCGGTACCCACCAAACCAGTTTGTTTAGTGAATTTATTATCGACTATGTTCGCGCTGGCATATACATCCAATTCGCCATTTCTGTTTTGAGAAACGATATTATTGATACTACTGCTGGTATTATTTACAGTAATAAAATCATTTACTTTTGGGCCCCAGACATAATTCCAAGCATAACCAGGCACTGATTGAATTATCTGATTATTTTGAGTACGAGCCTCGGCGACCAAAGTGGTACTAACATTAGCCACATTGAAAGCATAATGATCCGGAGCCACAGTTACCGAAGATACTTCACAAATATTGCCACCAGTAGTAAATTTCCAGCCAAGCGGTTTACCGCCGACACCATTTCTAATACTTACGCCTCGGATATCTTTAATTCCAGTCTTGAGCACTACTGCGTAAGTAGTATTCACAGCCAAAGCCTTATTTAACTGTAAAATAACTTTTGAACCCCCATTGCCATCTGGCACCACCGCTGGAGTGGCTAGATCGGCACCCGCGCACCAAACACTGGCCTGAGCATATTTATTACCAAAAATATTTTTTACTACTGATACCGCTTTGTACCAGATTTTCTTATACCAAGCCAAATTTTGATTATTAACAGAAGAAGCGATCAGATCGTTACTTACCATTTCCGTGCCGGTTGCGCAGACATTACTCTTGTCGTCATATTTGGCCAGGAGCAAATTACCGGCTAAAGTATTAATATTGATCACACTATCAAAATCAGCCTGGATATAAGTATTGATACAAATATTACTGATTGTTTCAACGGTACTGCCCGGATAAACTTTGGTCAATTGCGGACGAGCATAGCAACAAGTATCATCACCTACGCCACGGTTTAGATCATTAAATTTACCCGAACATTCGGCGTCACTTTGCCAACCACATTCTACCTGGTATTTACCGGAACCGGATTTAGCGTTGGTAGTGCCGGTGATATTACTAAATTGTACCGGCGGCACACCGCTTGGCTGACCTCCACCCTCACCAATGGCCAAAACCCACGGATCGACAAAAGTCTTAATTACGCCAACAAAATTCGCTACATCATCACACTGCGCGTCTTCACCAGCACCCGCCACACCATCTCCACATACGGATGGCCCTGGCCCTGGAGGCATTGGATACATTAAAGAAGAGCCTTGTTTTTGACCACTATCACTACATCCCACTTCACCGGCAACACATCGCACCAATTTCAAACAACGATCATTACAAGAATTGTCATGATTTCCGTTTCCAATATCACAGCCAACATCTTCGTTATAATCCACCACACCATCACCACAGCGACTAAAGGCTCCAGCACAGGCTTGATTGAATTCTTCGGTAGAAAATCCACCTTTATCCACTTTGTGATCTTTACACCAAGCTGATGATAATGATGTGCCGGAATGCAAACAATTAGCATTGCAGTACATGGCCGAAGTAGTAACAGTGGAAGACGGAGCAATTCCCAAATCACAATCTTCATCTATTCCCAACAATCCATTTCCACAAATAGAAGCGTTTACATCTTTTGCGTCTGTATTTATCTGTGAACCTTTTTTAGTTTTTCCAATAGTTAAACAATTCAAACTGCAATTGGCCAATTTATTCGGTGCTAAACAATCTTCACCTGCTTCAATCACATTATTACCACAAACAGGATAACTAGCGGACGCTGATCCCGCAGGAATATTACTACCGGTCAACAAACAATTACTGGTACAATAAGGATTGTGGCCTTTGGTAGTGAAAGATTTAATCGAAGCAACCTGAAGATTGCTTGAAGCCCAATTCCAAGTCGATTTATATGGATTTAATTTTTGACCACTAACACTGCAGGCGTCTGGAGCAGAATATGGCTGAGCGGTAAACACGGCGCGATCATCTAATTTTTGCGCGGTAAATATTTTTGGTGCTACTTCTACTCTATCGATAGCGCAAGCTTCTTTTTTGGTACGAAAACGCCATGAGAATTCTTGATTAAAAGGTTTGGAAAAACTAGTGGGATCACTGGCTTTGCCCAAAGACCAAAGTTGCGATAGACCAGCAAGGTCTGGTGAGGAGGTAGAAGACAATACTACTTTATACATAGTATTTGGCAACAAACTCTGACCATTAACATTATTAAAAATTTTTAACCAGCGACGATCGTTGATAGATTTACTATCAATTGATTGCGAATTAACAGCTACCAATACAGGTGCCAGACAATTCTCATCATTATCGGCGCACTTATAAAGTTTTGCGGCAGTCACTTTATTCTTATCAGACATACTAACATTAAATGTAGCCGATACGAGCGCATCGGTACAAGCCTCCAAACATTTTGGCTCATAGTCTACTACTTTTGGATTGGACAAATCTATAGTGAGAGAACTGGTGCCGGTTTTGGAAGTTACCACACCATTGCTAGTGGTAGCCGCAGTCGCATTAATATATACGCTGTTATCCGGCAAACCAATTCCTACAGTATTGGCTTCAGAGCCAAACTGAGCCAAACGGTTGCTTGGACCAAAGGTACTAAGACGCTTCACATACTGTGTAACGGCAGGACTCCAGGTCCAAGCAAAACCATTTACATTCATCATAATACAACGCTGAGTGCTCAAACCATTACCAGAATAAGTAATGTCGTAAGCATCACCGCCGACTGTGTGATATCTGATAGGCTCTTCTAGAACACTGGTCCAAAATTGACTAGGAGTAACTATTACTTGTTTTAATTTACAATCACCTTGCCCAGCGCGGAAAGAAAAACAGTAAGCCGTGCCATCCCCGCAAGGTTTGTTAGCGGCCAAATCAAATTGAATGCTTTCATTATATTTATTTTTAGAAACCAGTGATTTTATACCAGAATTTAAAACTACCTGATACCAAGTATTTGGCGTCCATTTCTGATTATCCTTTAAAGAAATTTCCAGATAATGGTGCGGGGTATTATTGGAATTACTATTGGAAACTTTTAATTCGTAACTTTTTTGATTAATCTGAGCATTATCTATAAGTTTTTGATCCACACATTTGTTACCATTGATAGAGCTACAAGTAAAAATTTTAACCGTGTTAGCGTTTACCGTGGCCTGATCTAGTGTGGCGGTAAATTCCACGGTGGCCACAGCTGTCTGACAAACATTGCTAGCGTCCACCGAGCCGCCTGTATTCCAAAGTGTGGATGGTGATGGTGAAGGAATAAAGTTCCCAGCTTCAGTGGTGGCATCACAGCGCTCTACCACCTGAGGGATAGATGAAATGCCGCCGGTAGAAAATAACCAGACATAGCCGGCATTGCGTTTAGCTCCGATACAAGTCTCACTTTTGGGAATACACATACCATTTTGTTGTCCAACCACACAACATTGATCGTTGACTGCATCCGCACAAGTATTATTATTTTTAGTGCAATCAAATACAGAAAACTGAACAGTGTTACTTTTTTTGGAACCAATAGTGGTAACAAATAATGGACCAGAAGCCACACCGCCTCCTGGCTTGGTAGTAATATGATGATTGGTATCAAGTGTGACGAAAGATGTTTCCAAACTTGAAAGCATACTAGAACTAGCCCCAATTTTCCAAAAATAAGCCACATCTATATTTTCTAAATTATCACCATAAATATTCAAGACATTACCGACAAAAGGCACCGGCCCAGAAGGTGGATTAATAGCACAAATACCCGGTTTGGCATCACCACTCACAGTACGAATGGAAAAATTATTGTTGATTGGACTAAAAGTAACATTGTCGGCTAATTTTATTCTTACCGAAAAATCAAAATTTAAATCAATCGTGCTTGGTATTTTTACCATTACTTGCCCATCATTCCAAATAGAATTAAATTTTTTACATTCTTGAGGAAAATCAACACTACCAACAATATTTGGATTGGCGGCGTTGCCATCTTTATTTAAAATTACCGACCCACCCTGCGCTCCAAAATTCTTACCATAAATGACCAAATAATCTCCGCGAGCGGTACTGGTAGCACTCAGAGCAGTAATGATAGGGCCGTTTGGATTAGAACCAGAAATAGAAAACTTTATTCCATTACTATACAGACCACCTTTTTTGGCCTGCACGGTAAAACCACCATTACCCAGACCAACTGGCACAAAACTGCTAATTAAATTTTCATCCCAACTGCCAATTTTTACCTTAGATCCCTGAAAAAATATACCGTCATTAACTACATTGAGATCAGCCAATTTACCAAACCCTTTACCGGACACTGAAAATGGTTGGCCTTCAAAACCTGCCGCAGGATCTATGGTACAAATCCCGGGATGAGAAATATTAGTAAGAGTAAAGACACTGCTGGCTCCCCAGCTATCATTGGTAACATCAGTGCCATTTGTACCACCAACCTCTGTCACTACTTTCAGCGGACCGGTGGCAGCAATCGAGGCTGGCACAGAAACTACAATTTGATTATCGGTCCAATATTTAAAATTCGCGCCACAATTTACCGGCATGGCTTCTACCCATTTGCCACTCGTACTGCTAGCAAAATAAACATGGCCTGGATTTTTTCCAAAATATTTACCAAAAACAGATACATAATCCCCTACCGCTCCATTATCCAAAGAAAAATAATCAACTCTTACTTTATTTACACAAACGCCGGTAGCCGCTCCAGCCACCTTTTCACAATAACCACTGGAACAATCGGAATTTTGTGTACAAATGTCGCCGGCACAAGATCCACACTCACCGCCACAATCGCCAGCCGGACTTGGGAAAGAAAATTTTTCTCCTACACTTTCGTCAAGCTTGTTATCATAACAGTGGGTTGGTTTTAAATTTATTGAAAAATTAGTTTTAATTTGATTATTTCCCCAATCTATCCCCAATAAACCAATATTATGAGAACCTAGAGCTGCTTTGAGGGTGTTCCAATTTACAGTTAATGTGCCACTGGTATCACAATTATTCTGTGGCTGGACAGAAGTAATAAAATTATTATCGGCAATCAAATTTAATGTTTGCAAACCAACATCATCCTTGTAATCAACTATTACTCCGATAGTATCACCCTGACTAAAACCGTCTCCTGGCTGAGGAAATTTAACGGTAATTTGCGGAGGCGTAGAGTCGATTTTATCACCTGAAGTAAAACTAACATCACTGCAATTATAGGCACCACTGCAAGAAAGACTTTGCAAACCAGACTTTGTTTTAATATTGGCAGATTTTGCTATTACAATCTTATAAGGGGTCTTATACTCAAAACAATAATAATTGTTATTATTCAAACACTTAGTGGGAGGAGAAAAATATACTTCACGATTATTGCCGCCCTGATAATTCCAAGTACCGTCGACCACACTGTTGGTAAAAGTATTAATTACCTGTATGTTATCCGGATGGCCACCAGCACCAAGGTGATTTAAACTGTCGATGTCAACATCTTTATTAAAAACCATTATAGGAGAGTAGTTGGCCACACACACATTGCCGCCAGACGGTTTTTTATTAATATGAAAAGATTCACCCGCACTACAGTCGACTCCCTGTGGGCAATCTCCACAGGATGGACATTTACCCCCGCAATTCGCGCCACCTTTGTCTATCTGCGCTTTACATTCTGGGTTGACTCCACCATTGAATCCGGTGGCTTCTACTAATTTAGTCATCACAAAAGCCACTATAGAATAAGCGGACAAAATAATCGCCAAGCCAATAGTAGCATTAATTAAGATTTTTTTGGCAGTACCAATCTGCTCTTCATTGCCGCCGGAAGTCATCCATTCATATCCGGCATATAACATCAGCACCACCGCCAAAATTCCGAGCAACCCCAAAGCTGATTTAATAATATTGGCCACGATGATACGAATATCCACATGACCAAGACCGGTGGCATCCAAAGGCTGTAGACCCAAATCAAGCGGAGCGGCCAGAGCTGAACTAGCAAAAAATAGACCAACGGAAAAAAATATTATACCAGCCGATATTAATAATAATTTTTTAAAATTATTTTTCATCTTAGTTAATCAGTTTTTTATTAGTCTTTATCCATTCTACACAAGTATCTTTGGTAAAATTATTACCAGCAGAAACCAATCCATCACAACAAAAATCTTTTCCGCCACTAACTGTTTCACAGCAGGTGTTACCGGGTTTGGTAGGATCACAAGTTGGAGAAATGCGACTTGGTGTAGTGGCCTGAGTTTTATCCGGTCCAAGTCCAGGATAAAAACAATTGAAATGCGCGTCCTCTACCGTGGAACTAACCACCGGCATATAAAATTGATTATCCAAAAAGGTCGGATGTTCCATAGTTACTGTCTGATAATCCAAATTCAGATAAGGTTTGTGATAAGCTGGGATCCATGGCTTTTCCGGAGTAGACACAGTAGGAAATTCTATCAAATCAATTGAACTAAGAGATTCAACTCTCATTCGTTTACTAAACACCATCTCCCATTTTTGATTTTTAACTACATAATCTGAATCTGGCGCCGGAGTGATATTCACAAGATAAGGAGCGGTAATATCTATTTCGCTATTAATTTTGAAACTCCAATAATTATTATCTGGAACCAACCAGTTATTAAAAACCGGCAAAGTAGTGGTGGCGGTCTGAGCGGATCCATTTTTATTACCATCAAGAGCGTTACTAGCCAGATCCGATACGCCAGAAAAAGGCTGAGATTGGAATGTGCCGCCCAAAGTTTTAGCAGCTTTCAAAAGCAAAGTATATTCGTCTTCATTTAGACAAAAAATATCTCCACCGCAGGCATTCACTCCACATTTGAGCGACGGTGTAAATTCTAGAGTCCGGTAATTATTTACCAAATTAAAACTGCCGGCCGGTAAAATATTTTTTAAATTTTTTAAATATATATACTGATCCGATCCTAGCTTAGGAGCTTTATAATATTTAGCTGTGCCAAAAGTAGATGTCGTAAAATCGCCCTGCAAACCGGTAGGATCAACTGCTTCGGAAAAAGTAATTTGAACTACTGAATTTCTAGCCTCCCCTTTTGGATTATCGGTAATGCTTTTTGGAAACACATCTACTACGGTTGGCGGAGTCAGATCGAGAGTGTTATTGCACACGAATTGCCAAGAATAATAATCGTTGCCAAGATTTTGTTTGTTGAAAATAGATGGATAATTATTTTCAGAATTATTTTCTGCGATCTTTTTACCCAGATTGACAGTATACCCTACCGATTCGGTTTCACTGCCCAAATAACCACCGTCAGATAAGGAAGAGTTGGTAATTGGTTTGAGAACCAAAGTAAAATGACCTTGGACATTATTGTAACTACTTATTGATGACAAAACTACCAAACCAGTAATTGGCTGATTGCTGTCTGTACGCTTGACATTGATATAATCATCCATTAATTTCGATCCTGTGCCAGAAGGAGTCGTAGTCGCGTGATCACAATCGGTATTCCAATTAAATGTGGCTTTACCAGTGTTAATACAATCACCAAATGTATTGCTACCGTTGGTATCTACTACAAAACTTGGCAGATAAACCGGCTTGGCAAAAGTAATCACAATTTTTGTATTACGCGGCACATCTTTTTGATCACGAGCTGGATAGTGATCTTTGACAACTTTACCCAAAGCACCACTGCCGGCAAAATTATAATTTTGGCTCGGGGCGGTATTGGTAGTACCTTCCGTACCAAAACCGTCTTTTACTCCAAGCATCTTCATAATAAACGCCACGATCGAATAAGCGGATAAAATAATCACCAAACCAATCACGGCATTGCGAATAATACTTTTGGCCTGACCGATCTGATCTTCATTACCACCGGCGGTCATCCAAAGATAGCCCGCATATAGTATGAGACATACCAAAACAATCCCGACTAAACCCAAAGCCGCGCGAATAATGTTGGCAATAATAATGCGAATATCAAAATTCGCCAAACCAAGCGGTTCTTGGATTATTTGCAAACCTTCATTGACGGTGTTCTGAGCTAAAGCGGTATTAAAAGACAAAAAAACCGCCACTAAAATTGCCCCCAATATAGTGACGGTCTTTAATTTATTGTATTTATTTTTTACGATCCATTGAAGCATGGGACAATGGAACAAAATTATAAATTATCTCTTCTTGGTTTCTTCTGGCAAACGACCAATTTTTTTAAGGTATTCCATTTTTCCAGCTACCTTAAGACTGTGCAAAGCACTTTTGCGACGCATGTTACGACTCTTATCTTTGTCGTGATAGCGGATTTTCTTTACCTGTAAAATCTTACCTGACTGCTGCCAACGTTTTTTGACGCGGCGCATGTAGGATTCAAAGGATTCGTTTTTTCTTCTTTTTATTTCTGACACAATATTCACCTCCGTTTAAAATTAAAATTTACGGCAGATAGCATAAAAATGCTGTCTTCATTATACCTTATTTATCGCTTATCGTCAAATCGACCCAACTTTCTTTTTAAGACTGTAACTAATTTTTTTTGATCCACGATTTCTTGAATACCGGATTCCATGTCGCGGATGATGGCGGTGCCATCTTGCACTTCTTTTTGACCAATAATTACGGTGAAAGGAGCTTTCAAACTATCAGCCAACTCCATCTGACTCTTGAGCGAGGTTTTGAAAAAATTAAAAGCAATTTTTACTCCAGCACCGCGTAATTGATTTATTAATTTCAAAGTTACGCGACGAGCCTCTTCTCCCAGCTGAGCCACATAGGCATCAGTTGGTACTTTTGGCATTTCACGATTATTTTTTTCATTGTATTGTTTGAGCGCCAAAACCGCGCGCTCGAGACCAATCGCCATACCAGCCGCCGGGGTTGGACGTCCGCCCATTTCTTCTACCAGCAGATCGTAGCGACCACCGCCACCTAAAGCGCTTTGCGATCCTTCTAAATCATCGGCTGGATAAATTTCAAATACGGTATTAGTATAATAATTTAAACCGCGGACCAAAGTGTGATCCAATTGATATGGAATTTCAAGCACATCCAAATATTCCAATACTTTCATGAAATGATTTTTGCTTTCCGCTCCGAGCCAATTAATAATTTGTGGCGCTTCTTCTTTTACAGTCTGACAGCCTACTTCTTTACAATCGAGCAGACGCATTGGATTTTTGGTAATACGCTGACGACACTCTTCGCAAAGATAAGAACGCTTACTGCGATAATAATTCACCAATTCATTTTTATAATTAGCGCGCTCAGCCGAAGTACCAATACTATTTATTTTTATTTCTACCGGCAAACCTAGATCTTTGAAAAAATCATAAGCTACCAAAATCAATTCGGCATCCATGGCTGGATCATTGGACCCAAAAGTTTCAAAACCAAACTGGTGAAACTGACGATAGCGACCGGCTTGCGGACGGTCATGACGGAACATTGGCCCCCAGTACCACAGCTTGGTAGGCTGAGGCATATTCCAGAACCCATGCATAATATAAGCACGCACTACGGAGGCAGTCATTTCTGGACGCATGGCTACTTTGGTGGTATCTTTATCTTCAAAAACATACATCTCTTTGTCTACAACATCGGTACCTTTACCAATACCACGTACAAACACGCCTACTTCTTCCAAAATTGGGGTTTCAATACGAGCGAATTGAAAATGTTCGGCCAAATCAGAAATAGATTTATACATCGGCTTCCAATATTTTTCATCCTTTGGCAAAATATCGTGCATACCGCGCAACAACCCATAAGTACGTTTTCCTTTTTCAACAACGCCTTCTTTTTCTTTAACAGGCTTAGCGGCTTTCACAATCTTTTTCACTTCTGGTTTTTTCATTTTCATTTTTTTATCTTTAGACATAAAAGAAGAATTAATATTTTGGAGCTTCAAAAACTTGAATGCGATTTATAGGCCAACCGCGTAGCCAGGTACGACCAACAATGAGACTGGCGTCCACTTTTCCGAACCGGCGAGAATCAAAACTATTTTCTCGATTATCCCCCATCATGAAATATTGATCTTTGGAAAGTGACATATTTATTTCACCTTCAGTGACAACACTTTTTGGGATATAATTTTCTTCAAGCAATAAACCTTCGGGGTGTTCGTTGTTGTAAATAGTTACTTTATTTTCCGAAATTTTTACGCGTTCACCCGGCAAACCAATCACGCGCTTGAGAAAATATTCTTGGTGATTGTTTGGATATTTAAATACCACGACATCGCCGCGTTTGGGCGTATGCAGACGGTAACTCAACTCATCAATAATGAGGTACTCGTGATCATAAAAATTTGGCTCCATGGAAGCGCCTTTGACGTAAAATGGTTTGAAAAGATAATAGCGTACCAGCGCAATCGTAATACCGGCCAGCAGAGCAACTTTGATAAATTCCAAAAGTGCTAATCCGGCTCCAGCTAGATAACGACGCAAATAACGCCACAAATTTGAATTAAATTGATTTTTTTCGTCAGTCATAAATATGTTTAGTAGCCAGTATAATACCCCATTTTTTGCCTTTTGGCAAATTTAAAATCCCGAGCATAATCGGGATTTTGTGGGCGATTGAGGAATCGAACCTCAGACCTCGTCATTATCAGTGACGCGCTCTAACCATCTGAGCTAATCGCCCTTTTAATTAAAAAGACTATATCATTTCTCCCACGAAAAATCAAGACTTCGTGGGCGACAGAGGATTTGAACCTCTGACCTTTACAATGTCAATGTAACGCTCTAACCAACTGAGCTAGTCGCCCTTAAAACAGATGGATTGTAGCAGATGTTACTAAAAAAATCAAGATGAGATTGGTTTTAATGTGCTGGTAGCAAAACTGTTCCGAGCGGCCATACGACTGCCGCAGCGCAACCTGCCAGGGCCTAACTCTGAGGAAAGCGATAAATACTTTTGGTACCGGCAAAAAACCAAAATCTGCGAGATAATGTTACAGGGGAATTTAAAAAATTTTTTTCAAATAATTCAATACATAGTCCCTTACGCCATCTTCCAATTCCCAGAATTTATCATGGTAACCCGCATCCCGCAGTAAATTAATTTCTGCTTTGGTATAATATTGATATTTATCCTTCAAATCTTCGGGCATTTCTATAAATTTAATCTTGGTCTCTTTTTCCAAAGCAGAAAAAATTGCTTTTGCCAAATCAGAGAAAGATCTGCTTTTCCCAGTACCAACATTAAAGATTCCATTGACGTTTGGATTCTTTAAAAAATATAAAACAACTTTTACCACATCCTTAACATATATAAAATCCCTTAGCTGGCCGCCGTTAGAATATTCTTTATTGTAAGATTTAAACAATTTTATTTCATTAGTCTGAACTATTTGTTTGAAACCGTTAAGTACTACCGAAGCCATTCTGCCTTTGTGATATTCATAAGGTCCATAAACGTTAAAAAATTTTAGACCCACCCACTGTGGTGGCCGCACTTTTTGCGCTAAAACCCAAAGATCAAATAAGTGTTTTGATTGGCCATACAAATTCAACGGCTCCAACTCAAAAATATTGTCATCAAAACCACGACTGCCGTCTCCGTAAGTGGCTGCAGAAGAAGCATATATAAATTGAATGTCTTTCTTCACACAATAATTAAATAGATGCTTACTATATTCATAGTTGGTTTGTAAAATAAAATCCTTATCATCTTCAGTAGTATCTGAACATGCTCCCATATGTATAATAGCTTTGATGTCAAAAAAATTATCTGATTTTATAGCTAACAAAAATTCATCCCTATCAAAATATTTATCATATTTTAAGATTCCCAAATTCTTTCTCTTTGCATCATCAAGCAGATAGTCAACTATTATAATATCGTTGATCAACCCGGCATCATTTAGCGTCTTGATTATATTGGCACCAATAAATCCAGCCCCTCCTGTGATTATTAATTTGCTATTTGACATATTTAAAAAACAATAATAACACTTTAATAACTTCTGCCAGATGATAACCTATCTAAAAAAATAACTTTTTTCATAGAGCAAATTAACTGTCCATTTTTCTACTTTCTTCTAAACGATAAGAATCACTTTCTTCGTGATGAGTACTTATTTCCAAAATTTCTGATTCATCCAAACCGCCAAAACGATGCTTCACGCCTTGAAAAATCCTCACGAAACTTCCGGGCAACATTTCACTAACACTATCACCTACCTCCATACGCACTTTGCCTTTTAGAACTAGAAACATTTCATCTTTATTTTTGTGATAATGCAAACTACATTGAAAACCTTTATTCAAGCCCAAAATCTTACTACAATAAGAGTCGTTATTTTCCAACCATTTTTCATAGCCCCAGACTTTTTTTACAATAAAAACATCATCGATATGCCTTTGAGTGTTGGTAAGGACGGAAAGCAGTTCTGATTTATTTATTACCGACGTACCAGATTTTTGGACAACAATTTCACCGGCGCAATTTGACAGATAAGCAGCGGTCTCCAGGTCCGCCCCAGATAAAATTGAAGCGAACGCGACGGCCGCGATTGTGTCTCCAGCACCCGTAACATCGTATACCTTTACAGCTCTAGCCTTAATTTGTTTTAAATTCCCTTTTTTATCTGCAAGCAAAATTCCTTCACCACCTAGGGTTAAAAACACATCAGCGTTAAATATTTTTACCAAATTAATCGCTGCGTTGGTATATGTATTCTCTCCAGTCATTTCTTGCGCTTCTTTCAAATTGGGACTAAGATAATCAACTCCTTTAAATAACAGATGTCGGCCTGGTTTAATATCAGCGAAGACTAACTTCTTGTTATTCCTACATAACTCCAACAGACGCTCAACTAAAATAGGAGCAAACAAACCCTTGGCATAATCCGATATCATTACACCATCAACATTTTCAATTACTTTTGATATTTTATTTATAAACTCTTCAACTTCTGTTTCAGGTATATCATTGGTGTCTTCAATATCTACTCTCAGCAGTTGCTGACCTGTAGCCACAAAACGATGTTTAACCGTTGTAGGATATTTGGAAGAACTTATTATGCCTGAATAATCAATACCAACTTCTGACAACATTTCCAAAATTTTTTTTCCAAAAAAATCGGATCCAACGATACCAGCTAAAAAGACCTGCACCCCCAAAGCTGAAAAATTATTGGCCACATTAGCCCCACCGCCCAGTCGATAATAGTCGTCTTTATTCTTTCTAAGAACCGAAACTGGCGCCTCCGGTGAAATTCTTTGAACTTCTCCATTCGTATATACATCCAACATGATATCACCTATAACTAAAATTTTTTTATCCTTAAATTTCTCTAATATTTGGGCTATACTTAGCATAAAATTCTATTTCTACGTACTAATTTTACTTTATAATTTATAATTAATACCCTATAATTATAACGCTAAAAACTGCCGAGGTCAATATGAAAATCAAAAAATCAGCTTGGTAGCTGATTTTCGCTTGACTTCATAAATGTGACAAAGAACCATATCTATCTTGTTCGCCGATTCTGATCAGAGATCAGGATAAGCTCGACTTGGATTCACATACTTTCGTATGAGTATCTCCAGAAAGGAGGTGATCCATCCCCAGCTTCCGCTAGGGATGCCTTGTTACGACTTCACCCTAGTCATTGACCCTGCCTTCGTCCCATAAAATGGGCCTACGAGCATTGCCAACTCCCGTGGTGTGACGGGCGGTGAGTACAAGACCCGAGAACGTATTCAACGCCCCGTGGCTGATAGGCGTTTACTAGCGATTCCGACTTCATGCAGGCGAGTTGCAGCCTGCAATCTGAACTGGGGCCGGTTTTGTGGGATTAGCTCCATCTCGCGATTTCGCAGCCCGTTGTACCGGCCATTGTATTATGTGTGTAGCCCTAGACGTAAGAGCCATGCTGATTTGACGTCGTCCACTCCTTCCTCCCCACACTTTAAACACAAAAGATTTATGTTTACAGTGCGGGGCGGTCCCTTGTGTACATTTAACACAAGGCGTGGGTTGCGCTCGTTTCCCAACTTAATGGTACACCTCACGGCACGAGCTGACGGCAACCATGCAGCACCTATCTAGCACCCTCGAAGGCTATGTCCATTTCTGGTCATATGCAGCTAGTAGTTGAGCCTAGGTAAGGTTCCCCGTTTGTTATCGAATTAAACCACATAATCCACCGCTTGTGCGGGTCCCCGTCTATTCCTTTGAGTTTTAATCTTGCGATCGTACTCCCCAGGCGGTATACTTAACGCGTTAGCTATTTTAAACGGCACTGACAGGGTCGATACTGCCAATACCTAGTATACATCGTTTAGGGCGTGGACTACCAGGGTATCTAATCCTGTTTGCTCCCCACGCTTTCGTCCATGAGTGTCAGTAATGTTCCAGTAAGCTGCCTTCGCATTTGGTATTCTTCTCGATATCAACGCTTATTACGACTACACCGAGAATTCTGCTTACCTCTCCCATACTCTAGTCTGACAGTTTCAAAGGCAATCTTCACGTTAAGCGCGAAGTTTTAACCCCTGACTTATCAAACAACCTGCGGACGCTTTACGCCCAATAATTCCGGATAACGCTTGAGGTCTCTGTATTACCGCTGCTGCTGGCACAGAGTTAGCAACCTCTTATTCATGTGGTACCGTCACAAATTCTTCCCACATAAAAGTAGTTTACGATCCGAAGACCTTCATCCTACACGCGGCGTCGCTCCTTCAGACTTTCGTCCATTGAGGAATATTCTTGACTGCAGCCATCCGTAGATGTCTGGGCAGTATCTCAGTCCCAGTGAGGCAGGTCACGCTCTCACGCCTGCTAATGATCGTAGCCTTGGTGGGCTTTTACTCCGCCAACTAGCTAATCATACATAGGCCCCTCTTGAAGCGATAAATCTTTAAATGCGAATGACATATGTCCCCGCATTACCATCGAGTATTAATTCTCCTTTCGGAGAGCTATCCCCGTCTTCAAGGTAGGTTACCAGTGTGTTACTCACCCGTTTGCCACTCGTAACTCTCTAACACTCTTGTGATAACTTTTTATCACCAAAGTGTTAGAGAGCACGTCGTTCGACTTGCATGCCTTAAACACGCCGCCAGCGTTCATCCTGAGCTAGGATCAAACTCTTAAAAAAAGAGAATGATAAGCTCGGAAAAATTCCGAACTATTATTTGTTTTGTTGTTGAATAGACAGATTTTTAAATATATAAATTTTACTTTATATACTTATGGTCTTTGTCACATTTATGTTGTCAAGGTTCATTCTTTCCTTTTGAAGCCCAGATAAGGCTTCGACAAAGAAAGAAAAAAGAGGAAGCCATTTTGACTTACTCTTTTCTCTTTCCAGTATCGTCCGAAATTTCCGGTAGACTTAGAAAAATGATTTGATTTTGAGGTACAATTTGGAGGTAGGTTTTTTCAAAAGCTTTTACATAATAGCATAAGGTAAAAACCCTGTCAAGGGCGGAAAAATGGCTTGGTTGTGGATAATTAGCGACTTTCGCCTTTACGCCAATCCCTTATTTTTTTATGGTCTCCAGAAAGAAGAATTTTGGGCACTTTTAGGCCCATAAAATTTTCCGGACGGGTATATTGAGGGTATTCAACAATTCCATCTTCAAAGGTTTCTTCTTTGAGCGAATCACTGTTGCCGAGAACTCCCGGCAATAAACGCGATACAGCTTCGATAATAACCAGGGCTGGCAATTCGCCGCCCGCTAACACATAGTCCCCGACAGACACCCGATCATCCACAAATTTATAGACACGCTCGTCAAAGCCTTCATAGCGACCACTGATGATGACCAGATTATCTAGTTTAGAAAATTGTTTGGCCATTTTTTGATCAAACTTTTTTCCATCCGGATCCATGATAATTATTTTGGTTTTTGGTTGTTTTATTTTTTTGCCATTTTTTACCAAATCCATATTTTCTAGAGTGAGATAAATTGGCTCTACTTGTAGTACCATACCAGCTCCCCCACCGTATGGTTTATCGTCGACATGGCGTTGCTTATCCAAAGTAAAATCACGAAAATTATGAGTAATAATTTCTATTAGTTCCTTATTTTGCGCACGCCCCAAAATACTATCTTGGCAATAGTGATGAATCAGATCTGGAAAAATTGTGAGAATGCTAAATTTCATAATTTCTAAGGTTGAGACAAAATAGAAAATTAATTTTCTATTTTGCGAGACCTGAATAAATTAGATGGCCTCGCAGAGGACTCATAGTCCCTTGATTATACTATCAAAAAGCTAAAAAAACAAGAATACCGACTTTCGTCGGTATTCTGTAAGTTATTTTAACTTTTATTTTACATTGAAATCAAAGCTATTCTCGGCAAGCACCACATTCTTGCTATCGAGTACTTTCACTTTTGCAGTGTAGGTACCGGTAGCTAATTTCTTGCTCAAAGAGCTGGTAGCATTGAATTTAACGGCTTGACCTTTGGATAGCGTGCGGGTTCCGTCAACCTCACCCACTACTTTGCCATTGGCATCTACTACCTGGCGAACGATTTTTACTTTTACTGGTTTACCAGTTTCGTTCTTATAGGAGTAGGTGTACTTCACAGCACTGCCTGGTTTATAATCAACTTTTAATCCGGTGATCACCACTTTGGAATCTGGATTATTGGTAGAAATTGAAGGTGGAGGCAGAGGTTTCTTTACAGTTACATCAAAGCTGTTTTCACCCAAAAGCTTATTTTTGGAATCCATTACTTTAACTTTGATAGTGTAGTTGCCGTCAGCCAATTTACTGCTTAGTAAATTGCTAGCGCTTGACTTAAAGGTCTTGCCTTTAGCAATCGAAGCGCTGCTATTTACCTGAGCCACTACTTTACCATTAGCATCGAGCACCTGGCGTGCTACTTTAATCTTTAAAGTAGCACTATTTTCATTCTTAAAGGAATAAGTGTAAGCAACTGAGCTGTTTGGAACATATTGCAATTTCTTTACTGGTAATATCACCAACTTGGAACCAGGATTGGAAAGAGTAAAGATTGTTACATTGGAAGAATTAGAGGATCCTACATTGGAAGATTCAGGTAAAGTGGTTAGAGCAGAAGCTTCTTTTAAACCTACAGTTACTTGATAAATGGTGCTTAAAGCTCCAGTAGCTGAACGGAATCTGATGTTTAGTGTCTTTTGACCATCACCGGCAGACAACGCAAATACCTTGGTAGTGGCGTATAGTTCCCACACAGCGCCTACGAAAGCAGAGTCTTCGGAGATTATCATATCTTTAGCGTTGAAAGCTGAAAGATTGATAGTGATATTTCTAGAAGATACTGAGGAAGGATTACCTGGTAAGCTGACGGAAACTTTCGAAGGAGCCGAACCAGCACCACTGGTAACACCACCACCGCCGCCGCTTGATCCACTACTAACACTTACAGTGTTGCCAGTAAAGGTAGCGGAGTCAGATCCGGTATCAGTAGAATCTTTACTATCGGTAAAGGCAAGAGAAACAGTACCGTTTCCAGAGACCTGGAACAATCCATCATTATTTGTTTTAGCACTAGCTACAGAGAAAATATTACCACTGCTTTGGAAGATACCGGTACTAGCACCAGTTTCAGTCAAAGTGATTGTTTCAGAGTCACTATAAGTATCGGAAGTGACAGTTACAGTCATAGTATCAGCAGAAGTAGTCAGGTTGGCGTCAGTATCTACTACTTTCAAATACACAGAACTAGCGGCAGTAGCATAGGTACTAGCGGCAGTACCAGCACCGTCTACGAAGTCAACCGAGGCAAGTGGGTGAACAATAGCGCCAGTTTCAGTGACTGTACCAGTATTAGTAAAGGTGCCAGGAGCGTATAGAGTGTAGCTAGAACCGATAGTCAAAGAACCGGCATTGGTAATACTATCAGTAGAAGTGGTGTTACCGGCCAAAGTATAGGTGCCGGCACCAAGAACTAAGCCCCAATATCTTTCAGCTGCTGGGGTTACAGAACCAGTACCAGTGTATCTTACAGTAGAGCTGGCCGAAGTAAATGTACCACTGTTAACAAAAGCGGTAGTACTGCTAGGGAAAGTCAAGGTAAAACTAGAACCATTTAAAGTCTTGCCGGAATTAATTGTAAGCACATTACTGACAGTGGTCGAACCAGACAAGGTGCCAGATGTGCCGTTGTTAACAACTAAATTCCAGTAAGTGGTGGAGGCGATGGTGGAGGTGGCACCGGAGAAGACTACAGTGGAGGTGCTGGCAGTGAAGGTACCGTTGCTTAATAATGGAGTGCCTGTACCGGTGAAGGTTAGGGTCTTGCCATTGGCGTCTAAAGTTTTTCCAGAGTTAATGGTTAAGACATTGCTGACGGTGGTGTAGCCACCTAATGTACCGGCAGTGCCGTTATCTACAGTCAAATTGTAATAGGTGGTGGAGGCAATAGTAGCAGTAGCACCGGAATAGACGACAATGGAGGTGCTGGCAGTGAAGGTACCGTTATTAACTAATGGGATACCGGTACCACTTAGAGTAAGAGTATAACTGCTTGCATCTAAAACCTTGCTGGCATTAACAGTTAGGACATTGCTGACTGTAGTGGAACCAGTTAAGAGGGCAGTCCCGGCGTTGTTAATAACCAAATTAAAGTAAGTTGTGGAGGCAACGTCGGGTCCTGTAACACTATTTGAATAGGTAAAGGTAGAACTACCGGCGTTAAATGTGCCGTTATTAATAAACGTAGAAGCGTTGTTACCTGTAACTTCTAAAGTACTTGTACCAGCATTAAAAACCGCGCCGCTGTTAATTCTGATACCAGTATTCCCTCCTGCTTGCAATCCACCGTATACGGTTGAGCTAGCTGAATCAACCGTCACAGTATAAAAGGTACCGGAGGCCATATTTACACCATTACCAGTATATCTAATAAGTAAATTACTAAAATTTGAAGCACCCGTATTATTAACAAACGGAGTTCCTGTGGCAGCTAAAGTAAGATTTTCAATACCTGGCTCCAAGATCGAAGGGGTACCCACAGTAAATAAATTATTTACTGTAGTACTACCTGTAATAGTGTTGGAAGTGGCACCATTCAAAGTCAAGTTGTAGTAGGTGGTAGAAGCAACGTTGGCGGTGGCACCGGAGAAGACTACGGTAGAGGTACTGGCGGTGAAGGTACCGTTGCGTAAAAACGGAGTGCTGGTACCGGTCAATGCCAGAGTATAGCCGTTGGCATCCAAAGATTTAGTGGAGCTAACAGTAAGTACATTGGTGGTGGTCACATTACCGGCTAAAGTACCGGCAGTGCTGATTAATAGGTTGTAGTAGGAAGCAGAGGTGATTGGTTGGGTACTACCACCACCGTAGACCACAGTCGAAGTGCTGGCAGTAAAGGTACCACTTTGTGTAAATGGTGTGATACCTAACAAACTGATCGTGTATCCATTGGCGTCCAATACAGCGCCACTGCTAATTACAAGATTGTTCATTTCTACTATACCCGCCAATACGGCGGCAGTTGAATCGATTTGTAGACCGTAGTAGGTAAGGTTAGCGGCAACATTAGTAGCGCCGACACCGGAATATCTGACTACACCATTACTGGTAAGAGTACCAGTTTTAACAAGCGGAGTACCAGTGCCAGATAAATTCAAAGTGAAGCTAGAAGTATCGAGTGTCTTGCTGGCATTAATAGTCAATACACTACTGACAGTAGTAGAGCCAGACAGTGTACCTGAGGTGCCATTATCAACAGTCAAATTATAATAGGTGGTGGAGGCGATGGTGGCAGTAGCACCGGAGTATTTAACGGTAGAACCGCTTGGAACAAAAGTACCATTTCGCACAAATGGAGTGCTCGTACCAGGCAAATTTATTGTACTTCCTGAATGGCCTGTTAAACTACCTGAGCTACCTATAGTAAGAATATTAGTAGTAGTAACATTAGAAGTTCCTGCTGTAGACAAAGTTACAGATCCATTTATAGTTAAATTATAAGGCACAAATCTACCTGAAGTTATACCACTATCACCAATTAACTTTCCAGTACCAGTCATTGTTACAGTACCTGAAGTTTGAATCAAAGTACCTGGTGATAATATACTTCCTCCAACATTTAGATTAAAGGTAGATAAATCAAAAACTCTCAGTGAATTAACAGTAAGATCGTTGGTAGTTGTAACACTACTACCAAGCGTGGTATCATCGGCAATAGTAAGGTTGTAAAAATTTATTGATCCAGGGCCGCTAATAGTTTTAGTAAGACCGGACATCGTGAGAGTACCAACTGTTTGGCTAAGAGTAGTAGTGACATTAACATTACCAGACACATTAATTGTTCCAGTGGCGTTAAATGCAGTTCCGCCTAATCTCAGATCAACAACAGCCAAAGTACCGCCTACCTGAAAAGTACCGGCGTCTTGTGCAAAACTACCAGTGCCAGTAAGGGTTACGCCTGAATTAATATTAATAGTTCCGGTATATGTAGAATCCATTGATATGCCGGCAGTAGTTGTACTGACATCAAAAACAGCATTGGTAGTAGTTCTAGCTCCATTAAAAAACAAATCTTTACCGGTCAGAGTAGTACACGCTGCACCAACTCCACCGATAGTATCTTCCCAATTAGTAAGAGTTGAAGCCAGCTGAGAACTGCTCGCAGTCCAAGTACAAAAAGCCGCACTTGCCTGCTGACCAAAAAACATTGAGGAGAGCAGAAGTGCTGACCCCACTAAGAGTAGTTTAGACCTACTCAGAAATGACACATTCGTATTCATAGAAGAAGATGAATTAATTACTTTTTATTTAATAAAAAATTAATAAAATTATTTTGTAGGAATTTACTTAAAAATAGACTACAAATGCATTATACACTTTTTTTAAATTCCTTGCAAAGGATAAAAGTATTTTACATGTGGATAAGTGCTCACGGAACGATTCTTCGTTTCACTTGGAGTGATAAAAAACAAAAAACCGCCTCGACAAATCGAAACGGTTTTTAAAATTTTCTTAGATTCCCAAGTCATCCACGGCGCTGGTGTCAATCATCGGTGCCGCACTTGCACTCTGCATAGGGCGAGGACCGCGACCGCCTACCGGCTCATTGATCTTTAGGTTCACGCGAGCATTGTGCTTGGCGCCTACGATCTTGAGCAAGGTGCGGATGGAGCGAGCGGTTTGGCCGCTGCGTCCAATGACATAGCCCATGTCGGCTGGATCGACATCCAAAGTAATGAGCACACCGCGTTCATCAATGATACGGTCGGTCTTTACTTTGTCTGGGTTGTTCACAATCGCCTTTACAAGCGATTCAACAAACATCTGATCTGCTTCCATAGTATTGTCGTTATATATTTCATTTCTACAGTCTGTCGACATGTGGAGGTATTCCACCAGCTCTGCTTTTCTATAATATCAAAATCCTGAAATTCGGTCAATCTTTTTGTCATCCCGAGCGATAGCGAGGGATCTTTAGATTCCTCATTATATTCGGAATGACAGCGAATTACGCAATTTTTTTCTTCTCGGCCAATTTAGTAGCGCGACGCTTACTGATAAATACTGATTTTTTTGTTTTGCCTTTTACCAATCCAGCTTTCAAAAACAAATTGTGCAAAGTTGGAGAGGCCTGAGCGCCTTTACCAATCCAGTAAGTAATTCTTTCGGCATTTGGCAAAAGTTGATTTTCTTTGGCGTGTGGATTGTAAGTACCAACCTGTTCCAAATAAGTACCCCAAGTATCCTTGGTCTTTTCAGAAACGATAATGCGATATGTGGCAAATTTATTTTTACCAATACGCTGTAAACGAATTGCTAACATAGATTAATTTAATTTTTATAAGAGTTTCTCTCATGACTTGTGAAGATCACGGAGAAGTTAAGAGCTGGCCTACTATACTATGTTTAGCTGGTTTTGTCAACATTTTCCTGGTCGGCGTACTTCCCGATCTCGCCGATATTCACACTCAGTAGCTTGGAAACACCTTCGCCGCCCATAGTCACCCCGTAGAGCGCGTCGGCCGAGTGCATAGTGACGCGGTTGTGGGTAATCACGATAAATTGAGATTTGGCGGCCAATTCACTCATAATATTGGCAAAACGCAGAGTGTTGGCTTCATCGAGCGCCGCTTCAACTTCATCCATTACTACAAATGGAGATGGGTTGCAGTTTAATATGGCGCAGATTAGCGCTATCGAGGTAAGGGTGCGTTCACCGCCCGACAGAGAGCTGATATTTTTTATTTTCTTACCGGGTGGGTTTACGATAATATCAATACCGGTAAGAATTTTATCGCGTTTTTTGTTTTTCAATACACCACCATTGTCATCCCCGTGAAAACGGGGATCTTGGATTCCCGCTTCCGCGGGAATGACAGAGCCGTCGTTTGAAATGACATTACCATTGGCATCCAACATTTCTTCGCTTTCCGGTTCGCCATAAATTTCTTCAAGCTGTGCTCCCCCACCATTAAATAATATTTGAAAATAACGATCAAATTCTTTGCGAATTTGTTTAAAGGCTTGTGAGCGTTTTTTCTTCATGATTTCGTCGAGTTCTTCGATCATCTTAGACAGATCCCCCACCGCTTTGGTCAAATCTTCCAGTTGACTGGAGAGAAAATCATAACGTTCTTTGGTGGTTTCGTATTCTTTCACTACTTCTTCATCAATACCACCAATCAAACTAAGCTGATATTTAAATTTAGAAATTGAATCCGCCACCTGATCCAGATCCACTTGAGAAAGCACACTATCCCAGCGTTCAGAGATACTCAAAAGCGAAGAACTGAGCTCATTATTGGCTTCATTATTTAGATCTTCATTTTTGGTTTCAATTTTAGCCAATTGAATCTTGAATTCATTGCGGCTACTCAGAATTTCATTAACTTCCGTCTGTTTTTTCTGCATTACTTCTTGCAAAGCAAACACGCGCTGTTTTTTAATTTCTTCCGCGTCATTAAAATTCTTTATTTCAGTAGCAATTTCCAAAATATCTTTCTCGCTGTTTTCAATTTCCGCTTTTACTTTATTTCTTTCCACTTCCAAATCTTTCAGATGTTCGCCATACTCCTGCGGACTCATGCGAATAAAATTCAATTCTTTTTCCATCTGCACAAATTCGGCACTCTGCGAATCGCGCTGAGTGTGCAAAGCAATTAATTGATTTTGAGATTTTTCTTTTTCCATCTGGGCCAAAAGCTGGTCGGTCTTGGCTTTATCGAGTTGTATTTCTAAATCACGGAAAATTTGTTCTTGTTTTATCAATTCTTCTTGATAATTAAAACCGGCATTTTCCGCAAAAGAAGTACTGCCGGAAAAACTCAAATGCATTCTTTTTTGTCCACGGAAACCACCTTTCATTACACCCCGTTTTTCCGCCACATCACCATCCAGAGTAACATAACGAATACGGCCGATACCCAAGCGTTGGGCCACAGCCAAATTTTTCACTATCAAGGTGTCGCCCAGGATAAATGAAAAAACATTACGAAATTTTTCATCAAATTTCACCAGATCAATCGCCAAACCAAATACGCCGTCTTCGTTTACTAGATTCTGGGCTTCGTAGCTTTCATTACGACCCACGATTTTATTAATCGGCAAAAAGGTGGCCACACCCATTTTTTCTTCACGCAAAAATTCAATGGCGTTTTTGGCCACACTTTCATCAGCCACTACCAGCGATGATAAATTCGCGCCGGCGGCCACTTCCAGAGCGGTACGGTATTCATCCTGCACTTCACCCAGCTCGGCCACCAGGCCATATACTTTTCCCAATCGATTTTTGTTTTCCAAAACTGAGCGTACGGCCGTAAGACCACTAAGCTCCAGATACTGACGCTCGCTTTTTTGTTCAAATTGTTTGGTTTGCAATTGTGACAGACGCACCGCCGCCTGAGTTTTTTCGCGCGCCAAATCTTGCACCATCGCATTTTTTTGCGCGAACAATTTTTCCGCTTTCGAAATTTCCGCTTCAATGGACGCGCTATCACGATTTAATTTTTCTTTTTGAATCTGCAATTCCGCCACTTTATTTTCCAACCAACCGATATTTTGCTTGCCCAAATCACTATAGGCGTTTTGAATTTTGCCGGATAATATGGCCAACTCACGCTCCCAATCATTTTTAATTTTTACAGCCGCTTGATGTTTTTCTTGTAATTTTACAAACACTTCCTGACGACTTTCCGCGCGCGCCAAATCCGACAATTCATTCTGCACCGTTTCCAATTCTTTAAAAGCAATACGATAATTTTCATCCAATTCTTTTATGGTTTTATCCAGCTTATCCATCTCAGTTTTATTGCTCCAATATAGCGATCCATAGTATTTTTCTTGAGCTTCACGCAAATTTATTTCCACTTCATGGCGCTGTTCCAATTTACGGACCTGTTTGGAAAGCAGACGCAAACGCGGCTCTACTTCTTTGAGCAATGTATCCACCTGCTTCATATTATCCTCTGTCCGCGCCAATTTCAGGCTGGCCTGGTGGTGTTTGATTTGATATTCCTTTATACCGGAAGCTTCATCCAAAAAATCTTTACGCTCGGCTGGTGTCACCGTCAACATTTTGTCTATTGTCCCCTGACCGACTATACTATAAGAGTGCTGGCCAAACTGTGCCTTGGCAAGCAAAAGATGGATATCCAGCATGCGCACCGGATTACTGTTTATGAGATACTCACCTTCGCCACTGCGATATAGACGGCGCGTAATCACCACTTCTTCGGCTTCAATATCCGCGCGATTATCAGAATTATCGAGTACCATCGAAATTTCGCAAGCACCCAGTGCTCCGCGCGCTGCCGAGCCACCAAAAATAATATCTTCGCTCTTTTTACCACGCAAAGTTTTTAGGCTCTGTTCACCCATTACCCAGCGAATCGCATCCACCACATTGGATTTGCCCGAGCCGTTTGGCCCCACAATTGCAGTAACACTAAAACGACCGTCACGGGGCGGCAAAAAGTTTAATTTGGTCTTTTCAGCAAAGGATTTAAATCCCTGAATTTCTAAACTTTTGAGATACATAATTATGCGGCTTATTATACCACAGCCCAATTATCTTGACAAAACCCCAAAATGGGGATATAATCGCCTGTTCCTTATATATGAAGAAAATAGTTTTACAAATTCACGATAAGATCAAAAACGCCAAAAATGTGGTTTTGATTCCGCATCAAAACGCCGATGGCGATGCCCTGGGATCGGCGGGCGCGCTTTTTGATTATCTCACTTCGCTTGGCATCCAAGTGCGTATTTTTTGTCTTACCCCTCTGAATCCCCGCCTGAGCTTTTTGCCGCATAGTGAAAAACTCACCACCGACCAAAGTATTTTTTTGGATAAAGAAATTGATTATATTATCGTAGTGGATTCCGGCGATCTGGAATATGCCGGCGTCCATAATTTGGTAAAAGATCATCCGGCCGAAATTATTAATATTGATCACCACCACACCAACAAACAATTTGGTACTCATAATTTAGTGATCCCCACCATGAGCTCTACCGCAGAAGTAATTTTTCATTTTCTGCGTCATGTTCGCGCGCGCTTTACCCATCGTATTGCCACTGCCCTACTTACCGGCATCATCACCGACACCGATAATTTCACCAATGCCGCCACCTCCCAAAGCGCTATGGCCGCGGCCGGCGAACTGATTCGTCACGGTGGCAATTTGAATCTGATCAACACCCATACTGTCCGCAATAAATCCGTGAATCTCTTGCATTTATGGGGCGAAGTACTAAATCGCCTCCAAAAACACGAGGGTCTGGATATGGTCTATACCTATATCACCCAAGCCGATTTGGACAAACACCAAGTGAGCGAAAACGAAAGTGAAGGCATTGCCAATTTTCTCAACAACTTAGACGAAGGCAAGCTGGCCTTAATTCTCAAAGAAACAAAAGACGGAAAAATCAAAGGCAGTTTCCGTACCACTCGCGACGACACCGATGTCTCGGCGCTCGCCAAAAAAATGGGCGGCGGCGGACACAAAAAAGCGGCGGGATTTTCTACTACAGGTACAATTGAAGAAGTATTAGAAAAAATAATGGCTTTGTAATTTTTTGGTTGACCTGCGAGTATAATAATAGTAAAATATCAATAATACTTTCCATTCACTCACCTGTGAAAACACTCGGATAATTTGCAACCCGCCGAAGCTCTGGCTCTGAACTCGTCGCTTGGCTCCTCAAACAGCAGAGCCAGCCACGCTTCGTCGGCTCACAAATTATTTCCTCGTGTTTTCAATGGTTCGTTCATTGGAAAATATTATTTCTACATAATTAAAACATACTATGAATAACGACATTAAATCCCAGATACTTATTCCGACCGTTATTGAAAAAACCAGCTACGGCGAACGTGCCTACGATATCTATTCTCGCTTGCTTATAGATCGCATTATCTTCCTCGGCCAAGCGATCGACGATCATGTGGCCAATATTGTAATCGCTCAATTGTTATTCTTGGAAAATCAAGACCCTAGCAAAGATATCAAAATATATATCAATTCCCCAGGAGGATCTGTATCCGCCGGCATGGCCATCTACGACACCATGAAATATATCAAAGCCGATGTATCTACTATTTGTATCGGCATGGCCGCCAGTATGGCCGCCGTCTTGCTCGCATCTGGCGCCAAAGGCAAACGCATGATTCTGCCCAACGCTGAAGTGATGATTCACCAAGTAATGGGCGGCATGGAAGGCCAAGCCAGTGATATCAAAATCCACGCTGAACGGATCCTACGCATGAAACAATCTCTGAATAAAATTTTGGCTGAACACACTGGTCAAGATATAAAAAAAGTAGAACAAGACACCGACCGTGATAATTTTATGATTGCCAAAGACGCCGTCGCTTACGGCCTAGTAGACAAAATTGTTGAATAATTAGCTATAATTAGCCAAAAAATACCCAAAATTGGGTATTTTTTGTTTTACCCCCTTGACAAGATCCTCATTCTATGCTATACTTATGAGTTGCTAAAAGTGAAGCACCCCGATTCGTTCGGGAACAGGATAAATAAGCATAGCCGCCCCATAAGGGTATTAGGATCCAGGTCAGTGCAAATTATCGATTCACAACAAGTAAGTATAATTAGCACCGACCCGTATCCACTACAAGCATGGGGATGTGTTGACGGATAGAACTGGCTTCGGCTCGTCTTCTCCCTTGACACATCTTCTTGGGTGCGGTTTCCGGGGAATTAATTTTCCCCACAAAAACAACACTGCCTACTTCAAAAAAGTAGGCAGTTTTTTTATTTTTATTTAATTTATTACTAATTGTTTATCGGCACTGGTTCGCTAGGTGTAGCTCCTTGAGCTTCTGTCGCACCAACCGCCGGAGCTGCACAAGTTTCGCCTGGTTTGCACTCTGGCACCGCGTCCACACCCACCATACAAATTTTTGGCAACGGTCGATAGTAGCTATCAAACACACGATCTATTTTTTCACCAGCTGGCGTAACTCTACTATAAGTAAAACTGGCCACCGCGCCGCGAAAAGCATTTTGACATTTTACTTCGCCAGGTTTTAATTTAGCACTTTTTATTTCTTGTGGCTCGCCCGATGGAATCCATTTTTTTACGAGCGGATGAGTGTACGACCCATTGCGACCATCCGGTTTACCCCAGAGCGTGAAGATAAGTTGTTGTTTTTTATAATCAATCTCGGTCTGCAACAACAAATAATGTCCGGTATCATTTTTAAATTTTAAATCGAGTGACGGCTCATACAAAGTAGCATCGGTACCGGGATTGCCATTCACCGGATCGGAATAATACCCGACCACCAAAGAATGATTTTGACGTTGGGTAATATCCATACCAGAATTCATGGCCATACGGAAAAGAGTGGTACCGATCTGACACATACCACCACCTATTTCATTTTTTATTTCGTTTCCTTTAATCACCGCTTCCGGCAGAAAACCATTTTCCGCCGTAAACGGACCAGCATAGCGGATAGCGGAAAATTCTTCATCTGGTTTTATAAGCGCACCATTTAGACGTGCCACGGCGTGGGCGATATTTTTGATACGATTGGTATGGCTATCTTTAAAAGTAGAATATCCCACCCCTACCACTTCTTCAATACCAAGCTCATTGGCATTGGCCATTTTTACTACCGGCTCCGCCACATCTACAGTAAGCGCTACGGTTTTATTGGCTTGAGCCGGATGATAATTTCTATCTTTAAAAGCGGCATTGAGATCAGCATAAGTTTTTTCAGCATTCAAAGTAAGACCCGTTTGACTGGCTTGAAATTCCTTGACTTTACCTTTTTCATCCACGGCAAATTTGGCATCTTGCGCCGATCTATCTACTAGGGGGCGCAGGCTCTCCAAATAAGTTTTTACTTTTTCTTGATTTAAAATAAATATCGGCTGTTGATTTTCATCCTTGGTCACTTCAATCCAGCCGCCATATTGCGCCAAGGTCAAAGGCCAATCACGACGAGCTTTGGTCTGCGGATCCACATAATTTAATCCTAGATCACCATATCCCAAAACAGCCGCTAAATTTTCACTGGCTTTTTGGGCGTCAGAAAATTTTATGGCCGGTTCAAATTGTTTGGCGGTGACCGGTATATTTCCGAGATAGAGCTGACTCAAATTTGTTTGAATTTGTTCAATAATTTTTTCATACTCAAATTCCAGCCCAGACTGCTCGGACACCACCGAATAATTCAACGGTGAAAAAGAAGTAATAAAAATATTAGCGTTGCGCGGTTTGTCTACTTTGTCGTCCAGATTATCTTTAAGCAGGCTCATTAAATTTAGCCAGTCTACTTTTACCGGCACATTCAAATTAGTATTTTGAACACGATAATACAGCGGTCCAAACAAACGCGCCGGCCAACTACCCCCGCGGCCAAGTCCGTAAGCCGCCTGCCACAAAGCATAGCTGTCCAGCTTCACCAATTCAGCTGCCTCGCCGCCGCTGGCGACAGTATCAATACGCAAAACGGTTTTTTTATCGTTCACATTCACATCCAAATTTATACCCTCTTTGGACAATCTATTGTTGGTAGTCTCAATAAAATTATTTAAATCAGAGCGTGTCATCGAGCCAAGATGATAATTTCCGGCATAAACTCCCGGATAAATTTTATCCTGATAAACTTTCAAATAAGTAGCCGTTGCCCCCGAAACCACACCAAGTACCGCGACCAAAACCAAAAAAAATACCGCGACTATTTTTAGCGGACGCTTCCAAGGTTTTGCCTCCACCGATTCGCTCGGAAAGGTCTGTTTGATATCTTCATTCATAATTATTCCTCCACTATAATAATTGGGATATTACCATCTACTTTATTTTTTGGCAACGCCACCGTCAGTACCCCATTTTTAAACTCAGCTCGGGCCATTTCCACTTTTACTTCCACCGGCAATACGATGGTGCGTGAAAATTTACCCCAATAACATTCGCGATAAAAAAATTCCAGCTCAGTGCTCAGCGGCGATTGGCGCTCACCACGAATCGTGAGCACATCATTTTGTAAATGCAATTCCACATTTTCCGGTTTGCATCCGGCCATCGGCGCCACCACTACCACTTCGTCTTTTGTCTGCACCACATCTATCGCCAGCTGACCTTCGCTGTTTAAAGCCGAAGATTCCGTCGAATTCCCTTTCATGAAATCGGCTAAGATAGAAAAATCATCTGCATTGTTTTCAAGTGGCAGAGAAAAATTATTATTCATATGTCTATTATTATACAACAAATTTCAAAAAAACAAAAATCGGCGACCAAAGCCAAATTTGCTAATTTTGCACTATCGTTTTGGAACCTTTTGATCAATCTTGGAAGCCAATTTATGCTCGGCGCAATAATCCACTACGGCCTCAAGGAAAATCTTGCCGTACTTGGCCAATTTTATATCACCAAATCCGGAAATCTTACGCACATCCTCCAAAGTCAGCGGCAGATAGGCCGACAGTTCGAGCAAAGTAGCGTCGGAAAATATCAGATAAGCCGGTACATTTTCTTTCTGTGCCAATTCGGTGCGGACGATTTTGAGTTTACCAAATAATTCCTCTTCATAAGGAATATCTCCGAGAGACACTTTCTTGCTTTTTTCTTTCACGGTTTCTATTTCTTTTTTATCCGCGATTTTTACCAAGAAAATTTTCTCTTTGCCCAGCAGGACATCACGACTTTTTTCCGTAAGCGCCAAAATTGGATATTCACTGCCGACTTGTTTGAGATAATCAAAAGAAATCAAATCTTTAAAATAGCGAAACCAATCTTCTTTGGGAATATCTTTGCCAATGCCGTAAGTTTTCAGAGTTTTGTGATACTCGCTAATTTTTTGGTTTTTGGAACCGCGCAAAAAATCCACCACATAAGTAAGTCCATAGCGACTTTCCAATCTGGCCACGGCCGACAAAGCTTTTTGGGCAATTACGGTAGCGTCAAATTTTTCACGTACGGTGAGACAGACATCACAATTACCACACTGCTCCGGCGCTTCTTCATCGAAATAATTTAATATGGCCCGACGGCGGCAAGCATTGGCTTCGCATAGAGTAGCCATTTGCGAAAGTTTACGCAACATTATTCGTGTTTGCTCCGGATTATTTTCTACAGCGGCAAATCTTTTGAGTTTCATTACATCACCGCCGCTGTAAAATAAAATTGCTTCACTTTTCAGCCCATCACGGCCGGCACGTCCGGTTTCCTGATAATAGCTTTCGATATTTTTTGGCAAATCACCGTGAATCACAAAACGCACATTGGACTTGTTTATACCCATGCCAAAAGCAATCGTAGCCACAATTATTTTTATCTGATCTTTGATAAATAGGTCCTGGTGTTTTTGTCTTTTGTCTCCATTTAATCCGGCATGATAAGACTTTACCGAAAAACCGTCGGCTTTTAATTTATCCGCCATCTTGTCGGCCGAATTACGCGATAATACATAGATAATACCAGAATCATCGCGATGTTTTTTCAGGTAAGCTACTATCTGCTCATACATTTTTCGTTTTGGCTCGACACTATAATGAATATTGGGGCGATTGAAACTAGAGGTAAAAACGCTTGGTTTTTTTAGCTGTAATTTATTTAAAATATCATCACGCGTGAGCTGATCCGCCGTAGCCGTGAGCGCGATAGTCGGCACCTGTGGAAATTGTTTTTTCAGCGACGACAACAAGCGATACTCTGGCCTGAAATCATGCCCCCAGCTGGAAATACAATGCGCTTCATCAATCGCAAACAAAGAAATATCCAAATCTCTCAAAAAAACCAAAAACTGCTGATTATTACCAAGCAGCCTCTCTGGAGAAACATATAATAATTTTATTTCTTTTCTTTCCAACTGCCTATAAATATCCGAAAGTTCATCATTATCAAGCGATGAATTCATGTAGGCCGCCCTGATGCCATTGAGGCGCAAAGCATCTACTTGATCTTTCATCAGAGCGATGAGCGGCGAGATTACCACCGTCAAACCACCAAACATCAAAGCCGGAATCTGATAACATAGTGACTTTCCCCCGCCAGTGGGCATCAAAACAAACGCATCTCGTTTTTGCAAGATGGTTTGGATAATTTCTTCTTGATTGAATCGAAATGATTCGTAACCAAATTTGGTTTTAAGAATTTGCGCGGGAGATTGCATTAGTTTAAAAGTTTCAGGCTATTGTGCACAAGAACGAGCCAATAAATAATCGTTGGCCGTCGGCTCGGCGCCATTTTTAATTTCATTGGCGCGCTTCTCGCCCAATTTGGCATAGAAACACGCTTCCATAGCCGGAGTAATTTGAGTCGGCAACTTCGCCGGATCAATACCCACTTTCTCCAGCGCTTGTTCTTGGGCCGGAGATAACATCGGATTCTTGTCTACTGCCGCATTGTTTGTATTTTTTGTCGTAGAGGCTGGTTGTCCATATGAATTTTGAAGCAAAGGTTTGATACCATATGGATCGGCCACATACAGATAAATACCCGCAATGATTAGGAGAAAGAAAATGATTCCCAGAATCATAAAAAATATTTGCAGAAATTTTTTCATATAATTTTGATTTAAATATATTACCAGATTTATTGTATCACCCATCTATAACAAAAGCAAAAAGCGAGCTATTAACTCACTTTTCACGTCCGCGGAGAGGCAGGGATTTGAACCCTGGATGCAGTTTTAAAGCTGCATAACACATTAGCAGTGTGCCGCTTTCGACCACTCAGCCACCTCTCCAAAATATGTAAATTGTGCTATAATTGTACCAGAAAAATAAAAATAGTCAACCCATCTGCAATTATCAACTTAGCTATTGATTATGAAAAAAATACTTTTTTGGCTGTTATTGGTACTAAATTTAGTCTATCCGCTGACCATTATATCCAATACCCTAGACGGTGATTTCGGTTGGCATCTGCGTTTTGGACAGGATATCCACACGCAGAGCTCTTTTCCCTACCTCGATACCTACACCTATACAAAATATGGCGAACCTTGGACCAATCACGAGTGGGGCGGCGACTGGATTATTTACCAGGTTTATTCTCATCTAGGATACTTCTGGATCAATATCATCGTGGCACTGGCCGGCGCTCTCGCTTTTTGGATTATCGGCAAAGCATTTATTAAAAAACCTGGAGTTTCTTTTTTGTTTTTTGCTCTGGCCTGCCAGATGGCCGTGTACCATATTTTCGCGCCACGTCTGGCGATGTTTTCGCAATTATTTGCCGCTTTGATTATTTTAATAATTGAAAAATATTCCTCCCGTCCGCGCGCGCTATACCTGATACCGTTTATTATCTGGCTGTGGTCCGTTTTGCACGGTAGCTGGATTTTGGGCTTTATTATTATGAATATTTATTTGGGTTGTGCCGTGCTTCCATATATTGTGGGCCAAAAATACCAAAAATATTTTAATGAAGAAAAAAAGCCGCTTACTTTTATTTATCAGCTAATAGGGATTCAATTGCTGGCGGCAGTGCTAATTATAATCAATCCCTACGGCATAAAAATTTGGCAAGAAATCTTTCAGTATTTTGGACAAAATTACTACAAAGCCCACATTAGCGAATGGACACCGAGCTATGCTTATCCGGTGTTTCCAAAAATTTTGATTTTGCAGACCATTACCTTAGTATTGGTAATATACGGCTTTATCAAACGCAAAGTAAAATTTACTTACCTGACTTTTTTCCTGGCCTTTTTTTACGCGGCCATGATGTACAAACGCCAAGCGATTTTTACCGCCCTGCTTTCCGCCCCAATATTATATTATACCGCCACTTTTATGCGGGAACAGATGACCAATTTAAAATTTTATAACTTTTTTATAAAACAAAAAGAAAAATTCTATTTTGTCGGAATAATTATCACGATACTTTTGATAATATTCTATGCCCGCCAAATGCACTATACCGATGATCCTTGGAATGACAAAATTCTTTCCTATAATAACGCTCCGCCCTACGAAGCGACCATATTTTTACAAAACTATACCGCGGGAAAATCAATAAAATTATTCAATGAATTCAGTTGGGGTGGATTTTTAAATTGGATGTTGCCAAATGCTCTGGTATATCTGGACGGCCGCGGCAGTGCCACCTGGATGCACGACAAAAATACCAGCATGCTACAACACTATATCGAACTCAAAGAAGAAGATAATGCCGTAAAAATAATTGAAGATACCGGGGCGGACTATATCATGTTACGCTATCCCAAATTTGTCATTAGCGGCATTCCCAGCTTCGCCGACCGACATTTATTTGGTGATAATTTCAAAGAATATTTCGTGAATCATGAAGAAAAACTGAGGGAGAAAATTGACAATAGCGGTCACTGGAAAAAAATATATTCAGACAATCGCGCTAACATCTGGCAAAAAATTAATCCCGCGCCATAACCAGTCCATACACTTTTTGCGCTCCGGCGGATTTTAATACACGCGCACACTCCTGCATCGTGGCCCCGCTCGTGAAAACATCATCCACCAAAATAATATTTTTAGAGAGCGCGTCACGACCTTGCCAAACAAAAGCGCCATTTAGATTGGACAGGCGCTCAGCTCGATTTAATTTGGCTTGCTGTTTGGTAAATTTTATTCTCTGTAAATTGAGATCATCCAACTGAATACCCGGATGATCTTTTTTTAATACTTGAAAAATATTTTGCGCGATTAATTGCGCCTGATTGAATCCGCGCTCACGCCGACGCCGGCTATGTAGCGGCACGGGCACAAGTGTGGCATCACAGCTAGGCAGATTACCGGCTTGCCAAATAGTATTCAAAAATTCTGTCGTGATTTGAAGCCAAAGATTATTGATATCCGTAACTAGATTATACTTAAATTTTTTTATCAATCCACTCACCGCTCTATTATTTTGATAATTAAAAAAGGCGGCCACAGCTTCTAGACTGCTGGCCGCCTGACAATTGAGACAATTTTTGCCGTTTAAATTTTTCAGATGACAAACTGGACAATAAAATTCTCCGCCGTTAAAACTTTGTATTATACAACTATCACACCACCACACACCCTCTTGATCGCAGCCCAAACAAAATATCGGAAACAAACAATCCTTTATAAATTGCACTAGCTCCCCTCCCCTAAACATATTTTATTTTACCATTGTAAAATTATCTACAAACCAAGTGTCGCCACTTTTTACCAAGCTCACTTTGGCCTGAGCGTCTTTTTGAGTAATCACTCCGCCTTTTTCTTCAGTAATTTTTACCTGCAAATCTACCGTCGCGCTGACATCAGTCCAAGCGGATATTTTGGCGCTATAGGCCTCCACACTCACGGCATAAAAATTTGGACTATTAGCGGGAATATTAGCCGGAATTTTGGCACTTAATTGTTTCCAGTAGCTGTCGGTGGCCAAACTTTCCACATCCATCATATTCTGATAGCGGCTTTCCGAAGAATATGAATTCAATCTTTCCACGAAAATTTTAGCAAAATTTTGAGCGGCCTTTTGCTGAGTTTCCAAAGTGCTGGTTTTTGGCACATTTACATTCTGTAGATTGGTGACTGGCAAAGTGGTGCCGGCAGGATTACTTTCAGAGTCGCCAGGCAATACTGTATTACCAGCATTATCTACTGCCGGAGCATTTTTATTTTTGGAGCGCACATACAAAAATATACTGACACCCAAAATAAATAATACGATTAAACTAACTACGATAAAAATACGGGCGCGTAATGACATCATACAAAATTATTATTTAGTTTGATTTTCAAATTCTTGTTTGGCGCGTTCGATCTCAAGCAACTGCTGCGGGTTGGTGGTCACCAGCTGATCTTCGGTATACGAAGCCACGATCTTGATAGCGGCATGTTTGAGACCGGCAAAAAATATTCCTTCACCCGGAGCACTCTCCAACAATAAATATTTTTCACTATCCGTAAGCATGAAAACTTTTTGAATGTTGTCCACGGCGGCCGGAGATTGGCGGAGCAACAATTGCAAAGCCGAATTGGTCACAATCGCCTGTCCGTATTGGGAATGCAAGAAATCATTTACATCCTGCGTAATAGTCGTGACACCCAAATAATATTTACGACAGCGTTTCACCAAAGCAAAAATAAATCTGGCGGAATCTTCGTGTTGCATCAGCCACCAGGCTTCATCAATTACGAGCACGCGCTTGCGACGCTCGGAGCGCACCGTGTTCCAAATATAATTGATAATCGCGTAAATAGCGAGCGGACGCAATTCATCTTCCAAATCACGCACACTATACACCACCAACTGATTTTTCATTTCCACATTGGTTGGCGAATTGAATAGTCCACTAAAAGTACCTTCGGTATATTTTTTCAATTTTAATACCAATTCGTTCGAGCCTTCCATACCTTCGAGCACTTCCTGCAAATCTTGCATGATTGGCGCTTCGACAGTATTGAGATCCACACCGGATACGATATCTTTTTTGGCGTAAGTTTCGATGAGCGCTCTATCGATTACCGAATCCTGCTCAGTAGTAATACCACCAAGCATAATACGGAGTAATCCTTTCACAGTAATAACCGCGCTACGAATAATATCGTCGACAGACAAATCCTGCTCCATTGGGCGAGGCAGATCAAATGGATTTACTTTACTCTCACTGCTCAAAGAAATATTAATATAAGTACCACCGACCGCGTCAGAGAGATGTTTATATTCCATTTCCGGATCAATCACAATCACTTCCAGGCCCATCATGAGAGAGCGCAAAATTTCCAATTTAATGGCATAGCTTTTACCGGCACCGGAAGTAGCAAATACTACCATATTGGCATTCTGCATCGAAAAACGATCAAACAAAATCAAACTATTGTTGTGACGATTGATTCCGTACAAGATACCATTATCGGAAGTAAGCTCGGCAGAAATAAATGGAAAAGACGCGGCAATCGGCGATGAATTCATGTTGTAGGAAATCATCAATTCATCATTGCACAGCGGCAAAGTAGAATTAAAACCTTGCTCAGCTTGATACAATACTTTGCGACTCATGATCAATTTACTGCCAAAAATACTTTCGATATCTTCGGATAACTGATCCAATTTTTCTTTATTTTTGGTATAAATAGTGACATAAAAAGCAAACTGAAAAAAGTGCTCTGTCCCCTGGGTTAGATTGTCGCGCAAGCCTTCAATATCACGCAAAGCGGTCTCACGAATTGGATCACGCGGCGCGCCCTTTTCGGCATCGGCGCTAATCTGCGCTTCGAGCGCACCTACTTTATTTTTTAATTGTTTCAAAATAATTTCGGCTTTAATCGGATAAAAGAACATTGAAATATCCATATTCACCGACAAACCAATCACGGGAGAGCTCCAACCCACGGAAATATAACGCGGATAATTCATGATGAAAAGCGTACGACAAAAAGTGGTGCCAAGCTGGATAAAATTGGACTCAATATTAAAAGCCGCCGGCGCGATAATATCACGCAACGACACCACGCCCTCACGATAGACCTGCTCTTCTTGCAGAGTAATGAGTTCGGCAGCGGTAGCTTTTTCTAACTTGCTTTTATCTTTACTACCCAAACTCGCTTTATCGTTTTGTTTGGCAATGAATTGTGGTTTAAAGGCCATATTTTATTCTTGTTCAATTTGCATCTTATCCATTGGCGCCATACGCTCGGTGAGAGCGATATCGGGATTATAAGTAGAGTACAATACTTCTACCAGAGACTGAGTGTCGAGGCGCACCACTTCCAGACCAATTCCGCGCAAACCAGACTCTACTTGGCGCACACGCTGATCTAAATCATATTTGCGTTTGGTGAATCTTTCCGCTTTTAGTTTTACCGTCACGGCCGGATGAAAAACTTCGCTCAAACGCGCCCAAAAACTTTTTTGTTTATTGGACAAAGGATCATAAGGCACCACTACATAAAAATTTTTGCTCATAATCTCCCCCATCTCGACAAGCTCCGACACAAAAGATCGATAGTCGGCAATCTGCGCGCGCAACAATTCATTGGTCTGTTCGCGCTCGCGTTTGAGCAAATCTTCCAGGTACGGCTTGATATATAATTCACGCGACTGAATTACCACCTGCAAAGGGTGGTCCAAACCGTTGAGAAAACTCACATAAGCGGATACGATAGCGTTTTGTTCGTCTTCATTTTTCAAAGCAAAATTAATGCTCGATACTAACATTATAGCACGCATCGTGCCATCTTTCATCACCACGGTATCCTGTCTGATTTCTGAAACAGACAAAAATCTTTGGGCGGATGGTATGCTGGTTTTTTTTGCTGCCGCTTTTTTATTCTTCATATAAAATTAATCTTCCGGTTTATAATAACCGCCGGTATTTACCGCCAAGGCCAAATCGCGCAGACGGTTATAGGATAAATTTGGCACCTCCGCGATCTTTTCTACTAGCACCACCGTTTCCATTTTGCGCAATTGTTCCAATTCTTCTTTGGTGTCCATTTTATACCAGATGCGTCGACTCGGTCGGCGCAGTGTCTGAAACAAATTCAATAAAAAATAATGAAAAGACTGTCCGTTGATTTTTACAAAAGCCAAGATCAGAGAAAAGCTACCTAGAGTGGCTAGAGAGAAAATGAACAAAGCCATGTCCGCCAATTTAAAAGTAATAAATAAAATCAGTCCGGCAATTAGCAAGATCAAAAACTGACGCGTAGTCACCGGTCCAAAAATTTTATCCTCAACGTCAATAAATTGTGGCACTACAAACTGTTCCATATTAAATAGCCAACTCTTTTTCAAAATTAATTAAAGCTTCAATTTCCGCTAAAGAAATTTTATCTCTTTCTCCCAGCACTCCGGATAGTGGTCGTCTCTGCTCTATCGCCTCATCCACCGCGCTAATATAAGATTGATACAGAGGACTATTATGCCAAGCGTCCCAGGATTTCATAAACAGCAGATAGGATTCTTCTTTCAAGTTCAAAAATTTTTGTTTCAGGCGCTCAGCGGCATCGACCGGCTTGGAAGACAGGCGGCGAAAATCTACCAGATTGAAAAATTGAATCTCGTCGAGAGGCCCCATGGCCATCGGTTTGCTATGCACATCGTGCATCATCGCTCTAGGAGTCACCGAAGCCGCGCGCATTGGCGCAATATTTTGGGCCGGTTTCTGCTCTGTTTTTTTTGCGATCAAATCTTCGATCGGCGCCGAAGCTACGCCGGCACTGAAAATAATTTTATCTACAATATTTTCTTTCACTTCCTTTTTTTCTACTTTCGGCAAGTAAGTGGTTGGTTTGGATTTTTCGGTCAATTCTCTAGCCTGAGTTTCAGTCAATCCCAATCCACCGTCTTTTATAGAACGGCCACAAGCATCCAGAGTATCAGGTTCACTGCGAATATCTTTTAGACGGAGCTGAACGACACTACGCAAGCGACTATCAATTTGAGGTGAAACTTTAAATGATAAACTGGAAATGATTTTGGAAACTTGATCGGTGCGATTGGATGCTACGGTAGTTTTGGCATGTTCACTGTCTGGGACTTCTTCATGGAGCAATGATTTCAAATCTTCATTTTTCAAAACTGGCTTTCCTGGCACTTTTTTATCGTCATCCTGAGCGACTTTATTGTCATCCCGAACGGATGTGAGGGATCTTTCCGGCCTGTTAGATTCCTCGCTTACACTCGGAATGACAGTATTCACCTTTGGAACGACAGGTGCTAAAACAGGCTTCACAGGTGCGGACACAGGCACAGCCGGTGTTGGCGCCACTGGTGTCGGTGCAACTGTTGGTACAGCCACTGTCGGTGTAGACGCGCCGGCCTGGCGTTTTTTTATTTCAGTCAAAGAAACCCTCTCGGTCGTGCCGTCGGATTTTTTTACCGTAATCATGATTTGATTATTGTCTGGCATATTTATAAGCTATGTTGATGTAAACCAATCACCAGGCGTAATAATTCTCTGAGCCAATTCTGCACGGCTTGAGTATTTGGTTCATTTTGATAAAAATCGGCAATAAATTTTTCTTGAGCAAAAGTTTTAATATCCGCTTCATAAACCAAAGCAAATACTTGGTGAACAGCTTCCTGAACTTTCACGCCAGAAACAGCTTCGGAAGTGGTCGGTATAAATTCTCCATTATAATCCAAAGTACGAATCAAACCATCAAATTCTTTATCCAATTCTTGGGCATTCAAGCCATTATAAGCCATCAACAAACGATCGCGCACTGGCACACCTACCACCACCGATTGATAAAAATAATTTTGTAATAAAAATTTATGATCAGATATTGATAAATCCCTAAAATATGCCCAGGCCATTTGTATTATTAGACTACTGACCAAAACTTCCAGCCAATAAAACTGTGCACCTTCGTAATCGTCTTCCTTGGTAGCCGCAGGCAAAGAATTTAATAATTTTCCGACATAACTAGTTGAAGCCGCGCCGGTAATTATTTGCCTCAAGGTATAGACAAATAAAATATCATCATAATAAGGCAACTTGCCGGCCAAAATCAAACTAATTTCTTCATCGTTATACGGCTTGATTTCTTTCAGATCAGGCGACAAATTATCAGTAGCGGCTGATACCAAAAAAATCTGTGAAGATAAGCTATTTAACAACTCTTGATCGCTGGGGTTGGCTATAAAACTTTTGATAAGATCGACGCTGATTAAACTTATTAAAACCTTATCAATTTTTACAAGCAGTCCATTACTGGTATTTTGCAATTGTTTGGATAGATTTTCGGCCACACCATAGATACCCTTGGAATTTGGAGTAAACAGCTCTAGACGATCCTCGGCGGCGACCAATTCATTCAAAGCCAAGACAACCTCATTTTGTGGCTGAGAATAAAAGGTATATAATTTTTGCGCTCCAAGCTTTAAGGCCATATTTAAGAAAATATTTTTTCGTTCCAATGAAATTGATTATCGGATTCGCTGAAATATACCAACTCATCAGTTATTAATTTTTGCTCCTGCAAAATCGAGCTGAACTGGACTAATAAATTTAATTGATCTTCATCAATCAAACTAACTTTACTTTTAACTACCGACAATAATTTTTTAATAAAATCAGGGGCTTGAGTTTTTAGCCAATCGGCGACTGCGGTGGCACTGCCCAACCATTGGGTGAGATCCGGTAATGCTTGCAAAAAATTCAAATAGGTTGCGGATTTATCAATTTCCGCTTGCGGTTCCACCTTTTCTTCGTGCAAACATTTATCTTCTGTGATATTTTTCCAAATTTTTCCACTTACCAAAGAGTCGTAAATTACCAATATATATTCCAAAGCGGCTTTCAACGGCGCATCTAAGCTGGTAACCTCGATAAATTGTCTAGCAAATTCTTCTACTTTTGTTTCTTCATTATCGGTTTTGAATTCATCCAGCATTTTCACCCATTGAGAGATAGATTTATTATTTTTATCATCGAGATCGCCGACAATATTTTTATTTTCAGAGATATCGTCGGCAAATTTGCCGGCATCTTCTTTGTAAATATTTATAAAACAATATTGGGCGAAGTAATTTCTAATACTTTCGATAACTTGTATCTTGCCAGACAACACAGCCAACAACAAAAATCTGGAGCCAAGTAAAAAATCTTGACGCAAACTTTTCTGTTGAGCAAAATTCAAAAAACCAAGCCAGGCATAATACTTTTGATAAAACCAATTTTGTTCATCATTTAAAAAATCAAAAAATATTTTTTTATTAGACCAATCTTCCAAAGACCCGAGAATTTCACTATCTGCACCATCGTAGTAATCAGATTGATAATGGTACAAAGAAAACAGCAAATTCAGCTGCACCTGTTCACTGGCCAAGACTGATTGATCTACATCAGCCCAATCTCTGGCGGTATAATCCGAGCTATTGTTTTCTAATTTACGCAACAAAACCTGGCGCTCCTGCTCTGAGCGCTCTGGAAAAAAATTGGAAATTAATTCTTCGTAAGAAAACATACTACCTGTTTATTTTATTGATCAAAATTTTATGATGTTGGATCTTTCTTATTTTTTTCAGCAGTTCCTTTTTCTACCGGTTTAAATGCCGCCATCTGCCTCTTTGGTGCCTTGCCGTCATCAGTAAAAGCCCCTTCATTGTATAAAGAAATCAACTGACTGATATTTGTAATATGCTCCTGCTTACCTTTTGCCATCACAGTAATATTCATTTTACCGGTCTGATAAGCTTCCTGAGCGTCTACCTGAGATTTCTTGGCCAAAGTCATCAACACATCTTGAGGGTTGGTAAACAACTGATCCTTTACCAATTCATTAAACCAATCATTGGTAGTTTGCTGGTGTAAGGCGTCTTCTTTATTCTTTATATGTCCAAGACGTTTACCTGATTTTACCTCAGAGTATCTCCCGGCCAGCCCAATACCGTCATCGGAAAATTTCTGTGCCCAATTATGACGCCCTGAATCAGACCCATTGGCTTTTTTACCATTAATCAAGAGACCATCCTTTTCTGTAAAATAATCTTCAACGTTTTCCGTGGAAGCCAAACCGGCCATATGGTTTAGATAACGTGGAGTAGTTTTTTGATGGTTTAAATGACTGGTAATATCACCTCTGGATATACGATACGCTTTGCCTCTGGTTCTAGTAGCATAGCCTGTACCCTCATCTAAGTTAATATAGGAATGCGATTGTTTACCGGCACGATTGCCAACATCCAATTTGTTGACCTCACCCAACACACCATCTTGGGCGATTCCAGCACCCACCAATACATGCCTTTGTTTACCTCTGCTAGATTTGATATTATCGGCATGGCCACCATTTTCAGTATGAGAACCACCGGCCATCTCATCGCGTAAATTGGTAACAAATTGAATTTGAGATTGATTATCATCCTGCGTCTTGATATATTGAGCCATTTTAGACTTATCGGTAATTGTTTTTAATGGAGCACTGTCAGCACCAAACTTATCACCGAATGTTTTTAATTCACTACCGGTAAAATCTTGATTTTCCAATTTATCATAAAATTGAGCCACACTCATACCCATTTCTTGCACAGCATAATCCATCACTTTGGCTACTTGTTTATGCATACCGGCAAATTCTAAATCACCACCAGTACTCAAAACCGCAAACAAATCATTAATTTTTTCAACGTTAAACTCCTTGCCTTGCCAACCAAGCCCACCATCTGCAACATTTTTTTGCATCTCCGCTTTTAAATCAGGTGCCATCGCGCGCCAAATACCATCATCAAGCCAACTTTTAGAAACACCATGATCAAGCATAGCGGCCATAATATTTTTATCGGCAGAAGTTGGCCCAGTACCTTTACCCTCTTTCGCATCTTTTCTCTTTTGAATCATCGCCAAAAGATTGGTACCAAAGTTACTGGTATAGGTGCTATAATCCATGTCCGTAAATCTTTTACGATAATATTCTCTACCTTCAGATAAAGCCTCGTTTGGCACAGTGATACCTCGAGGTTTGTAAACTTCTTCTTGCTCTACTTCACTCAATAAATAATTATGATCTTTGGAATAGGCATTTTTTTCCTCAGTTTCCTTGGCATGAGCCGCTGAATTCTCCCAAGAAATACTAGAGGTTCTTTTGGCTCTAGCTTTCTGTACAGCCTCTTTTCTAGCGTCCTTAAGTGTCTGATCATTGTTATCTATAGATGAAATTTCTTCCTGTAGGGTTTCAATACTATCTTCTTTAGCTTTTATCGTACTCCCATTTTTTACATCAAAATCGTTAAATGCTTTTTTGGCAGCTTCTAATTCTTCCGGATTGGAAGGATCCGCCGCTCCCAAAGCTGCTTGTAGCCTATTTTTTTCCGAAGACAATTTACCAAGCTCTTCCTGTTCCGCTTTTAGCTGAGTGCGTTTGAGGGCCGAACCTTCAGAATGCATATTGTTGGCTGATTCCAAAATTTCCTGAGCCTCAAGCTCAGCTTTTATTGCCTCTTCGTCAAAGCCATGTTTTGCTTTAGTTAAATTATTGCTGAGTTGCGTTTTGGCAGTATCAGCACCAAGTTCGGCTCCAGCTTGCTTTCTGAGAAGGCCCTTACCGCCATGTTTTATTATTTTACCATTTTCATCTTTCTTATCTTCGGTGTCAGAAAAAGCAACGGCGGCTTTCTTTTCCAATTCTTCAATTTCAGCATGTTCTGTGCCTTCTTCAGCTGCTATAGCTGCTTGCTTGGCGAGTAATGCTCCGGCATGTTCCATGAAATGCAACTTAGCACCACCTTCAGCTAAATGAGCGGCTTTCTCAGACAATTCCGCTTTAAACTTCGCCTCCACCTTGGCGGCGACCACTTGTTTTCCTTTGCCACTTTTACGATATTCTTCCAATGTTCCCGACATCAGTTCCTTGGTTCGTTCTTTGTTTCTATCAGCTCTTTCATTATGACCAACAACTTGTTCAGCTATACTACCTTTTTCATATTGAAATTTACCATCTTTAAAACGAGAACTCTCCAAAGTGGCACGGCGACCATACTCTTGGAATTCAGAAGTTTTAGCGGCAGAGCGTTCTTTTTCCGCGGCCAACATACCTTGGGCAACACGATCAAAGCCATCTGGCATATCACGCAAAAATGCACCTTTAGGAATGGCCGTTATCCTTTTATCTATCAATTCTTCTTGTAGTTTGGATTGATCTTCTGTTTTCTTTAAAGTTTTACGGCTGCCAATTAATTTGGCGCGAGCTTCATAGCGATTTTTTTGAAACCAACTCCTTGAATCCTTATCTTCATATTCATATTCACCTTCGATATCTTTACCATTTTCATCTTTCTTATTAACAAATTTCATTCTGGCGTTTCCTTTATCATCTAATTTTACATTACCGTGCTCATCTTTCTCCTCCTCCATTTTTAATCTAGGACCTTCCGAACGATAAATTTTCCAGCTTTCCAACTGGCGTTTGGCAAAATTTTGAACTCTTTCTACCGTATCTCCCAAAGGTGTCGCATTCCAAACCGCACTCTTGATACCACTGCCAGCGGCACTCACCGCTTTACTACCCATATCTTTGGTCTTATTAAATGCCCACATACCGGCCGCTACACCAGAGCCAACCGTAGCCACTTTCTTGGCAAAATCCGTGGCCTTGCTCATCGCACTGCCACCTACTGTACCAAGCGACTGCGCGGTCTTGGCACCAACAAGTAAAATACCAATTGCGATAGCGAAGTTGGCAATTTTATCAAAACTCATCACCGCGCTAATACCCACGGTCGCGGCCGCGCCGTTAACTTTCGCACCCGGCATATTTTCTTGCGGAGCGGAATTATTCTCTTTGCTACTAATTTCAGAATTTATCTGACCACTGCCCACTACCGCAAATGACAGCCATAGGAAAAATACTACGACCGGACCCACGATGACATGATTACCAAACTCACTCCACCATTGCGAAGCATATTTTTCGGTTTGCGGAATCACGCTGAGCACAAAAGCAAATGGCGACAACACAATCAAAATCCACAGCACCAACATGCGAGCCAAAAGCATAAATACAAATACGGCCATAATGCCCAAAGTGAGAGCGGCAAAACCAAGTGCGCCCACCGCGGCACCAAAAATTTCTGAATTACTGGTGAGACCTTGCGGACCAGTTTCGGGATTGAGAGAATAAATTTTATCCAAACTAAAAGCGTTGATCAAATTACCACCGGCCGTGGCGGCGATACCGTTTACAAAAGTAATCATTACCACCTGAGAAATATCAATAATCACGCCACAAATTATTCGACTGAAATTTACCAAAATAGCGGCAAAGAAAAACTTCACCAACATTTTTTTCCATTCGTATTGTTCTAGACCCAAGATAGTACCAAAAGCCACCAGCAACAAAACCACCACAAAAAACATATTGGTAATATCACGCACCATCACCCAGCCTACCTGCACAGCGGTGGAATTCAGATAGCCATTATAGCCGGCAATCTCAATAATAAACGACAAACAAAAAATCGCCAGACGAATCATCAAAGCCGCAGCGGCCAAGAGCATGGTCGTGATTGCTTTGACAAAAGTATTAGGCTCAAAACCACCGGCGGCGGCCGGCTCGGCATACACCACATTTGTACCCATCACCGCATACACACCCAGACCCAAAACCAGCAAAAATACAAAAAGGGCCACTTGGTTTTTGTGGGCAGATAAAAAGTTATAGAGTTTAATTGTTCTCGCTTTAATACTTGAGAACATGAAAATAAATTTACTGTCATTATTATATCATAATTCAGCTAAGCGAACAAACAAAACCCTCATCTCTCCAAACACTTATCCACACATTTATTTTTAATAAAAAAATTGACAGTGCTAGACCGATTTGTTAAGGTGAATTAAATGCTCTTTACACTGTGTGTTGAGCTTTTCGCTCACACCAACCACCCCCAAGAGGACGCCATGAAGCTGCTCGTCAGTCTCACTTGCTTGGCGCTCTCCTGCGCCACCGAACCTCCCCCGACGATCTCGACGACGTCGAGTCTCATCACCACCGACCCGTGCCAGGGCAAACAGTGGCTGGAAGAACATATCCTGGACTGCGGTCCAGGCAAATTCTACTGCTACCCCAAAGTGACTCAGCCGAAAAATGCCAACTGCCGGCTGATGTGCCAGACGCACTGGTACCCTATCAGCTGGGTCGAAGGCCAGGAGGGCGACAGCTACATCCGCATTCGCGACGACTTCACCGGAGATATCCTCCTGTGCCTCGTGCGAGCAAAATGAGGTGACTCAACGGGGTTTCCGCCAAGGGGCTGACGCTAGCCGTCGGCTCCTGGCTCCCCAACTCATTTAGATAACGGCTTTAGGGCTGTTTTTTTATTTTTGGAGTTATCCACAGAGATATTGTATTTTTATCAAATTGTGGCATACTAAAATAGTATGGGTAATAAATTACCCTCAATCTAGCCAAATGGTTGACAGAAACAACCGTTTGTGCTATAATAAGCAATCGTTCTTTACAAGTGCTAATTTTGCCTATTTGGGCGAAATTGGCCAATATAACGAGAGAAGGAAATAAAAATGGGAAGAGATTGTGGTGGAATGTTTGTTTGCTAAGGCAAGCACACAGTCCACCACAATCTCGGACGCATGTTGCTCCAAGATAGTGTGGTCGGTTCTCACGAACCGCTAGCCTCTCTGTCTCAGGAGAACACCATGCGCTACGCGCTCCTGGCCATCACGGCCGTTCTGTTCGTCGCCTGTGCGTCCGAAGCCGGAAATTCCGGCCCGGGCAACAGCTCCAACCAATGGCAGCCGACTGCCGACGCCGGGTCGCACAACGACTCCAGCGCCAAGCAGGCCGACAGCAGCTCGCAGCCGCAACCGGACCAGCAGGTCGTCGAAGTGAACGCCTGCGTGGACCTCAGCGTCAACGACGGCATCTACGACTGCCAGGACGGCAATCCGCAGACGACCATCGTGGCCAATCCGGAAACGTGCGAGTACCAGGCTGAAATGTGGTACTCTACGCCGGACAAGACCCAGGTCCTGGACGGCGCCAAGCGCGTCATCGCCAAGGTCGGCAAGTACACGGTTGACTGCGTGCGCAAAGAGACGAAGTAATGCAGAACTTCGTCGCCGGCAAACGCCGGTCCTTCCGCGAGCCCCCAGCTCGCCCTCCTCCTCTCGTGTCCGCTTCTGCATCGGCGCCATTCCCCATGGCGCCGCGGACACTTCCTTAGGATATTATTTTGTTAGTGTTTTGAGGAAATAAAAAAATCTCGGTTTATGACCGAGATTTTTTGTTATTTTTAAATTATATAACTATGGATTTTCTATTTTATTTACTGGCACAACTACTCTAGACTTAAATAAAGTATTAGAGTGAGAATTTTCAGATGTATCAGTATATATAGAATAAAAACTACACTCTTGCATTTTACCATCATAGCAACTACTTGTACCATCTGTACCTGCAGTTTCACTATCCACACAAGTACCATTACACCATCCCCAATTATCCAACACCTGAACTTTTGGTTGATAAACACAGCAACCGCCCAGTTTGGCATCATCCCATTTTGTCTTTTGAACACCACTGAGGACATCACAATTTTCATGCCAGATAGGAGCGCCTTCTTGGCCAGTACAATTATAATAAACTGTGGCGGTATATGGATGGAGATCACAGCTTTGATTTAGAATATATCCAAAGGCAGGAGCTTTGGTCTCATCAGCGGTACACTGAGGCAACAACTTGCCGTTACATTCACTATCCATAGTACAAGGCACACTAGAACCGTTACATACACCGGCTTTACACATACCGCCTATAAAGTATCCGCGCTGATTCCAAAAACTACCATCACTGGTTTTTTTGATATCACTTGGATCACCGGTACCCGGGTCAATAATAATTCTTCGCACCGGCATATGATCTGAGTCGGCATTATAGAAGAATTTGAAACTTGCTTCGTATGGCTTGGTGTCGATGACCAGATGATCAGTAGCGGATGCGGGCAATTTATTGTTAATGTTGAAACCATCCTGGAATATTTCCTGACATTTGCCGCTGGTGTCACAATCACCGACCGGATGTACTTGAGGAACTGATTTAGAAGGATCGTGGGCATCGCCATTATAATTTGTAGCTATATTAGTCACATCCAAATCTTTGGTAGTCAAAACCAATTTATCACTGGTGGTTGGCGATCTATATAATTGAGTTTTGTTATCAGAGAATATACTGATATTGCCAAACGGAATCTTAGCATAAACCTGCACGAGCAAACTCAGCGACTCTTTGATCTTGTCTACCAAAGGCTTACCACTGGTTGGGGCTTTGGAACTCATATTCTTTGGCAAACATACTTTCACCTGATCTCCAACACAACTATTTTCGTAACAAGCGGCATCAGTAGCACAACCTAAAGTACTGCTAACTACCCCATTGAAACTACAGTTACCTGCACAGAAGAAACCATTCTTTTCACAATTACTACTGCCATTGGCAGCATTACAGTCCAAAGCCATCTTTGGCGTGGTTGTACTACTGGTACAAGAGTTGGCTGAAAGATTACAAACCGAAGTATCGCCAAAAGCATTCTTACACTTAGTATTATCACCGGTACCGTCGGAATTTTTACATTTAAATTGACAAGTATTGTTGTTACCATGATTAGCACAAACGATATTGTAATTACAATTACTGTCTTGAGTACAACTGGAATAACTGGCAAGACTCCAGCGATCATAAGTTAAATTATTTGAGGTAAAACCTTTGTATCCTACAGGAGAACCTTTAGGACACATAGCTGTACTAAGCGGCTCTTCAAAAATTCCATTCGTGCCAAAACAAGAACGTAATAAATACAACGGACTATTAGGGCTTTTGGTTTTAGAGTCATTCATGAAAGCGAACGGTGAGCTGGTAGCTTCACGAGTAAAATTCACTTTATTTTTATAAACGGCATCTACATTGGAAACATCTATCGTTTTGAAATCGCTTTTGGTATATTTCCACAACCTATCCGCCCAAGGTGCAAATTTTGTATCCAAACTGTCGAACTGGACATAGGCCTGGCAACCAATCTGAGTGTTTTGGAAACTTGACATAATGTTTGAATACCAAGTACCGTCCGGATAAGCTTTTGGTTCATCCGGCACACAGTGGGTATAACACCAATCTGGGTCATAATTATCACAGCCCTTAATTCCGCTAGCGGCTTTATAATCACTATGGAAACCTACGCCACAGATAGTGTGTGGAGATTCTTCAAAACCGTCATCAAGCGCAAGGGCAAACACACAATCAGAATCTGAATTATACACGTTAGCAGATGTATTAAAACATCTATCAAAACCACCCAAATCCGATCTGTAAATATTCGCGGCCACACAATACTTTGTTCCTTCCGGTAGTGCCGCGGCCGACTGTGGATTACTGCCATTGATATCCACTGATCCCTCTATTGAACCAAGTGGCAACCAACTCATACATGGATATTGTGGATCGTCCTTTGTACCACCAATTACTCTAGATTTATCATACTCCAAACAAAAACCTTTCCAACCATACAAATTTTGAATTTTATTATCTTTTATCTGACAGGTACCTCCGGCTTTTTCACATTCTCCTGGTGGCAATTGAGCCGGATTTTTAGCATCAAAAGCAACACTACATGGCTGATCATCTTTTGAACCACCTAAACATACACCTTTATTATCTTCAGCATACACTGTCTTCAAGGAAGAATCATTTTTCTGAGAAAAATACTTGACTACGGACTTATTACCAAATGTTACTTTGGCATAATCACAATCACAAACCTGAGCCGCCGGATCTCCGGCATCAAATACAGCACCACCATTTTCAAAGCATTTATTTAATTTGGTGGAATCCTTCAAATTATTCGCAAAAATATTTGGAAAAGGAGAGTCTTTTTCCGGATAAGCGCGACAAGCCTTACCAATACTAGAAGCGGCCAAATCACTATTTTTGCCATCATTACCTTGCAAACACCATCCATTTGTACAAACACCGTCATTTTGTGCACCACAAGATACAGTAGTTGTAGCTGATTTACAACCAAATTTATTACTACCACCCGCGCACTTTGTGACATCATTTCCACAAGGAATAAGCCTAAGCAATCTCCAATCAGGATCGGGATCAGAAGCTTTGGCGATATTAAATTGCCACAATTCCTCTACCGGATAACTTCCCAAAATAGACAGACCTACTAACTCTCTTCCTTTCCAGGACACATCGCGAGTTACATATTTTTCTTCAGTCAAAACCTTATTGGAATACTCACTTTGTCCGGTAATAAATTCGGCGCAATTTGCAGCTTGCCCATTTGGATCACTGGCACTAGGCAACTTGTCACAGAGGCCAATCGCGGTACACTGGGAAACTTTTTTATTTTGTTTATCATCCCATTTGTCGGTGCTGGCTTTGCATTGGAGCCATTCCGCGCATTCGCGATCACGCTTCACTGAAATAATACGATTAGCGTCTAGATTACCAGTAGTCATTGGATTGACTTTGGTGACTGCAAATAAATTACCACTGATATCGCCCAAAGTACTATCGCTTTTGGCGTAGGTAGCTACAGTATCATATACCTTGGTTGGTTTATCGGTTTGATCAAACAGCGCACACCCGGCTTTTTGACTAACCTGTCCAGCACAATCACCTTCTGTTAGTTTAGTATTGTCAAACAAATAATAAGTTTGATCTTTATCAGCGTGGTCAATAAATTCAGAACAGGTATCTTGTTCAGCCGGACACTCACCTACAAAATTTTTGTATTTGCCGGTATCACCAAATGACCACAGGTTAAAATAATTTCCATTTTTCTTATAATCAGGATAGCAGGCTTGTTTGTCTTTCAGGTCGGGCAAACAAATATTTCCGCCAGAACATTCATCATTACTGCTACAGAAAGTTTGTGGATTGGCCACAGCCAAAGTAGTGCTGTTGCCACAGACACTCACACCTTTCCAAAACCAACCGGATATAGGTTGTTTGGATATCGGATCATTGAAGGTTCGCAGGGAACAAATTTTATTTCCACTCACAGCCGGATCTTTGAAATAGGCTGTACCTTTGCTGGAATTATAAGCATCACAACCTACCGCTTCCGCTTTACACAAAATACCACTTTTCGGACCAGCGTCACTAGTATTATCTTCAAACTGATTTGGATCAATTTTTACTGTGGTAGTAACATATTTTATTTTACCGGTCGCAGTCAAAGTCTGTTTACCGGCATAGGTACAACCAAGATCTACAGCATTACAACTACTATTACTCTTACCATCGGCCACTAGATATATAGTACTACTGTCGGTACTATCGGCTGGGACATAATAGGTCGAATCCAATACTTGCGGATGAGACAAACTACTATTATTTATATTGGCAGCAGTAATCTCGGACAAAGTAAATCCTTTTATATTCATATAACAGCCACTCTTGCCCTGCTCTACCTGACAAGAGAACGACTTCCCGCCTACCACAGCAGTGCTCTTGGTACCGCCAATGCCCGACAAGAATACATTATAGGCGCGCGGACCGGCATCGGATACTTTATTAAAAGTATCTTTAAAAGCGGTACAACCAATAGCACCATCACGACAGAGATAACTAAAGTTGGTAAGGTAATACAAAGTATCACCCAAACTATTTTTTGGACCGGTGTAAGCGGTACAGCCCAAAGCGGCGCCCGGTAAATTATCAGCCGGTTCGTCATCGCAAATTGAATCCACTCGCAAAGAATTCTTTACCAAGTAGATATAATCGGAGACTTTTGTCAGACGAATATTATCCAAGAATAGACTACCGCTACCATTTAAAGTAAAGATAAGACTGTTTAAAGTGGCGGTATCGGAAGATGGTAATTTAATGTTGAATTTGAATACTTGCCAGTTGTTATTGGCGCTAAAAATTGAAATATCAGTTGTCTTGCCGTTGTTGTCACTCATTTTCACAGACGCATTTAGACCGGTCCCTTTGGCCCAGAAAGTGAGATCATAACTCTGATCAGAAGCCTTGTCCACATCGCCACCCGAAACCGGTACAGATTTGGAAAGTACTGCGTTGTTGCCGGACAGTTCCAAGGAATGTTCACCGGCGTGATTTGATTCATTAGACCATACTACCGTGCCACCGTTTACCGACCAGCCTTTGGCCGCGGAAACTGAATCGGCAGTTTCAAAGGTAATGATAGGATTAGTGCTGCTGGCATCCAAACCAATAGTTTGAATATTATTACCGTGATTGCCTTTATAGGCGCGACAAGAAACCATCTCAGCCGCGCAAGTCTGGCTGGATTGGTTGTGACTTATTATACCTCCTGGCAAACCATAATAATAACAAGCACCATCTTTGGCTTCGCCGTTGCCAAAACATTTGTCTGGACCAGCCATTTCGTCACTATTTAGACGATACTGTGCACAGTCGGCGGATACTACCACAGTAGTGTGCATCAGAGCATAGTAAACATTGCCTTGATCATCATTAAATTGTCGACAATCCGGATCAGCAGTTCCGCTCTTATATAATTTTTCATTACATTGATATTGCTTGGCATAGTTGCGCTCAACATCATCCTTAAATACTGTCAAAGGATTACCGTCAGTATATTTTTGCAAAGTATATGATTGTAATTGATAGCCACCAACTTTTGAACCTTCGTAAGTATAGAAATTTTTCTGTTTATTTTCATCCGGCTTGATACAACTGCGCAACAGGGTAAAATTTTCTACTTTTTCACCACCGTCTTGCGAGGATTCCATATTAGTGAAACCGGTACAATTATCGTCCGCCACAGTACATTCTTTGCCGGATTCAAAATTATTATATTTGGAAGGAGGCACTATATAAGCGAGCGGATTGCCGCCGGAATAAGTGGTAGGCATTTCTTGATAGGCATTATACCCTACACAGCGGGCATCACACTGGTCGTTCCAGGCCGTGACAGTGTTATTGTCTACCTGGGCCGCCAAAAATTTACCGGGAATACCAGGAGCATCAGTGTCATTTACATTTTTGAATATCGAACAGCCGACTTCGCTAGCAATACAAACCTTGGCATAGCTGTCGCACTCTGTTTTTGGAGTCATCTTGATAAGATCGGACAAACTCTGTGGCCAATTTATACCATTGGCACTGTTGGCATCTTTATCATAACAATTCAAATAATCCGGAGCTTTTTTGAGATATACCAAATCAGTATTAACATTACTCACACTTGGAGCATTTCCAGCGCTGGCATTTTTTACCAATCTAAAAGCACTACAACCGGCGGCTGAAGCATCACAGCTAGAAACTTTGTTATTTAAATAAATACCTTTGTTGGAAATATCAGTATAAGGAGCACTAAGCGCGGTAGATGTTGTCCAGCCAGCATTATTTTGATTCAAACTATACGCGCTACAACCAACATCATTTTGTTCACAACTGCCGGTATCTAAAGTGCGATACAAATAACCAACCTGCTCACCCTGACTATTGGTAAATGAGCGGCAAGTAGCATATTTTGGTTCACATTTTTGACCTTCCTCAAACTTCCAGACATTTTTTTCACGCACACAGTTGCCATAGCCTATACAATGACCGGTGCTGTCGCGACCCACGCAGGTTTTGATATCCATACATTCCTCTAAACGATCCGGCACATCCGCACCTACCGGAGTTGTGCCATACCCCAGAGCATCACAACGAGTTTGTTCTAATTTTACTACCCAATTTGGATCTACCAAATGACAATATGGGAAATTGGTCGGATCATCATTTACGCTAAGCACATTGCCTTGTGCGTCTTTTACATAACTACATTTATAAAAACTTTTCACTACCTCTTCTAGAGTGGCGGGATTATCCGGATCACTGCGTTTGGCTGCAATCTCCATGCCTAATGGGAAAATACCAAGCTGGCGCAACACCGCGATATTGCTATAGCAATAATTATTATCTTTATCAAAACAACGTGGGTCCTGATTGGCCGTAACATTGGTCGGTGGAATCAATTTGGAGGTAGGGTGTAAAAAACCGCGCTTCATCGCCTCGGCGATGGTGAGAGGATCTCCATGTTTGGCTTCTTGGATAGCTTGGACCAAGCTATCATCAGCACGACAGTTGTATACACCATGCGAATCACAACTATTGAGCTGGGTCAAAATATCATAATCCTCGGCCGCGGTTAATTTTGGTGTCAAAAATTCACTAAAGACAGCTTCGGCGGCGGCGCGACCGGCCAGTTCGGTACCGGCGCTGTTTGGATTCTGACCAACATTAGCAGCTGGACATTTGCCGCTACCGGTAACACCTGGAATACTCACACAGCCGGCTCCAAACGGGAGCATTCCATTTTCTCGGAAATTTTTGAGCATCTGACTGGAGAGAGTATTCAAAAATATACTGAGGGTGGAAGGGATAATTTCATAAGCACCAGATCCCATGGCGGCGCCAATCTGAGCTTGGCTTTTATCGTTTTGTTTGTTGGGCGCATTGGCTTTCATTTCGTCAGCCGTTACTTGAGCTGGCGTTTTGATGCGGTTATCAATCAGACCGGTCACAGCTTTGAAACCGCCGCCCTCGGCACGGGTAGCTCTGGCATCATCAGTCTGCTGAGCGTAGAGACGGTCAATTTTTTCAGTAGTTTTAATATTTATACCCAAATCAGTATCATCCACTTTTAAAGAAGCGGAAAAAACTTTACTAGGGTCAATTCCATTATTATAAACACTACTCAAAGAATTACCCCAATTAGTGGAAAAAGTTCGTAAATTACAAGCCGGCTTGGGCGGATTGGCACCATAATTATAGTTCAAACCTATTCTGAGGGCTAGATCCAACTTGATATCTGGCACTTTACATAGATCCAAGCCGAAAGTTTTTCCCAGACTATCGATAGCGGCACCGGCGGCGTCATTACCCACATCTTTGAGATAGCCGCCCACACTCTTGGTATGAGCAAACGGATTCTGACCTTTGCCACCCGAAGCCAACCAGACGGCGCTGTCATAGGCCACTTTACGCATAAAATAACCGACAGCTTGTTGAGCGGCATTCATCACGGCAATTTTCCAACCATTTTTAATTGTGTCCCATATGCTTTTCGCCTGTGCCTGAACATCAGCAATAACTGAAACTGGCAACTGAGCCTGAGCCGGCTGAGCGGACAAAATAAATTCAGTAAATGAAGAAAAAACAAATAGAGTCAAAAGTATGCCGACCGCGAATTTTTTTGTTTTTCTAAAAAACATATTAGGGTTTGGGCTATCTATTAGCAGACGAAGTGGAAATATTATTTAAATTTTGAATATTGTTGTTGGTATTATTTGGACTCATCATTTCCTGTATCATCTGCATCAATTCAGCATCGCTATAATTATCCACGATTTCTTTTTTTACACCGGCACCTATCAACATCGCTCTGACCTGAACCGGATCTTTTATTGCCTGCTCTAGATTTGTAATCGGAGCGGTAGCCGGAGCCTGCAAATCAGCTGGCGTGGCACCGACAGTGCTGGTAGCGGAAACCTCAGTAGCTTCTAGGGCCTGTCCACAATCAGTGCCTTCGGCACACAGCGGATTGGTTTTGGTCTGTATTTCTTTGCCATCCAGGATGCTATCGCCATCGGTATCAGGCAAATAAGGACTGGTGCCATAAACATAAAGCTCGTCAAAATCACTCAGCTCATCGCGATCGGTATCACGAAATCTCAAAGCATCCACGGTATCTACCTGATCTTTTATTGAAGCGGAAATTTCTTTGTTAAGAGCGAAGCGACTATAGATATTATTGCGAATTTGCAAAACACCCAAACCAATCGCTAAAATAGCAAAAGCCAACAGCAAGACAAAACCAATCTTCTGTTCTTTAGTTAAGATTGAGCTAATAGTTTTTTGACTGTCAGCCATAACCAGAATTAATTTCATTAATTATACCACAGAAACCACATTATTATAATGTGGATATCTTTGATAGCTGCTCCCAATTAGCAACTGACAGCTCTTGCGCCCGCACTGTTTCTGAAAAGCCCATATTTTTTAGGGCTAATTGAAGTTTTTCTTTGTTTTGTTTGCCGAAATAAGGCAGAAGATTTTTTATCAACAATTTACGTTTCTGAGCAAAACCAATTTTCACCATTTGAAAAAACTTTTTATTATATTCGGCATCAGGTCGTTTCTGATCTATTTTTATTTTTAATACGGCCGAGTCCACCTGAGGCGAGGGCCAAAAATTATTTCTATTTACTTCCCCTACCATCTCCGCTTGGCCAAAATATTGCACTGCGATAGCCAACACTGACATATCGCCCGGCTTGGAACAAATACGCTGAGCCACTTCTTTTTGTACCATTAGGGTCATCTCTTTTGGTTTATTGGATAAATCTTCCAAAAATAGCTTCAGAACCGGCGAAGTGATTTGATATGGCAAATTGGCCACCACTTTATAATTTTTGGGAAATATTTTCGGATCGGCGCGCAGGACATTGCCCCAAATAATTTCAAAATTATCTTCTTGGCTTTGGGCCAAACGCGAGCTGATTTCTTGCCAATACGCCTCAAGTTTTTTTTCAATTTCAAAAGCCAGCAATTTTTTTACTTTCGCGGCCAGATCCAAAGTAAGGATGCCAAAACCAGGACCGACTTCGATCACGGTATCTTTTTTATTTACTCCGCTCACAGCAATGATCATATCAATGACCTCCGGATTGATTAGATAATTTTGACCGTATTCTTTGGATGGTCGCAGCTGAAATTTCGCACAAAGATGTTTGAGATAATCAACATTAAAAAGTTTTTCATTCATATTATATTTGTACTTCCAAACCGCCTTGTCTTAACATTTTTATTTTATTCCCGACAGCCGATACGATAGTGGTGTGAGGATTATGAGGCAATTCGCCATAATCCAAAATAATATCCGGTTGCTCCGATAGGGATTTAAATATTTCATAAAACTCAGCGGCGGAATAACAGCTAGGCTGACCAGCTAAATTGGCGGAAGTGGCGACAAGCGGTCTTTGGATTTTTTCCGTAATTGATTTTATCAGCGGATAATCGGATACGCGTATGGCTACCGTATTATTTTTACCTACCACTCCCTTGGCCAATTTACCTAGAGCATAGTTACCTACCACGGTAATAGGACCAGGCCAATAAGCATGGGCCAGACGATTTAAATTATAATTCCAGAGCAAATATTTTTTGGCCATTTCGATACTATTTACGGTTACTAGTAATGGCTTGTCGTCACTGCGGCCTTTGATTTTGAAAATTCTATCTACCGCCGCTTGATTGGTAGCGTCACAGCCTAGGCCGTAAGAAGTCTCAGTTGGAAAAACCAAAACTTTTCCGTTTAAAATTTCGGAAACTACTTGGGCTAGATTGCATTCTGACAGTATTTGCATATTATTCTTTAATCCATTTGAGATAGGATTCGCACAGTGGCAATAATTCTCCTTCGAGCACGCCTTCCGGATCGGTACTTTCATAATCGGTGCGATGATCTTTTACCAGATGATACGGATGCAAGACATAACTTCTGATTTGATTCCCCCACTCAGCGCTTTTGTATTCGCCGCGTAATTCTTTGTGTTCTTTGGCGAGTTTTTCTTCTTCAATACGATACAGCTTCGCTTTGAGAATTTTCATCGCGGTTTCTTTGTTTTGGGTTTGGGAGCGTTCGTTTTGGCAGGATACGCTGATACCGGTAGGAAGATGAACGATACGCACAGCACTATAGGTGGTGTTTACACTCTGTCCACCTTTGCCACCGCTCATAAAGGTATCAATACGCAAATCTTTTGGGTCAATACTTACCTCTACTTTGTCATCCAGCTCGGGCAACACCTCTACGAGCGCAAAGGAAGTATGTCGCATTTTTTCAGCATCAAACGGCGAAATACGCACGAGACGATGCACACCGTGTTCGGATTTGAGATAGCCAAAAGCGTAGCGTCCGGACACGCGAAAAGTAATGGATTTGTATCCGGTTTCTTGCCCGCGACTTTCATCCAATATTTCTATACGCCATTTTTGTTTTTCACAAAATCTGCTAATCATACGCAAAAGCATTTCTGTCCAATCCTGCGCTTCGGTGCCACCACTGCCGGCATGCATGGATACTATGGCGTTGGTCTGATCGTATGGCCCATTTAAAAGTAAAAATAATTCATATTCCTCAAACTTTTTTTCGAGCTGAGTAATTTGCGCCTCAATTTCTTTTTCCAGACTGGGATCTTCTGACTGGCTCAGCTCCAAAAGATCATTAGCTTGTTTTTTTATCTCATCCCATTTGTCTACTTCTCCTTTTATATTCTGATAGTCTTGACTTATAGCTTGCGCACTTTTTTGATCAGACCAAAAATCGGCGGCGTTCATCTGCTTGGCCAATTGCTCCATTTTATTTTTTAAATCCTCTAATTTTAAAAGAGTGACCGCCTCCTCAATCTTTTTATTCAAAATCCGCAACTTTTCCAAAAGCATATTAGAAAATCTTTACCAAACCCAGGGTAAAAGCCAAAGTAATTAGATTGGAAGCGATTACTCCAGCCAATAGATACGGCCAAGCTTTTTTGGTGGGCATACCCAAAATAAAAGCGATCAGGGCGGCCGTAATTCCACCATTGATTGGCAAGGGCAAGCTCATAAAAATAAACAAACCCCATAGTTCATACTTTTGATATTTAGCAAATTTCTCCTGGGCGTGCAATATGGTTTTCGCCCAAGCTTTTCCAAAAAAACCGGAATTTTGAGAGATCCAATTGTGGAATCGTTCAGCTAATAATAAAATCAAAGAAATCGGCACCATATTACCCACCGTCACTATCGCCATGGCTTCCCATGGATTCAGATGAAAAACAACCACACCAATAGCCAAAGATACCTTTTCGGTAAAAGGCAACATGGATAGAATAAAAGTAGCAATTTCCGGAGGAAAGCCTTGGAAAAAATTGACTATATATTGAATGGTTGGATTGTTCATAGATAATCTATAGTTTAGCCTATAAAAACTCTTTTGACAAATATTGACCTTTTATATGATATACGACTGTGCTATGATAGAAATAATTAATTTTTAACCATATAACATATGGAACTCAATACCCTTTTGTTCCTAGTCGGACGTATCGTATTCGGCGGCTATTTCATCATGAGTGGCCTCAACCACTTTCAGCATGCGGATATGCTCAGTGGATATGCGGCCAGCAAAGGAGTAAAATCTCCAAAGATGGCGGTATACTTTAGCGGTTTACTGTTACTGGTTGGCGGCTTGGGCGTATTACTGGGCGTATGGGTACAGTTAGCAGTATTATGCCTAGTACTTTTCTTGTTGCCAGTTAGTTTTATGATGCATGCTTTCTGGAAAATTACTGACCAAAATATGAAGATGACAGAGAGTGTCAATTTCAAAAAAAATATGGCATTACTAGGCGCGGCTTTAATGTTGCTTGCTATTTCTACTCCTTGGCCTTTGTCGCTGTAAAATAAATAAAAATAAAAGCAGCCAATCAATTGGCTGCTTTTTTTCTTTTTTTTAATAATTAATTGATCGGTACAGACACCAAAAGATCTTTTATAAACGCGCTAATACCATCACTTATAATAACCTTCGGTTTAAATACACCCGGCGCAGAATAAGTGTGCGATAAAGAACTGTTTATCACCGATGCCGGCGTGATTACCCCGTCGCCAAAATCCCAGGTATATGAATAATAAGGTTTATCTGATTCGTAGAGATAAACATTTTTAAAGTAAGAATCAAAGACAGCTGGACACCAGGCATTGCCGCAATAAGAAGTAAAGTACATTTCACTGTAAGCTTTGTTGGCCAATAATTTGCCTACCGGGATTTTGTAATGTTTCCATTGACCATAAGTGGTGTAATCTTTAAAACTGTTGTCTGTATTGGCAGATTCTCCGTATACAGCATTTAAAGCAATATAATTTTTCACATTCCAATCCGGGTAGCCATTGTCAAAACCAAAGCCGTGGCTCCAGCCGAGACCATTAGATTTGAAGTCCAACTCTACTATCGTACTAGAGGTGATGGTATATGGATGATTCACCGCTTTCCACATCATCTTATTTAAATATAGCGTATCGCCATTGTCTTGCGCTTCGCCTGAACCGGAGGCGAACGATGGAATGATGTTACGAAGGTTTAATTTACTGAAATCCAATTTAGCCAGTACTTTGGAAGCGGCTCCGCCGGCTGGTTCGGCGGTGAAACTCAGCGCCAGAGATGAAGTCCCTATAATTGGTGCAGAAAAAACACTGGCCGTAAGCGGTAAATAACCAGAGTTTATATTCACACTCTTGGTATCAATATTTTTACCATCACTCACTATCACTTTGGCATTAAAGGTTCCGACTGAATTATAAATATGATTTATAGTATTCATAGCCGGTGAACTTTCTGTCACTACCCCGTCCCCAAAATCCCAACTGTAGGAATAATTGGATTTGTCCGATTCATAAACATTAATATTTTTGAAATAAGAATCAAAGACAGCCGGACATGAGCTGTTGCCACAATAGGAATTAAAGTACATTTCGCTGTAGGCTTTGTTGGCTAATAATTTTCCTACTGGAATTTTGTAGTGTTTCCATTGGCCGAACTCTTTGTAATCATTGAAAGAATTATCAGTGGTAGGAGATTCGCCGTAAACCGCGCTGAGAGCTATAAAATGTTTCACATTCCAATCTGGATAACCGTTATCAAAACCAAAACCGTGACTCCAACCCTTGCCATTGGATTTGAAATCCAATTCTACCACGGTATTAGGTGTAATTGTATGAGAGTAATTTACCGCTTTCCACATCATTTTATTTAGATAAAGAGTGTGCCCATTATCTTGAACTTCGGCGGATCCAGACGCATAAGATGGTATAATGTTGCGGAGATTTAATTTGCTAAAGTCTAAAGCTAAAACCTGTTTACCGGCTCCATCAGTCGCGTTGGCAGAAAAATCCACCGCTAGCGGCGGCACCCCACTGGTAGAGCTAGCGACAATGGCGGCTTTGAGAGGCAGGTAGCCTGGGCTGATAATTACACTTTTAGTGTCAGTATTTTTACCGTCACTCACAATAACTTTCGCGGAGAAATCACCATCTTGTAGATATTGGTGGGTAGTGGCGGCAAAGACAACCGAACTTTGTACAGGCGTACCATCCCCAAAATCCCAACTGTAAGAATAATAAGATTTATCAGATTCGTAGACATGGACATTTTTGAAATAAGAATCAAAGACAGCCGGACATGAGCTGTTGCCACAATAGGAATTAAAGTACATTTCGCTGTAGGCTTTGTTGGCTAATAATTTTCCTACTGGAATTTTGTAGTGTTTCCATTGGCCGAACTCTTTGTAATCATTGAAAGAATTATCAGTGCTGGCAGATAAACCATATACCGAACTCAAAGAGATATAATTTTTCACATTCCAATCTGGATAACCATTATCAAAACCAAAGCCATGACTCCAGCCCTTGCCATTGGATTTGAAATCCAATTCTACCATAGTATTTGGTGTAATTGTGTATGGACTGTTTACTGCCTTCCACATCATTTTGTTTAGATATAAAGCATCACCATTATCCTGGACTTCAGCTGAACCAGAAGCGTAAGAAGGTATAATATTGCGAAGATTTAATTTGCTAAAGTCTAATTTAGCCGGCACTTTGGAAGCAGACCCTCCGATTGTTTCAGCACTAAATTTGACTGTGACGGGCGGCACACCAATAGTAGTGTCCGCGACAAGCTGAACACTCAATGGCATTACATACACACTACTAATTGGACCGACAAAATTACCGGTTAAACTCTCATAACCACTCTTATTCACTGCGACAACACTGTAATAATATGATCCGTTACTAGGAAAATTATTATCGGTATATTCTGTTGATGAAACATTGGCAATGTTAGCTAGCGGCATTAATCCTGCAGTACTACTAACCATCAACTGCGAACGATAAATATTGAAATGATCGAAATTGCCAACAGGATCAAGATATTTGTCCCATTTCAAAACCACCCCGTCTTTAGTAGAAGTCGCTGTAATATTATTTACACTTTGAGGAATATTAAAATCTTTAGTAAGATCAGCAGTATTGAACACCATTTGTGCGCCATACAAATAACCGCTAGACCACACGGCCATCAAATTATTTCCGTTGCCGGCCAAAGATACCGCGTCGCTATTAAAATAATTTTGACTGGCTAAATTTATATTCTGTGGCGACAGCCAACTGCCGTTCGCCAATTTGGTTGTCCAAGCTAAATTAGTTTGACCGCTATTGTTATTATAATTTTGATATACAATCTGCACCTTGCCCTGACCAGCCAGTGCCAACTTCGGATATTCAGCACTCATACCACTAATAATCGGCGACACTTCTTCATTTGACTTCCAGACCACTCCATTAAACCAGGTGTACATCACTCTGGATCGGCTTTGTCCGGAAACTGGATCCTGATAATATTCCCTAAAGGCGTAATGCAAATTATTATTTTCTGATTTCAATACCGGCATATCTACCGAACTAGTGGACACTATTACCGATGATGACCAACTAGATCCGCTTTTGATAGTATGCTTTATTTTATTTTCGCTTCCCGCTTTATAAACCAAGTGTAATTTATTGTCGGCTGTCACGGCTAACAAAGGATAACTTGGGTATTGGTCAAAATTAAGATTATTAATAGCCGACCAACTGCCAGACAGGGGTTTAGATATAAAATTGATTGTTCTATTACCAGAAGTCTGACAACTATCATTCCAAGTCGCACCATCCACCCAAGCGACCGAAGTATTGCCGACACTATCTACAGTAAAATTTGGATCGCGTGATTCGGTAGAATTATTGGACAAATTAGCCGGACCAACCCATTTACTACCATCAAAATAGTAATGGTAAATTTCCTGATCATTGAAACTAACGCAACCGCCGCTACCACCGGAACTTTGCCACATCAAATGAGGATTAGATCCGACCATTTTTAACTTTAACGAACTTACAGGACGATAACCGGTTAAGTTGCCGTCGGTCTGCCACACTTTTTCATAGACAACTATCGGCTCAGTCCAAGTGCTATTTTGGTATTTTAGATACATTAATCTTTCTTTGATTATACGCGGGCTTTGACTGAGATTGTCTTCTAAATAACGATACACCACATGAGCGACACCGGAGGAATCATATTCCAACATATATTGATCACGCGAAATGCTAGCCGTGCTAGTGCTGCTTTCCACTACATATTGAGGCATCGCCCAAGGATCAGCCGGCTTAGCGGACGGATCTTTGATAGTAAAATAATTATCACTGTTATCAATACCTTCTAAGAAATTTTTTGCGTCCGCGCCGCGTACTCTGATTTTAAATTTATCCCCTGTATAAGATGAACTGAGCGGTATGGCCCAATTATAACTTCCGGTATTTGGAATATTGTTAACCAAACTTGTAAATGAATTTGGATATTCTAAATATAAACTTACTTTGGAAACACCGCCGGTTGACGAAGAGGTCCAATTAATCGTATTGGTCGCGCCCAGCGTAAATATTTCACCGCCGTTTGGTGAAGTCACCGTAAAGGTGGGAGCTGTGCCGTCGATTATTTCAAACGGCCCCCATTCTTTGGAAACAGATTCATTGCCACGAAAATCTCTTAAGTTGCCTTTTATTTTATAACCAGTACCTAGAGGTAAATCCGTTGGCACATACCATTTCATTTCCGCGTAATTATTTACCGCTTGATTCACGGCTGTTCCCAAAAATTGCCAGATTTGATTCGTCGGATTCCATAGATAAAAATCCCCTTCCTTAATTCCCACATTATCCGATCCAAAGGTTAATAAACTATATTCTTGTTGATTTTTTACTTTATAAGTAGTCGCCCAACGTAATTCCGTGGCGGAATTTACTGGCGCAACCGTATCTGATTTTAAATGTGAAAAAAAACGAATATTAGTAGTGGTGGCATTTGGTGAAACATCGAAAGACTGACGGAAACCGTCATATTGTGTTTTTTCTATATATCCAAACAACCGGCCATTATTATATCCTCCTTTGCTAAAATTTCCATCATTGTCTGTACTGACAGAGCCCGTACCCTGAGTAAACCCACCTACATTAGGAAATTTTTCTTTATCCAAAGTAACAAATCCGCTAATTCCACCAACATATTTACTGTCAGTGGCACTCATCTGCACCGACACTGGATTGGAATAATAATGTAAATTATTGTTAGTATCGAGCACACCCATCGAAAAATCATAAATTACATTCTCTTCAAAATAACCTATTATATATTTACTAGGATCATAACCGGTGTAGTTCCAGTTGGTATCGGTTTTTTTCTTGAACATCAAAATATAACCAGCGCGATTTGGATCCGGTTTTGATTGTGGGATAGTGGCAATAACCGCCGGGTTGCCGTTTAGGCTATATTTAAAAACGGAAAAATATAACGGCAAGGCGGCGTAACTATTCGCGGCGCTGGCAAAATTAAAATTTTTCGCTATCCAGTTGTCATCATAGTTGGCGTCCCGATCGCCTTCCGCGTACAATCTAAAATCAACATTGCCGATATAGCCGATAGTATCCGGTATGTTAAAATTAACAACAACGGTTTCGTTTGGCTTGATCACCGTACCTGCCGGCAAATTAAATGTCAGACCAGTATTATAATTATCCGCGAAAATATAAAAAGTGGTGGTGGCGACATAATCATATCCTCGATTTTTTATAGTCACAGTAAAATTTGCCTGACTTCTGTTTACCAAATTACCGGCATTTACCAAATCAACAAAAATTAAATCACCTTGCGCCAAAGCTCGAACAACCGATAAAGTAGACTTTATTTCCTGGTCAAAACTACCATCAGCCGCCTGACTCAATAAAATATTTTTATTCAAAACAGCCACCTTATCCAAATTCACTTGGTAAATCTTCCAAGTACTGACAGTCGCGCTTTCATCAATTACATTTTCCACACCAAGCAATCTTTCGTTCGTAGTATCATATTGTGAATTTAAATAATTCAACAAACTGTTAATCTTACTCTGAATGGAAATTTGAAATCCTCCATCCGCGGCCAAAGTAAGGGTTTTGAAAGGATACAAATATTGCGCGGTAAAATTTATTAAATAATAGCTAGGGTTACTATTTTCAGTATAACGCATCGCTCCATCGGATGGGATACTATTGGTTATAAATAATAAAACTTTTGGCAAAGCATCTGAAATAGAATAACTTCCGGCCCACAGCGCCCAAGCTACCTGCGCGCTAGTTTCCACATCACTGGCATATCTAGGCTGTAAACCATAGCCGCCGTCTTTATTTTTTTGCGCGATAATTTCATCCAAAAGCGCCTGGTAAGGCTGACCTAGACCAACCAAAATTCTAGCCTTTATCGCTTTCTCACGCAGATTGACCGGAGCGGTATTTTTCAAAAAATTCACCGCGGCCGTATACTGATCATTATTGGTAAGTTTAAAATCACTTAACGCGAAAACCACTTCGGCCGTAGTCTCATACTGATTATAGCGACCAAAACTACCATCGGGATTTTGCTGAGTAGAAATATAATACAAAGCATTATCGGAAGGATACTTTTCAATACCATCATAGCTAGCAATAATCGGCGTACCGGCACTAACACTCTCTACGCCCAGCCAAGCACGCAAATATTCACCAATAGTAGCCTGACGCCCATTTCTTTTTTTCAAATTTTCTTCAATCGAATTTGCCTGTTCGCGAATACCGGCACCAGAGACAGAATATAAATCCAAATCAGATTGTTTTTCGATAAATCTATTTTTTATATCTGCCTTGATAGCTGATTCGTTCAAATCATGCAGAATATTTCTTTTAGGATTAGCTTTGAGATCTTTGCGCCAATCTACCACACTGTTTAAATTTGGATCAACGGTTTTATTTTGCGCTACATACGGATGTGCTTCTTTAATTCTGCTGGTCAAAAAATCTCTTTCTATTTTTATCCTATTTTGATCGGAGTTTTTATCGGTAGCAATTTCGCGATATTGACCTACCATTTCCTGAATATCTTTAGGTACATGGTATTGATCCATCGCATCAGCGTCCCCCATTTTATGTTTGGGAATAGTTAGATTTTTCAAAGATTCACTATCGCGACGAGATGAAAACTCAGCGGCCTTTTGCTGATAAACAGAAAAATCCTGTGGCAAAACCACTTCCTGTTCCCAATCTATCGCCGACCAATCTGTTTCTGGTAAATTTGAAGCGGTAGAACTAACCGACAATACACCCTTGGTATTTTTCACACCGACAGCTTGTGCCAAAGTAGGCAAAAAATTACCTACGACTAGGCTGATGATTATAGGTGTGACCAAAAGGCGTTTTAGGAACATATAATTAAATTTAAGATAACATCCTTATTATTAGAAAACAAAATAGATAAACCACTATTGAAAAAAATACTAGGTACATAAAAATATTGCCCATTTCCAATGTATCTAGTTTGCGTTCTACAAAAAATTTTTTATCCGACAATAATTTATTGGCTTCGTTTGCTATATCAACAAGAAATAATTTCGTAAATTTAGTAGGTAAAAATATCAAATTCTTTTCATAGAACTCAAAATCCGTATCATCGTCGGCATTATCTGAAGACGAAAACACAATCGCAATGCTATAATAATAGCTCTTTAAAGATACACTCTTGGTTATAATAAAACGATCTACCATCTTTAATGGAAGACGTACCGAATCACACCAAATTTCTCCTGAAACATAATCTATTTTAAAAGCATGCGACCCCGATAGAGCCAAAATATTTTTCAAGATTAGATAAAAAACAAACAGAACTAAAACAAGGCCAAGATAATCTTTTGGCGCCTGCGGAATTAAACGAGACAGTCCATATCTTTGGTAAGTAAAATAAAAAATTAAGAAAAATACAACAAACCACGACAAATTAAGAAAAATAGCGAGATAATTTTTTTGTTTAACAATCAATTCTTGATTTGAATGCTTGACGGAAAATCTTCCAAAAGTAATAATTTTTTGCAATAAATTCATAATAATTTAATTGATTTTTTTATGCCAATGTAGCTTATCCACTTTTCTAATATTTTCCTCTTCGCCGATAATCTCTAAATATTCCAATAATTTTATCAATTCATCGTCATCCTCCTGTCCGATAAACTCTTTTACAAATACAGCGTTGCCGTAGTTACGCTCCAATTTTTCTTTAGAATCATCCACCATAATAATTGAATCCAAGGCATAGCCGGTTTTTTTCTTTATTTTTCGTAAATCTTTTATATTATAAAAATAACCTAAATCGTGATCAAACCGACGAACACAATGCTGACTCGTCAAAACTATTTTTAGCTCCCCGAGATCTTTAAAAATAACATCGACAACTTGACCTGCATAGTCCTCGCCTGATGAGGTCCAGACCGCAACATCAAATAATTCTAAACACTGCTGTAAAAATTTATCTAGTCCAGGTCTTTTATAAATATTATATTCAAATACCTTAAAATCCGGCTCCCGCCCCAACGTATGTTCGGTGGCATGAACTAGAGTTTCATCTAAATCTAATACTAATAATTTTTTAAACCTAGGCATACTGCTTATCAAAATATATAAATTACTATACCCCCAAAACCCACAGGTCTTGTTTGGTATTTAAGCAACTTTTAGCAATATTAATTAACCCACTATTTATATCTTTAAGTTGCACCAACACTTCTTTCCAATCGTTATCCCAATTAATATTAAAGAAATCACCGACTACATCCATAAACTTAGATTGAGGGGAGGAAATACTATATACATTTGATAAACTAACAAAATCGTCATATGTATTCACTAAATTTAAATTATTTAAATTTATATTTAATAACTCAATTAAACTAACAATATCTCTTTGTTCATATTTTGTCGGTCCAAAATAATTAAATTTCGCGTTACTCTTTTCAAAACTATTAGAAAACACATAGCCGTAAATAATATCGTCTAAAAACACAGAATCGCTGTTCCAATGTTGACTTATTTTAGACCAATCTCCGACAAAAAATTCAACATAAGCAGACCCTTTTCTTTCATTATTTTTTACCAATCTTACAGAATTCTTACTCATAAATTTTATTCTCCCCATTTTTTTGGTTCTTTACCAGTTTTATCTTTCCACTCTTTTTCCAATCTTTTCTCCACCAATTCCCAATTCATCTTGTTTGAGCCTCCATTTTCCACATCTCTGAAATACCATATGCTTGGACCAATTGAAGCGCCATAATACAAAGAATTTTTTGGTGCCTCTTGCCACCGCCACCAATCTCTAATCAATAATTTTTGAATCTCCTCTATTGTAATTATTTTTTCTTCTATAAATGGGTCAAGAAAATTTCTAGCGAACTGTTCATCAATACCAGGAAATATTTTTGCCTGATGCTCCCAAAATACTTCAAAAAGTCGACGAGTTCTAAAACCTTTTGGTAAAATAAATATTAATAAATAAGCAAACTGAATAAAATAAGAAGGATACGGTTTGTATGTTTTATAATTTTCTACGGTGTCCGTATTCTCATACCTATTATCATGTTCAAGTAAATAAATAATAAGATCTTCAACTCCTTCTTTACCAAATTCATTAAGCAAAGTATCAAATAACTCTTGGTGGTTGTCTATAGATATTAAATTTGGGGATATAGAGTCTTCTTTATGAGAACTAATTACTTTGCGATTGCGCATCAATGTCCACCTATAAAAATTACCCGTAAAACTCTCTATTTTTTCAGGATCTTCAGTCATCCAATTCAATAAAATATCAAAGGCTTTTTGTAAATCTAATTTTTTTTGATTAATCATATAAAACTAATTTTAAGTAATCGTCACTCCTTGGTTGTTTTTTATATTTGCGATACCAATCTTCAACCAATTGTTTTTCGACTTTTTTCCATTCGTCAAAACCATAATAAGTTACTATTAGCCAAGGCGAAATCCTACTATCAGCTTCTCCACTACTCTGCCATTTTTGCCACTGTTTTATAATAAGAGCTTGAATCTCTTCCTTACTAGTTACACCTTCATCTATAAAGGGGTCAAAATACCTACGAACATAGAGCTCATCTACCCCACGACCAATCCTTTCCTGATGCTCCCAAAATACTTCAAAAAGTCGACGAGTTCTAAAACCTTTTGGTAAAATAAATATTAATAAATAAGCAAACTGAATAAAATAAGAAGGATACGGTTTGTATGTTTTATAATTTTCTACGGTGTCCGTATTCTCATACCTATTATCATGTTCAAGTAAATAAATAATAAGATCTTCAACTCCTTCTTTACCAAATTCATTAAGCAAAGTATCAAATAACTCTTGGTGGTTGTCTATAACAGTGAAACGCGGACTTATTGAATCGCTTTTTCTATCATTTGGCCATTTTCTAAGGTAATTTACCCAATTATAAAATTTTTTCCTAAATAATTCTACATAACTAGAATTATTAGTTTTCCAATCCAATAAAATACTGAAGGCTTTTTGTAAATCTAACATAGAAAATAAATACTATTCAAATTTTTTAATCACATCAATTTTAACGCCAGGATATGCACTTTGGATAGTTGATTTAACATCTTCTAAACTCTCGGCACTAGGATAAAAATGTCCAGAACTATTATCTATTTCGATCAGATCCTTAGCTTTAAATTTGATAGTACCCGCCGACCTAACATCAGCTCCACCGCTTAATATCGGGTGAGGAAACGGCTTATAATTACCGCGCGGAGATATAACCACTTCACCATTTTGTTTTAAAACATATATAATTTCGTCACCTTTTTGTGTTAAACTCAATAAATAATCATCATTTATTGCTTTCTTCAAACTATAAAATCCATACTGCAAATCGCCTTTTAAATACCCGTCCACTACGGCATTTTTAAGCTGGAAACCAGGATAATCAAACGCTTTATTATACCAACTAGCCTCACCGCTACTAATATATTTTTCAAGCACACCAAATATTGGTTTGCCTTCAAATTTTCCTACTTTAGCAACACCGTTAAGAGTTTCTACGGTATTTTCCGTTACATCACTCAGCTTAGAAATTACTTTCACATCCTCCCCTAATTTATCCATTAATTTTACTTTACTAACAGCTTTTAATTTACTCGCTGGAACATAAATTAACAAAATCTCACCTGCTATTTTTCCTCCAACATAGTTTGCTCTTGCCTGGCAACCATTTGGACCAATCGAGGTATTATATTCATCTACTAGAGAATTATACGCCGCATTGCCAGAAGATTTTAAGAAATCTATAACATCCTTTTTGCTTATTCCGCTAGCTTTTTTGGCAATCTCATAGGCCTTATCAGAAGTTTCACCAATATTTATCACCCCTTTTATCAACGGCATTACTAACGAAAAAATATCATCAACTGTTTTTACACCAGTATCAAATATACCTTGAACCATTATTAATTCTAAAATAATCGGATTTTTTAGATCTTTATACAACTCACAGCGATACTTCTTGAAAGTCTCAATTACAGTAGCACCCGTAGATAAATTCCAACCCACCTCCTGATCATTCTCAAACTCTTGATAAATAACCCCGTTGCGTTTATTTGGATCACCTTCTGGAAAACCTAAATTTCCACCTGTACCACCATTGGCATTATGCACTTCGGTCAGTTTGCCATAAGTATAATAAATCCACGGCCAAGCCCAGCGTTTATAATAATACATCTGCCCGTTAACAAAATTTTGGTAAACACCGCTAGTGCCATATTTACTACTAGCCGCACTCGATTCGTCACTTGTAGGAAAACCTACAATTTTTATAATTTCATTATCATTTTTACCAGCTTTATCCAAAAATCCAGCTTTAAGTCTGTACGCCTGTCCGCTGTTACCATCTGGCACAAAATACACGGTCTCGTAATTACTGTTGTCACAATTATTCCAACCATTACCAGTACAAATTGGCTGGCGATAAGTACCCAATACACTAGAAAATTTTAAAGTATATTTATTGGTCACGGAACCTATATTGTTAATATAAGAACTAAGTTTGTTTTGAACTTCAACTTTAGAGTACCACTTATTATATTTATTTGGACTAAAAAATTTAGCGCCATTGGAAGCTAATATATACACATGCTGAACCGAACCAAAATTTACCGTGTCTTTCCAACAAGGAAAACCGTAGGATGAATCCCATCCAGAATTATTTTTAATATAATCATACTGCGCCTTGGTTGGGACGCATTGAATAGAATCTACCGAACGCCCGTCTTCATAAGCATAATATTGAGTTGCTTGATCAAATACATAATAATATTTTAACATCTGTGTGATAGTGTCGGTATAAGCCAAATATTGTCCGACCTCTGTAGTATTTCCACCATTCATCTGAGCCTGCTCCCCGATAGCATAGGTACCAGTACCGTCAGAAGAGAGCGAGACATACAATATACCCGTCCATACTCCATCGGTGATAGCTTTGTCTGGAGTGACCACTGTATTGCCGGCTTGCACATCTGTGTGCATATTTTGTTTGGTGTTGGCCGTCAAATTTAACGTGTCAATAATATTTTCATTTGTTTTGGTAATATTATGCACGATATAATCGCTAAGATGCGCGTAAGCATATTGCAAACCTTTCACTGTAGAAATACCTTTCAGACCAGTAATATCATTAAAAATTTGTCCTTCATAATATGACGCGTCCAAACCCCAGAGCAAACGAAAATCTTTGCGATGATTATTAAAAATACCGCGATTGGACCAGTCATTGATATACGATGAAGCATCTATAGTGAGACCTTTGAAATCAAAAGTGGTAGGCGTACCGTCTATGGAAGATAAAATTCTGTTTTGAGTCACTACCGCGCGTGTGAACACGGTATTGCGACGATAGTCCAATGCTTTTTCCAGAGTATCACCGGTCTCTTCCAGATGTTGTAAATATTTACTGGCCAAGACGCTGTTGCCTTGCAATAATATTTTAGAATTGGTATCCAAGTTTGGATCTACCTGTACTCTAGACAGAGAAACCGCTATGCCTTCGCTATTGCCGGCAATGGAAAACTTTTCATCGGAATATATTTTGGTACCATTTTGAATATAATCAAAACGCAATATCAATTGATCGCCTATCTTTATATTATTATCGGTATCATAGTGCGCGTATCCAGCCAACATGTACGGCTTAATATTAACCAAAGCCGCTGGCGTAGCGTGAATACCACCATAACTATCTATTACTTGTTTATCGACATCGGTAGCGCCTTCATAGGACAGACTAATCTCCGCGTTGTTTATTTCACTGCCAAAAAATTCATGTTCAAATACTACACTGTTATCACTTTCTTTAAGTAAAGAAATTTTTACTTGAGCACGATAATTATCCGGAACAGAAGACCAAGCTACTGGCTGAATCAAACTACCACCCACATTACCGGTGTGAGTATAATATGGCAAAGTTGGCGGCAATATTTGGAATTCATCAATGACACCAACATTAGCGGATTGAAAACCGGCATTAGCTATATCTTTACCAGTAGAATTTTTTAAATCCTGAGAATATTTTTGCAATGGAGACAGCGTTCCGGAATATTGCAAAAATCCATCCCAAAAAATTTGAGTATTGAAATTGGCGGTATCGTGTACTATTTCATTTTTAGTACGGTTATAAGTTTTCACGACCGCATCAATAGGAATCCACTGTTTTTTGCCATACCCCTGCAATAGATTTTGGACATCGGCCGTGGTAGTAGCGTTGGCAAAAGATAAAATATTATCAATATTTGCTCCACGTTCATCATAATCATAATACGCTTCCACAAATACCCATTCCAGACCTAGAGCGGTTTCGTTGGAAAAATCATAGTCCTCGGCTTTGCCATTAAATGTGCCGGCGGATAAAGTGTATACCGGCACTTTATTCATAGCCCAAGCCAAATAAGCGGTCTTGAGCTCATCAACACCCAATAAATTTTTTATCTGCTCCACATTCATTTGTACCACACTTTTTTTATAGCGAGCGGGAATGCCGGCGGCGCGCAACAAAGAAATTGTAAGTGAGCTGGCGTCAAAATCATTACAGACTTTTTCTCTTAGACAACCTAGACTACCTTTTTTCGCGCCAAAATATGGCTCGTAAGAAATATTCTGACGAACAAAATTTAAAATTTTGACTGGATTATTATTTAGTGAGTTGGCCAAATCCTGAATTTCGCTGTTCACCACTACCTCATTATCGGCTTTCACATCGCTGATAGTCGGTAAATATTGGCTATCGGCAGAAACTTGGTCTATTTTAAAGGCCTTATTAAAAATATCTAAAAGTTTCGGAGCGGGCGGTTCATTTATAGCCCCTTGCAGAGTCTGAATCTTTACTTCATCGGTATTAAATTTAAACTCTGCCGGCTGGGCAGGAATACGAAATGTTTCACGATCATTAATGTTTGATTTGGAATCTAACCCCAAAATTTCTTTAGTTCTACCCAAGACTCTTTCTATGAAAGTAGGTGTTTCATTCTTTAATTTTTTTAATTGTTTATTGAGTAAATCAAAATAGGCTGATTGGTTGCCACTATCCAAATCCAGTTTATCCAAACGATCTTTTTCTGACTGAACAAAACGCTCAAAATCAGAACTGGAAATTTCTTTGCTTTTATCCAGACCATTCAAACGGCGCATCAAGACAGAATATTCCGGTAATCTTTCTACGACTGGCGTAGAGGTAACAGCGACCACAGTTTCAGGTGTGACCACGACACTATCAGAAACCGCTTCGGTGTCTATATGGCGCGATTCAACAACCGACTCCGTATCACTAGCCACGGTAGTGGAAACAACGAAACTCACATCGCCTATATGGGCTATGGTTGTATCTGAAGATGGAATCTCGACACTTGAAGAAACGGTAGGCTCGATTACATCCACCAAGCTCAAAGTAGAAGATTCTAGCTCTTGAGCCAAAACCGGAGCAACCGGCATTAAAACCAATTGTAATATTATCAATGAGATGACAGGTTTTAATAAGTATTTGGCAATGGACATAATATTTAAAAACTTTATTTAAACAAAAAACTCCTCAAACATGAGGAGTTACAAACAAAAATAAACTGAGCCAAAGGCTATAATTGGGCAAGTTTTTTCTCTAATTACAGGCATAAATGCCAAAAAATGATTAAAACTATTGCCTATAGCCAACCATATTTTGGCATTGTTGTCAAATAAAGGCTGAGTAGAGGTAAAAAAAACAGTCCTGACTGAGTCAGGACTGTTTTCATAAACAATAATTACAGGACTAGATTTAATACATTCCTCCGCCCATTCCACCCATTCCACCACCCATTGGAGGCATTGCTGGATCGTCTTTCTTTGGAATGTCGGTAACGATTGCTTCAGTAGTGAGGAACATACCAGCAATACTAGCGGCATTTTGCAAAGCACTGCGAGTTACCTTGGTAGGATCAATAATACCGGCTTTGACCATATCTTCGTATTTGTCAGTAGCGGCATTGTAGCCATAATTACCCTCTTTTTGGTCTACTTCGAATACCACTTTGGCACCGTCTACGCCAGCATTCTGAGCAATAATACGCACCGGTTCTTCGAGCGCGCGCATCAAAATTTGCGCGGCCATCTCTTCTTCGTCATTATCAAATTTCATATCTTTGAGCACACGACGAGCACGCAACAGCGCCACACCACCACCCGGCACTACACCCTCTTCTACTGCGGCCTTGGTGGCTCCTACGGCATCTTCGATGCGATGCTTTATCTCTTTCATTTCGGTTTCGGTAGCGGCACCCACACGGATGATAGCGACACCGCCAGCCAACTTAGCGAGGCGTTCTTGAAGTTTTTCTTTATCAAAATCACTGTCGGATAGTTCTATGAATTTTTTGATTTGAGCGATACGGTCTTCGATAGCACTTTTATCACCTTTACCATTTACGATGGTGGTATTTTCTTTGGTGGCAATTACTTTATGAGCGCTACCCAAATCTTCTAGAGTAGTAGTGTCTAATTTCAAACCAATTTCTTCCGTAATAAATTTAGCCCCGGTCAAAATCGCGATATCTTGCAACATCTCTTTGCGGCGATCACCAAAGCCAGGAGCTTTGACAGCCAACACATTAAAAGTGCCACGCAATTTATTTAATACAAAAGTAGATAGTGCTTCACCCTCTACATCGTCGGCAATAATTACCAAATCTTTTTTACCGGTCTGCGCTACTTTTTCTAGCACCGGCAAAACATCATGAATAGAAGTAATTTTTTTATCGGTTACCAAAATATAGGGATCCACATATTCCGCTTCCATGCGTTCGGCATTGGTCACCATATAGTGCGACACATAACCTTTATCAAAACGCATACCTTGAACGGTTTCAATTTCCATACCAAAACTTTGGGACTCTTCCACAGTAATAACACCGTCTTTGCCGACCACTTTCATAGCGTCAGCAATTTGTTTGCCAATTTCTTTATCATTGGCCGAAATAGAAGCCACATTGGCGATTTCTTCATCGGCTACCGGTTTGGAAATATTTTCTTTAAGTTCTTTTACCACCGCTTCGACAGCTTTATCAATACCGCGCTTAAGAGCAACAGCGTTGGATCCGGCGGCAACCAGACGCACACCTTCACGGGCAATCGCCTGAGCGAGCACAGTGGCAGTAGTAGTACCATCACCCACATCATCGTTAGTCTTACTGGCCACTTCTTTTACCAATTCCACACCGGCATTTTCAAATTTATCTTCTACTTCGATTTCTTTGGCTACCGACACACCATCTTTGGTAATAATCGGCGCACCAAAACCACGATCAAGCACAACATTGCGACCACGAGGTCCCAAAGTAACTTTTACTACATTAGCTAAAATGTTTACACCGTTTAGTAATTTGCGACGAGCGTCATCGCTGTATAAAATTTGTTTAGGCATATTGATAGTTTAATATATTAATTGTCATCCCGAACGCAGTGAGGGATCTTGGTAAAGATTCCTCGTTTCACTCGGAATGACATTCGTTCATTTATTCAAAAGTGGCTACAATATCGTTTTTATCTTCACCGGATCCTACATATAAAATTTTATAAGTTTCTTCATTGCTACCTTGACCTACTTTTATTTCTTCGCCTCCCCATTTTTTAAACAATACCTTATCTCCTACCTTCAAACCTAGTCTGACAATCGCTTCACCGTTGCCTACTGCCACTATACTACCTTCCGCTTTTTTCTCTTTATCGACGGCGGATGGTAACAAAATACCAGAGGCGGTGACTTCCTCTTCTTTGGCTGGTTTTACCACCACTCGATCGCCCAATGGCTTGATATTCATACTATGAAATTAAAATATTAATTTTTATCACTCAAATTGTTTGAGTGATAATTATCATTATTTTAATGGATTTTTATTAAGTTTGTCAAGATTTAGCAGTTCAAATTTCCACATTTTTTCCACAGTAAAATTTGGCTTACTTAAAACAAAAATCCAGAGTTGGAGACGAACTCTTAGCGCCGTCCATATATTGTCCGGACTATGCCTGTCTATGGTGTAGCCCGAAGCTATGGCGAACGCAAGGGTCTGTCCCCAATTCTGGGTTCTTATCTCAGTTCTATAGTTTGTGTATGGAGTTTACTCCTTTGGAACAGAAGTGTCAATGTAGCGAATTTTGATAGCCAGAGCAAAAATCAGACCAAAAAAAATCCAACCGGTAAACATACTCAGCACCCAGTGATCAAAAAAACCACTAGCCAGAATCGGCACTATCAGGGCTATTTGCGACTCTCGTCTTTTATACAAGAGACGCAGACCAAATATTACAAGCACGGCTCCAGCCAGACCAAATTGTCCAATAAAAAGCAAATAGATATTGTGAATTGGAGAAAAATAATTGGCCGAATACCCGGGATGAATAGCTTCTAGAGCTACTGGGTAATTGCCTGGCCCTACCCCAAATAATGGATCCTCTAAGAAAATAATTTTAAAATCTTGCCACTGGGTAAGGCGCTCAGAAATGGATTTACTTTCTAGACGATTATTAAAATTGGCGCGAGTAAATAATAAGTTATAAAAAGAAAAAGATAAAATCAACGCTACCAAGACATAAATCACTGCCTGTTTTATGAGCCAAATATTTTTTTTATTCTCCCAGGCTAAAACCAACGCTCCCGCCAATAGACCTAAATAGGCGCCGCGGGAAAAAGAAAAAAATAAAGCAGCCAGAATTATCGACTGACCAACCAACAAACCAACCCGCCAACGAAAATTTTTGGTTTTTAAAATTAAAATTATTCCCAAGACAAAAACGGTGGCCAAATATATTCCCAAAGCATTGGGAGAACCAAAAGTGCCGTACGCCCTCAGCCAGCGCTCGTCGCCCAGCTGAATTACGGAGGCACCGATGTCGGCTGGATTATGCGCGGCCATCCCTAGCCACTTATTGGCTGATACCGACTGAGAAAAAAACTGATAAATTCCCAAAATTGACGGGACTAAACTACCAAACCAAACAAATAAACTAATTTTATAAAAACTAAATTCACTTTCCAAAATAATAACCGACAAACAAGCGCCATAAATAATCCAATTGATATATTGCCAGCCCAGATCGCGATTGTCGCCAACTAAAAAGTAAAAAGCGAATATAGCATAAATCCCCAAGATAGCCACCACACGCTTTATATTGGGCAATTGTAATCGAGCGCGAAAGTTTTTATCTCTGAGCCGGTCTATTATCCAAAATAATATCACTATCCCCGTCAAAATTTCACTACCATACAAAGACAAACTACCATATTCCCAAAATTTTTCCTGGATATAAACGCTCTTATATATTAGTCTGGTCTGCCACGGTAGTACCAAAAGCAAGGCAAGTAGTAAATAATTTTTAATTTTAGAAATAGTCATATAATTTTACAAACCAAACTCCACTATTTTATCTTTCCAGCTGTCATAAATCGCACCGCGGGTGTCATACTCATGCAATTTTACCACACCCTGATTTACCACCACACCATTGTCGCCTAATTTAGATTTTTCCTTTACGCTTAGTGACATCTTTAACAGCTGCCATTCTCTGGCTTGAGTTTCTATTAAATTGCCATACGGTCCTTGCCACATAGTTTGCCAAATTTTTTGCCAGATACTCATGACAATATTTGGCTTCACCAAATTATTATATTGAGTCTGCATATTAAAATTTGGCACATATTTTTTTATCCAAAAATTGGCCGACAAAAATCTTTTAAAATAATTTTGCGGATCATAAATCGGCACCATCTGCAAAGCCCAATAAGAAAAATGAATATCTTCAGGCAAAGCTTTGAGTTTTTCCAAACTTAAATTCTGATCATCCACAAAAAAAGATAGGCATATCCTATCGGCCATTTTATCGCCATAAGTACGCAAACCAAAAATACGCAAAATTAAATTGGTAAAAAACCGCACAATATACAGACGATTTTTTTCGGCAATGATAAAAAAATCAATATCGCTTTCTTCAAAAGCCGTGCCGGCGGCCACCGTATTACAGACAAAAACCGCTTTTAAAAATGGCACCCCTCTGATAAATTTCACCGCCCGACGCGCTTTTTTTAATTTTAATTCTGAAATAACCAGCTGAGAGCGTCTCTTTTCTACCAAATCATCTTTGCCAAATAAATAATAATATCCATACTTTTCAGCAATGATACTATTATTTTTTAAATCTTCCAAGGCTGATAATATTGGTTTAAAATCATCCGCTATTTCCTTATACAAAAATTGCCAAATCTCATTGGCGGTCAAAGGATACGCGACCAGATCAAAATAAACCAGTGTGCGTAAAATGGATTTTGCCAAATACGATTGGTTTGGCATACAAAAAATTTGTTAAAAAAATGCGACCGTAAAACGGCCGCATTTAAATTTATTTTTTTATTACTTCACCTTCAAGCGGCGCGTTCTTATCTGTTTCTTTCTTATCTTTATGTAGCATGTAATATTGTTGAGCGGCCATTAATATCGTGCTCCAGAACCAGTACAGGGTCAAACCGGCCGGCAAACTAAAACCAATCACAACGGTCATCACCGGCATCATATAGAGCATTTGTTTATTCATCATCGCGGCCATGCTTTCATCCTTACTGCCTTCACCGGCATTCTTTGGCGGCATCTGACGAGTCATTGTTTTGGCTTGCAAAAATTGAGCGCCGCCGGCGAGAATTGCCAGGGCGATACTTGGATTCAAAAGATTGAAACGGCCAAGACTCAGAGGATTGATAGTGCCTGGATTAGCGACAAATGAATATAATTGAGGGCCAATGTTAGTAGAGCTAAGACCATCACGCATTACCCAGTACAATGCCAACAAAATTGGCAACTGAACCAGAAGCGGCAAACAGGAAGTGATCGGATTGACTTTATGATTGCGATAAAGCTCCATAGTTGCTTGCGCCAATTTCTGTTGATCATCTTTATATTGTTTTTTGATTTCTTCCAATTTTGGCTGAAGAGCCTGCATGGAACGCTGAGCTTTTATAGAAGAAGATGTGAGCGGATAAACTACCAAACGCAATAGGATGGTAATAACCACGATCACAAGACCGACATCATGGCCAGGCAAAATATTATAAAGTTCTACAAAAAAATTGAAGAGCGGGCGATATAAAATTGCATCAAAGATAGATGATATCATACTTTAAACATTTTCTGTTTTAGTTTCTTCAACAACTTCTTCTTTTGCTTCAGCTGCTTCGGCGATTTCCGGAGTTACTTCACCGACTGCTTCTTCCAGAGTTTGACCGCCACTGAGGTCAATCAAATTAATTTTCCAACTAGTGAGCTCGGAAGCCAAACGGACATTTTGTCCGCCACGGCCGATAGCCAAAGAAAATTGATCGGAAGTTACCGATACATTGGCAGTTTTTTCCACTTCATTTAATTCCACTTCAGAAACTTTGGCTGGTGAAAGGGCTTTACTGATATAAGAAACCGGATCACTGCTAAAATCAATGATATCGATTTTTTCTCCGCCCAACTCTTCGATAATAGTATTAATACGACTACCGCGCTGACCAATACAAGCGCCGACCGGATCGATAGCTTCATCTTCGGTAAACACCGCTACTTTGGAGCGATAGCCGGCGTCACGAGCGACACCTTTGATTTGCACCACACCACTTTCGATTTCTGGAATTTCTTGTTTAAAAATTTCTTCTACGAGTTTACTGGAAGAGCGGGACAACAAAATTTCTGGTCCACGCTGACCCATATTTACGGAAACCACATAAAATTTCATACGAGCGCCAGGGCGATAATTTTCACGTTCGATCTGTTGTTCGCCAAACAATACACCGCTGACTTTGCCCAAATCTACCAAGACTTTGCGGCCTTCAGCGCGCTGAATAGTACCCATGATTACCTGACCTTCTTGGCCTTTAAAGTCACCAAATACCATGTTGCGTTCGGCTTCACGGACTTTTTGAATGATCACTTGTTTGGCAGTCTGAGCGGCCATACGTCCAAAAGCGCCGGAAATTTCCAAAGGAATTTCGAGCACATCACCAACTTTGGTTTTTTTATTTACTTCTTTAGCCGCGGTCAACATTAATTCGGTTTTTGGATTGAAGCGTGGTAAATCGGCAGTTTCTTCTTCGGTCAACTCTCTGCCTTCTTCGCGAGCCTGCTCACGACGAGCAGCCAATTCTTCCTGGGCTTTGAGCAACACTTCTTCCTCCACATCTTCTACTACGGTTTTGACATCCCAAGCCTGCATATCAGCAGTTTCAGGATCAAATTTTACTTTAATATTCTGTTGCTTATTGCCAAAATCTTTGCGATAAGCGGCCGCCAAAGCGGTCTCAATAGTTTCGAGCACTGCTTCGTAAGACAAACCCTTTTCGTCACAGAGCAATTGCATGGCCTTGGTAATTTCCGACATAGTTTTTTTAAATTAAATTAGTGATTAAAAAAAGCACCTTCTACAGAAGTGCTTTTATATTCTGTAGTCAAGTATAGCACAAAAATACATTTTTGTCAAGCCTGATTTTTGGCCACTTTTTTAGCCACAACCTCAATCCGATTCATAAAATTATTATTTTTTTGTTAAAGCTTTTGTCGGGGTTTTACCTACAACTTTGACACTATCCCCCACCTTTAAGAATTTATAAATTTTTTCCGCGTCCGCGTAGCCAATATTTACACAACCATGACTCATCGGACGAATGCCAAACTGCTTATGCCAATAAGCACCGTGCAAATAATAAGTTTTTTTGAATTCCAAATTCCATTTGGTGTTTGGCAAATCATAGCCCGGTCCTTTGTAATGTACCACCGGCACTTTTCGTAAAATTTTGAATTCACCATTTGGAGTGTCCGTACCTCTTTTACCACTAGATACCGGCACTTTGCCAACTTCTACCCCGTTAAAAAAATACTTCATCTGCTGGGTATTGAGATCCACTTCTACGCTACGCTTCGCATCTTTATTCCTATCTCCAACCAAAGGATTAAAACCATTAGCCACCTCGATACCATCGGGATAGCCATCTTTATCGGTATCAACACTAGCGAGATCAGTTTCTAATTTTAGTTCGATCTCATCCGACAAACCATCGCTGTCGGTATCAATAATTTCAGCTGCCCTGACTTGAGAAGCTGAAAATAAAAGTATAAAGAATATTAAGGAGAAAATTTCTTTTCTATAAAGCATATGTCAAAAACAGGAGTAATTTTTACCTTATTATTATATCACCTTTTAGGTCGGTTCGCCAAATCTCGACTTGAGCGCGTTGTAGTTTGCGTAAAACCCTTTGTGTGGGATGACCATATCGATTTTTGGCTCCGGACGATATTATCGCGTAGCGGGCCGAAACCGCTTTGAGAAAACTTACTCCGGTAGAAGAGTCGCTACCATGGTGACCAACTTTGAGATAATCAGCCTGTAACGCCGGACACGGCAACAGATCTTTGTCGCAATATTTTTCCAAAATAGCCTCTTCAAGCGGCATTTCCATATCGCCGGTAAACAAAAATCTGCCTAAATTATTTTTTAATAAAAATACTATGGAATGATTATTGGCCGTATCGGCATCTTTTTTTAGGAACAAGCCGACACTATCGGGAGAAAAAAATTCCAGACTGCTACTACCAATAGTGATAATTTCATGCCCATTAATAAATTTCCAATTGGAATTTTCCGCCGCGCTATATTTGGTCCAGGCGCGCCAAAATGGATCATTGGATTTTTTAAAATCATCAAAAATAATATTTTTAACATCATAACGCGCGAGCACTGCCGGACAACCACCATAGTGATCGCCGTCGGGGTGCGTGACCAACATATAATCGATAGAACGGTCAAAAAATGATAGGCGCTTGCCAAGTTTGCTCAAAACTTTTTTATCCGGCCCGCAATCTACAAGCATCTTTTGACCGTTGCCGAATTTAATAAGCGCCGAATCTCCTTGGCCAATATCGAAAAAAATTATTTCCACTTTTTTATCGGCCTCAATAGTCCAAAGCAAATAAAAAAGTAGCAAAAAAATTGCTACCAAAAAAAATATTATTCCAATTAAAAAATTTCTTTTCCCCTCCATATGACTGTTCTAAGAACTAAAGCCTGGACAAATTACTTTTGAGCGGGTTATGAGGCCCACGGCCGATTCCTAGATCCCGACTTAGTCGGGAGAGGAAAGCGAAAAAGTCATTTGTCCAGGCGTCTATTTCCAAGCTATTTTCTTGCAATAATGAGTTGATTAATCCAAATATCTTTTTCGTAAACTAAGACATTTTTTTCTACCTGGAAGGCTAAACTTTCTAGTTCTTCAACAATTTTTTCTGGACGATGATAAAAAGATTCAATTTTTATTTTTCCTTCTTGGGTCTGCACTTCCGGTGGTTCTTTTTGATTGATATTGGAAACCGCCAAAATTCCTCCGTCTTTTAATACCCTGCAAGCTTCATCAAAAAAAGTTTTTGGATCTCTCAGATGCACTATCAAAAATGCAGCGGTAACAATATCAAAAGTACTGTCAGCAAACGGCAAATTTTCGGCATCACCAATAGTGGTTTCAATTTTTTTATCTTTATTTTTCAAAACTTTCAACATCTGCTCCGACACATCCAAAGCTGTCACTTGCGCTCCCGACTTGGACAATAGCACCGATAGCCGACCTGTCCCCGCTCCCACATCAAGCACTTTTTTACTTTTTAAATCGCCTAAAAGCGGCAAAAATTTATTTTGTTCAAAACTATTTAAATACTTTTCTTTTTTATCGTATGAAGCCGCGGCCAAATCATAGCCCGGAGCGGATTTTAAAATTTTTATTTTTGACATATATAACTAATAAAACATAGGTAACCACCAATGCCCAAAGCGGCAGGGCAAACTCCACACTCGCCCACGGCCAGGAGGCCAAATAATGCGCGGTTATTATAACATACTTTAAACCAAAATAAGTAGGGAAAGCCATTAACAAGCCCAATGGAAAAAATATATAGCTGAGCAGAATGGATAAAAAAGAAAACAACATCAAAAAAGGCACGATCCACAAAATTAAGATATTGGCCAGCGGAGCTATCAGTGATAGCTGACCAAACTGAAATAAAATTAAAGGCAAAGTGGCAATAATGGCCGACAAAGTAGTGGATAATGATTCCAATATAATATACAAAAATTTATTATCGGTTTCTATTCCAAAGTTATTTAAAATTGGCGAGATATATATCAGGCCTAGGGTGGACAAAAATGACAGCTGAAAACCGGCATCCCAAATTAACACAAACGGATTCATAAGCATCATCACCGCGGCGGTAAATACCAAAACATTTCCCACTCGCGATTGTCGGCCTAGCTGAGTGGCCAACAAAACAATAATACCCATAATCCCCGCTCTCACTACCGAAGCGGAAGCGCCGGTAAAAAATACAAACAAAATTATTCCACCTATTACCACAAAAAATGCTTTGCGTCGATCTAGGCTCAGCCGGATCAAAATATTCATCAGCACGCAGGCAATGATACTAATATTATATCCAGAAACCGCCACGATGTGAGTGAGACCAACTCGACTAAAATCCTCGGTCACTTCCGGCGTAAATCCTGACCGCGCGCCGTATAGTAATCCGGCGGCCAAAGAACTTTGCGGTTCCGACCATAATTCATTGACCCGATACTGCAATCTCTGCTTTAGATCAAAAAAATTTATATATAATTTATGTAACACGGGCATATCAGTTTCCAATTTTTCTATCCGGACGCGCGTACCGCATAGCGACCACACCCCGTTGCGCGCCAAATATTTATCATAATTTAAAAAACCATCTTTCCCCTCAGGTGTTTTCAAATCACAGCCCACTCTCACCGCATCACCAAATTTAAAATCCTCATAAAGCGGTAAATTTATCAACACACCGCCGGAAACTTTTTTTGCTCCCAGCTGGGTGACATTTACAATCGCCTGCTTGCTGGATATTTTTTCATTTATCTCCTGCGATATAGTACCGGTGAAAATTTCATACTGACCGTTATAATAACTCAGCTCATTCATTGTGACGGACGGCACGGCCAGATAAAAACGCAACCCGCCCAAGATAAAAAACAACGCACACAACAAAACAAAACGAAATTTTAAATTCGCCCAATAAAAAAATAATAAAATAACCACCGACAAAAAACCGCAGTAAATAAAAAACTGCCAATCTTTATTGATAGTTTGAGACGAAAAAATTCCTACTCCCAAAATAAAACAAAAACAGAACGCCAAAAATGTTCTGCTTCTAGAATAATAAATTTTTTCTTCCCCTCCTAACATATACACTAACTGCCGAGTTTGGCTTTAATTTTGGCTACTATGGAAGAAAGATTATGATTGGTTTTGATGAGATAGTCATAATTACCGTGCTTAATCAATTTCAGAATTTCATGATCATCATTTATATTACTAAGCACGATTACCGGCACGTTCTTGCCCCACTTATTTTTGTGCAGGGCGTTGAGCACCTCCGTACCGTTCATTTTTGGCATAAATATATCAAGCAGAATCAAATCTGGCTTCTCTTCTAAGGCCATTTTCAATCCGTCTTCCCCGTTGGCGGCTTGCAATACAGTGAATTTTTCACGGGTCAATTTATCGGCCAAAATTTTACGCGTCGCGATTTCATTTTCAATAATTAAAATTTTTTTATTGTCTATCATATAATGATAGTTTTCTTTTTAATCACCGGTTTAATTGGAAAAGATACAAAAAAAGTAGTGCCTTTGTCCACCTCGGACTCAAACCAGATTTTGCCTTGTAATTTTTCTACTATTGATTTCACCATATACAAACCCAGACCAGTACCGGTAATTTCTTTGGCCATCACATTTTCCGCGCGATATAGTTTGGTAAAAATTTTCTCTTGAGAGGCTTTGGGAATACCGTAACCATTGTCGGCCACACTCAGAGTAAATTCCTTTTTACCGCTTGGAATTACTTTGATATCAACTTTTCCTCCCGACGGGGTATATTTTATAGCGTTGGTTATAAGATTTTGCAATAACATCTTGAGCATTTTGATATCGGTTTCTACACCTTTTAGTCCATCACTGACTGTAGAATTAATTATCATCTTTTTATCTTCAATCGTCGGCAAGTTGGCTTTTAATTCATCTTCTATGAAACTTTTTAAATCCACCGGTACCAACTGTACCGCCAAAGTACCCAAATCCAAACGAGAAACATTCAACAAATCATTGACCATTTCTACCATGCGCTGATTACCCTGATAAACTTCTTTAAGATAATTTTTCTGATCTTCATTAATAGGACCAGCATCACCGGACATCAACATTTCCACATACCAATTGATGGTGGACAGCGGCGTACGCAATTGATGAGAAGCTAAAAATACAAATTCGCTTTTTATTCTGTCAATTTCTTTTTCCTGAGTAATATCACGAAAAACTTCTATCGCGCCGATGATTTCGTCTTTCAAAAAGATTGGCATCGCGCTGATATATACCGCGAAATCCATTTTGTCTTTTTTTACAAAATGATAATTGGTGCTAATAATTTTTTTACGCTTGGTGAGACACAGATGCAGAGGATGCTTTTCTATTGGCACATGTTTACCGGTTTCATCTGACAACAGTGAAATATCGCCCAATCTTTGACCAATCATACTATCGTCCCAGGCAATCATTTCCTGCGCGGCTTTATTTACAAAAATAATCGCTCCGTTTTTATCCGTAGCCACTACCCCATCGCCAATACTACCAAGCATAGCCTCTTCACGCGCTTTGTCTATTTTAGCGATTAATTCTTTTTTCTTTAATTCTTTAAGCAACGCGCGTGAGCGTCGGCCAAAATAAAAATATAAGGCTAAAATCAAAACTATAAATAGCCATTCTATAAACATCATTGAATTTACAGTGGTGAAAAACATAATTTTTTATCTGGTAATACTAATTGCTTCAGCGTTTTCCGCACTACAAGCCTGAACATTTATTCTACCACCGGCTGTTTTTTGAATGGCGTAATATGTCTGGCTGTTACTGCCAGTTTTAGGATCAAACGGTAGAGAGGTGATATAAGTCGGAGCTAGCGCGGACGAAAGATCCAAACAAGCGGCGGCAGTGGTGGATGATGGAGAAGATCCGCCGCTTGAACCACTAGTACTCCCACTAATTATAGCACTTTTTAGCTCAGGAGTTAAGGCGGAATCGACGGTGTCTAGAAATGCTTTGTATTGGAAATATCGATTATTAGAAATATTGGCGAGGGATACTGATGGAGTCGAATTGGAAGTATTGGAAGCTTCAGAATAATAGGTGTTGGCAGTGCCATCAGGACCAAAAAATGTACCGTCAGAACAGTTGGCTTGAGCGCAGGATCTTGCTTGATATTTCAAACTAAGGGCGCCGCGTTTATACATATCACTAACTTCTGTGACAGAAAGAGCGCGAGAAAATACTGCTACCTCATCAATTAAACCTTGAAAAAAACGATTACTACTGTAGGTCGATCCAATTCTAGGATTGTGTAAAATTATATTATAATTATTCGAAGTGGTTTCAGATTCTTTGACACCGTTTACATACACTGTAGCTTTACTGGTAGCATTATTTAAAGTATAAACTAAATGATACCACTGATTGAGACTAACAGCCGTAGTAGAAAATACAAACGCACCGTTATTTAAAGCACACTGGACCAAATTGCTAGTATTATTTAATTGACAATGTAAATCACCGCCTGCCCAACCTTGGCTACCAAACAAACCGCGCATTTCACCTGATACTCCAGTGGATTTAAACCACATGGCAACAGAAAAATTAGTAAAATTACTATTATTTAAAGGAATTCCAATAAAATCTCCCGACCCGTCAAAACTTCCGCCGGTTCCAAACTTTGCACTGGCCGCCATAGCAGGACAACCATTGCCGCTACAGGTACCATTATTATTGTTTCCGGAATTGTCGACAAAACTAGTCGCACCGCTGCTTTCGTCCAAATGCATCAATAAGACATTGCCATTCATACTCACATTCCCCGTTGGATAGCCGGTCTCTGCAGCACCGCTGTTTGACAAGGCTTTACCTGTCGGCCTATTTGGCACCCAGGCAAGCGTGGACCAAGCGGCGCTGGCAGCAGCATCTTTAATGTCTGAGGTATAGGAACCACCAGTCTGTCCAACCGAAAGATTTAATAAAGAATTATTTGTGTTGTAAGTAGTATTACTATATGTACCGGCGAAAGTTGATTGACTATTATCAGTCATGGATACAGGACCGCCACTGCTGGTAGCACTACTGCCACCACAAACAACATCACATCCGGAATTGGCAGTGCCCAGCATTCTGAGATTGGTGTCGATGTTATTCGGAAACAAACCATCATTATCGAGAGAGTACTGATAAATAGCATTCAATATAGTACTGAGATCGCTTTTTCTGGCGGCGTTTCTCACTTGTGCCAATTGTTTTCCAGGATTAATGGCAACAATAACTATGCCGGCTAATATCGCAATAGCGGCTACGACTAACAGAATTTCTAATAATGTAAAAGCTTTTTTATTCACACAAAAAATTATTTTGTTACAGTTATTGCTTCTCCGTTTTCAGGAGAACACGACTGCACATTAATACGACCGGCGGCGGTTTTTTTCACAGCGTAATAAGTTTTGGCACTATCGCCCACCTTTGGATCAAACGGAATAGAAGTGATATAGGTTGGCGCCAGCGCGGAAGAAATATCCAAACAAGCGGCCGCTGTAGACGACGAAGCACCCACACTGCCTTGCACCACAGTCTGCGTACCGGCCAGATCCACACTCTTTAATTCCGGCGTCATTGATGTAGCAGGAGAATCAAAAAAAGTTTTATACTGAAAATATTGATTACTACCAATATTACTAAGTGATAAGGACGGAGTGGAAATAGATGTATTACTACTTTCTGAATAATAAGTATTGACTGTATTGTCCGGACCAATAAATGTACCGTCTGAACAATTGGCTTGAGCGCAGCTTCGGACTTGGTATTTCAATGATAGGGCGCCGCGTTTGTACATATCAGTTACTTCTGTAGCTGACATAGAACGATTAAAAATAATTGCCTCATCCACCAAGCCATTATATTGGCCAAATCCCAACTGAATTGGGGTAGTGTTATTCCTAATACTAGTAAAGGCAAAATTCTTTGTAGACAACAAAACTCCGTTTAAATAAATTTTTCCTACACCATTATCAAAAGTAAAAATTATATGTTGCCAGGCATTATCACCTATCCAAGTACCGTCCTGATATTCATAAGTAGTGCCAGCTGGATTAACTAAAAATACTCGCCAATAAACATTGCCGCTAATAGAGAAAGATCCATTACTAGGATTAAAACCAGCACCTTTTCCAATAATATGTCCGTAGCTTGGCCAACTGCTGGTAGCCACACTATTAAACCAAGCACCGAATGTAAGTTGATTAGAAAAAGTTAAGCTGGTACTATTTGGAACTGTTATTGGATTAGTACCGGCTTTAAAATTAGCGGCATTACCGAACTTACCAGATATCATGCTTGGACAGTTTGGATTAACACAATTTCCATTATTATTTTTACCTGAAGTATCTAAAAAAGCGGTGGCACCACTGCTTTCATCTAAATGCAATAATAATAAATTACCGCTCATATTGGCATTACCGGTGGGATAACCAGTTTCGGCAGCACTATTATTTGGCAAGGACTTTCCTGTAGGACGATTTGGCACCCACGCCAAGGTCGTCCAACTAGTGACACCGGCTGAATCTTTTATGTTTGAAGTATATGTACCGGAAGTCTTATTAACCGAAAGGCTCAGCAAACTTGTACCATTATTATAATTAGTGTTGGAAAATGTTCCGGAAAAAGTGGATTGGCTATTGTCGGTAATAGCGACTGGCACGGTTTGAGAAGTAGAACTACCGGCTACTGGACCACAACTCACTCCACATCCTGATCCACTGGTACCAAGCATTCTCAAATTGGTATCGATAGATCCAGGAAAGGCCCCACTATTATCGAGCGAATACTGATAGATGGAATTTAAAATAGCACTAGCGTCTGATTGCCTAGCGGCATTCCTAGAGGCCGCTAATTGCTTACCTGGATTTATGGCAACAATCACAATACCAGCCAACACCGCAATTGCGGCCACGACTAAAAGAATTTCTAATAATGTAAACCCAGAATTTTTTTTCATCTTCTATTTTGTTAGACTAATGGCCTCGCCATTCTCCACTGAACAAGCTTGAACATTTATTCTACCGCCAGCTGTTTTTTTTGCAGCATAATATGTTTGGCTGTTGCTACCGGTTTTGGGATCAAATGGCAGGGATGTAATATAGGTTGGTGCAAGAGCTGACGAAAGATCTAAACAAGCGGCTGCGGTGGTGGATGAAGATCCTCCGCCAGAACCACTAGTACTCCCACTAATTACAGCACTTTTTAGCTCAGGAGTTAAGGCAGAATCAGTGGTGTCTAGAAATGCTTTGTATTGGAAATATCGATTGTTGGAAATATTGGTGAGAGATAGTGATGGAGTGGCGTTGGAAGTGTTGGAAGCTTCGGAATAATAGGTGTTGGTAGTGCCATCAGGACCAAAAAATGTACCGTCAGAACAGTTGGCTTGAGCGCAGGATCTAGTTTGAAATTTTAGACTTAGAACACCGCGTTTGTAAATGTCTGAGATTTCTGTGGCGGATAGGGATCGGTTGAAGACAGACGCTTCATCGATGGTGCCGGTAAAATTATATGCCAAAACACCTGATTCCCCACCACTAAAATCCGTTCCGATATGGGCTACCGCGTTATTAATTCTAGGTTGACCGGTCTGAGAAGAACTGCCATCCAACACCCCGTTAATATAATATTTTACTGTTGCGCCATCCCAGGTAGCACTAATTAAAGACCATTGATTTAAATTTACTGCTCCGGTTCCAATATTGGCCGCTCCACCTACCCACAGTTGTATTCTACCGGTATTATTATACAACCCAAACCAATAGGCGGTGGCATGAGCTTTGGCTATTACTGTATGATAGGTATGATCAGAAAAAGATGTTGGATAAATCCAAGCACTCCATGTGCCTTGACCCACATCCAAACTATTACTGTCAGCAACATTTAAATAGGTGTTATTAAAATTACCAGCTGTACCAAATTTTCCAATTTGACCCATCGTAGGACAGGCGTTACCACTACAAGTCGCATTATTACCACTCCCCGAACTATCGGAAAATGTAGTTGCTCCAAGAGCTTCGTTCAAATGTAGAAGTAAAACATTGCCGTTCATATTGATATTGCCGGCTGGATAACCACTTTCAGTAGCGCTATTATTTGGCAAGGCTTTGTTGGTAGGACGATTTGGGGTCCAAGCAAGAGAAGACCAAGTCGCGCTAGCAGTAGTGTCTTTAATGTCTGAGGTATAGGTGCCTGAGGTTTGGGACGAAGAAAGGTTTATTAAACTAGTATTGGTGTTGTAAATGGTGTTGGCATATATACCAGCAAAGGTTGATTGGCTATTGTCGGTGATGGTGAGAGTGTTACCACTCGAGGAACTACTGCTTGCCCCACCGCAGGATACATTACAACCGGAGGCGGCGGTGCCAATCATTTTTAGATTAGTATCTATATTATTTGGAAATTGTCCATTGTTATCCAAAGAATATTGATAAATTGAATTTAAAATTGCACTAACATCTGATCTTCTAGCAGTGTTCCTGGTAGCCGCCAGCTGTCTGGCCGGATTTATTGCCACAATCACAATACCGGCCAACACCGCGATCGCGGCCACGACCAAAAGAATTTCTAATAATGTAAAAGCTTTTGCTTTTTTCATTATTTTTTTTATTATCTAGTAACACTGATAGATGCGCTATTTTCGGCAGATGGAGCGCTGACAGTAATGCGTCCATTGGCAGTCTGTAAAATTTTATAACCGGTACCATTGGTACTGGCGGCGGTTGGATCGGTTGGAATAGCCGTCAAATAAACTTCGTTTAAAGTAAGTGCGGACAAATCCACTAGGCCAGCACAACTACCACCGGTCTTACAAACTTCTACCGCGTTCTGAGTAATACCAGATGGCAATGCGCCTTTATTATCAATTGAATATTGATAAACAGCGTTTAAAATCGTGTTCACATTTACTCTTCTTTGCGCGTTACGAGTATCGGCCAATTGTTTGCCTGGATTGATAGCAATAATTACGATACCGGCCAAAATGGCGATAGCGGCCACCACCAATAAAATTTCTAAAAGGGTAAAACCCTTTTTATTTAAATTTTCCATATTCATATTATGAATAATTAATAAATTAATTTTTTAAATTAGATATATTTATCTTGTCACACTTATAACTTCAGAATTTTCCGCGCTACAGGCCTGAACATTTATTCTGCCACCAGCGGTCTTTTGAATGGCATAATATGTCTGGCTGTTACTACCAGTTTTGGGATCAAATGGTAATGAAGTGATATAAGTTGGAGTCAATGCCGAAGAAAGATTCAAACAAGCGGCAGCGGTGGTGGACGAAGAAGATCCTCCACTAGAACCACTGGTACTCCCGCTAATTATAACACTTTTTAACTCCGGAGTTAAGGCGGAATCGACGGTATCTAGAAATCCTTTATATTGGAAATATCGATTATTGGAAATATTAGCGAGAGACAGTGACGGAATAGTATTGGAGGTGTTGGAAGCTTCGGAATAATAGGTATTGGCAGTGCCGTCGGGGCCGGCGAATGTACCGTCGGAGCAGTTGGCTTGGACACAACTGCGGACTTGGTATTTTAGACTAAGGGCGCCGCGTTTGTAATGGTCGGCAACTTCGGTTGCAGAAAGGGCGCGGTTATAAAGAGCAAATTCATCCAATGTACCACTAAAAAAATAATTTGTTCCGGCTCCGCGGTCGCCAAAATAAATTGGCTGATTACCAAAATTATTGGTATTATTGGCATTCAGACCACTGTTTGTGCCGGTAGTTTTTGATCCATTTATATAGGTAGAGACTTCGTTGGTTGGCAAACTTTTATCAAACACTACCACCACATGATACCAAACATTGGTCTGTAAAATATTATCAGCCACCCAAACAGAATAATACACATTGCCTCGTACGCCGGCTCCAATTTTACCGTTAGGATTGATCGATACAACGTAACCATCGGAAACATTATTATAATTTGTAGAAGCTTCAAAAATTTGTTCACCGACAGCTGGTGTCAAGGAAGCAGGTTTAAACCAAAAAGATACCGATATTTTGTTGGTAGCCGAGACATCTACCGGACCAGTCTTGGCATAGTCATCTACCCCATCAAACTTTACACCTGTGCCAAAAATTCCACTTGATTGATAAGTTAATCCATTAAAAGTAGCGGCATTATTACCACTGCCAGATAAATCTTGCCAAGCTCCGCTCGCTTCATCCAGGTGATACAAAAGTACATCCCCACTCATGTTAGCATTCCCACTTGGATAACCGGTTTCAGTGGCACCAGAGTTTGGCAATGGTTTATTGGTAGGACGATTTGGTATCCAAGCCAATGTAGACCAAGTGGCACTGGCGGTGGCGTCTTTAATGTCTGAAGTATACGTACCAGGGGTTTGGTTGGCAGAGAGATTTAAGAGATTATTATTTGTATTGTAAGTGGTGTTGCTGTAAGTACCGGCAAAAGTGGATTGACTATTATCGGTAATGGATACAGGACCACCACTGCTGGTGGCACTACTGGCACCACAAGAAACATTACAACCGGAATTTGATGTACCGAGCATCCTTAGGTTAGTATCGATGGTGTTTGGGACCAACCCAGTATTATCTATCGCGTATTGATAAATTGCGTTTAAAATTGCGCTCACATCACTACGACGAGCAGCATTTCTTGTTTGGGCTAATTGTTTGGCCGGATTTATTGCAACCACAACTATACCGGCTAAAATGGCAATAGCGGCCACTACCAGAAGAATTTCTAGCAAAGTGAAACCAGTTTTAATTTTATAACATTTATGCTCCATAATTACCAAATATTATAACACACTTTTGGACCATAAAATTAAAAATTTGAAACTTCCTGCCAAGAATCCACTACTATGACCGGCGCAATCTGACTCACAGATACTTTTACCTTACGAACTACCGATCCAATAGTAGCGCTAGATTGGATCACGCGACTTTGTTCTGAATTTATTATAATTTCATAACTACAGGTATCGCCGTCAATCTGTACACTCCCTGCTCCGTTAATTATGGAGCAAAGTTGAACATGGTTGAGCGCCGATTCTGCGCAAGCATTAGCCAAAGTTTTGGCACGCGCGGACTGCTCAAGCAAAAAACTATTTTGATAGGAATATAGACCGGACAAAATCAAATACAAGGCCACGGCCACACCAAAAGCACCGACGATTAATACGCCGATAAGTACCGCGAATCCGGAATTATTTTTTGTACTAGCGGATATTGGCAGTCGCATAAAAAGTTTGGGTATAGCTATATTGATTTAGCCCAGATGAATTTTTATAATTTAGATCAAATTGAATTTTAATGGAATCGTGAGAGGCAGCTCCTAAATTTTTTACCTGCCAGTTGGAAATTTGAATCTTGGAGGGATTTAAAAAATAATCTTTACTATTTTTATTCAAAAATAAAGTGGTGCTGACTACGCTGAGCTGTTCAGACTGGCCATTGATATCCTGAAACTGCAATACGACGGCGGTATTGCCTACGGCCGGAGCCGTAATAATTTTCGCGTTATTAATCTCTTGGGTAATAATCTGAATAATCTGGGCACCTTGTTGCTCTACCATACTCATACTCTGATTTTTTACGCGTGATTGAATAAGCAGAGCCACCAAAGCCACAATGGACAACAAAATAACACTGGCTACAAAAACATACAGTAGTAACTCCAGCAATGTAAATCCTTGATTGTCATTTTGAATGCTCTGCATAAATATTTTATGGACAAAACTCCGTGCTGGTACCGGTACTGGTAGCAGTACGCCAATCAGTAAATAAAGTGGAAAAAGATACATTAATAGTATTGGAACCGGTTTGCTTCCATTCTACTTGAGATGTTACTTTTTTTATTTGAGAATTCACATCGGCAATACTAATAGTGCGCTTAAAAATATCCGTGACATCCGGCTGAGCCGCCAGTGTCCACTGACCACTACTTGCCAGACCAAAATTCCCTGGTGTTAAATTCGCAAAATTATGATCACGAATACTGCGCGCCGCTTCGAGCCCTTCCTGAGCCAGCGAAATAGCATGGTTTCTTTGTCCGGCACGGATGGTACTTTGCTGACCATAAGTCAAAATACCCAAAAAAATCAAAGACAACAACGCTAGAAGTCCGCTGGCCAGGACTATTTCCACCAGAGAAAAACCTTGATAATTTTTTATATTTTTTATCATAGGCCAATAATACCAAGTTCGCTAACAGAAACATTCTTTTTACGACCATCCTGGTGAGTTATAATTATAGTACCAGACGAGGTAGTCCATCCGAAAAATTTACTAAACACGACTTCATTTAAACCGGATAATTTTATAGTGGCGGTCATTTTATAATTTTCATCAAAATTTTGATCGCGTCCGGCAAAGTTATTTCCTTTAAAAAGAGTAGCCGTACTACTCACCATCTCCACTCCCCAATCAGAATCCCCATCCACGGCCTGGGCGCGAATTTGTCCGCGATGCAAAACATCCGATACGGTAGTAGCCGCAATTGACACCTCATTCTCTGCCTGCAAAGACAGATACATAGGAGCGGCAATGCCCGCCAATAGGCTTATCAAAGCCACTGATAACAATAATTCCAAAAGTGTAAAGCCATTTTTTTGTGAAAATGGCTTTGGAGCATATATGATTTTTTTTACCAAAAAAAATTTCATATTACGGACTAAGAGTAGAGCCGGTTTTTACATATTGAGCACTGACCCACCCAAATTGATCCGGGCCTAAAATTATTTGATACCAACCGTCTTGTCGCTGTAAAAATTTAAATTGTTCGCCTACCAGTGCTTTGCGTATAAGCTCAGATTTAGAGGAAGAAGCCATGCGAATATTTACATATCCCAAAGAAGTGGAAGCCACCTCAAGCATATCCGGACCAAGCAAACTAACTTCGGGTGGAGGTAACATCGGAGAAGGGACGGTGGAACTGGTCGATACTGATGTACTGGAAACTGTGCTAGTAGGAGCTCCTTTAGGTCCAATAATTATTACTGAGCTGGTAGACATGGTGCTAGTGCTAATAATGGCACCAGCAACTACCGGAGACACAGCGCTAACCGGAGCAGACTGGGAAGAAGAACCGGACTGGCTAGGACCCTCATCATTTTTATTACTCAAACCACCCACCAAGCTATATATTGGCAAAATTACTGCCAAGGCTACTGCCACCACACCAAGCCAAACTATCACGAGCAACAAAGGCTCCAAAATGACGCTGAGATTTTTGGTTGTTAATTCGGTTTTAGCTTCAAAAGTTTCGCTAATATTTATAAATATTTTGGAAAGCGCACCCGATCTCTCGCCCGCCCCGATTAAACTCTGAATCGGAGTAGGGATATATTTTTTTATTTTTTTGTTGGAAGCAAAACTTTGTTCAAAAGACTTTCCCTCTTCTATCTGATCGTGCAAATAATTATAAATTTTCCCGTAAGACCTCAAGGTGCTGGAATCTTTTAGGGATGACAGAGCTTGCAACACGGGCAAACCAGAATTTAGCAATGTGCCCATGATATATCCAAATCTGGCCAACTCCGCTTCGCGGATTAAATTTTTGATACCGGGAATTAAAAACAGTAGCCACTGACCGATGAATTTGGTTTTGGAAAAAACAAATAAAAAATATAGTATTAAACACAAACCAACCAAAAAAGACGGTACAACTATTGCTCCATATTCAGACAAAAAGGCACCAAAGCTCATCAACAGCCTGGTGACCAAAGGTAATTTGAGATTCAGCTGACCAAAAACACTGGCCAGGCGCGGCAAAATAAACCAAGCAATACCAATACCCACCACCATCGCTATGGCCATCACAAATACCGGATACATCATGGCGGCGCGAATTTTGGATTGAAATGATCGGCTCTTGGATTGTTGCGTCACCACGACAGCCAAACTCTCATGCAATCTACCACTGTCTTCACCGATCTTAACTAGTGCAATAATATGGGCCGGTAAAATTTCAGTTTTACCAAGCGCGATAGACAGGCTAAAACCAGCACTGATATCTTCTACCAAATTATCAATGATATTTAGTAACTTGGTAGATTTTACTTCGGTTTTTATCGCTTGCAAGGACTCAATAATATCCATGCCGGAAGCCAAAAGCATGGCCAAATTTTCAATAAAATATTCTTTTTCTTCATTAAAACCAAAACTAAAAGCCAGAATTGATGGTTTTTTAGGTTTCTCATCTTTTTGATTGTCTATTTTTTTATCCTCGCTCATGGGTAAAAAATTAAAATTTTGGCGCCTCCGCTACACGCAATAATTCTTCCAGAGTAGTAACACCACTTTTTACTTTATCAATACCATCTTCAAATAAAGTGACTGAACCTTGCGCGCGGGCCACTTTCCAAATCTGGGCGGTGGAAGGATTTTTCAAAATAAGTTCCTCTAGCTCGGGAGTGACTTCAATAAATTCATAAATAGCAGTACGCCCCTTAAAACCGGTATGACCACAGCTGTCACATCCTTTTCCTTGATAGAGCACGATATGTTTTCCGGTAAAATATTTAGAAGCATCTTCGGAAATATTTTTCTTGATTTCTTCCTTGGATGAGTTCACGCTATAGCGACATTTATCACAAATCTTGCGCACCAAACGCTGAGCAATAAGTACCTCAAGAGTAGAGGCCAATAAAAATGGCTCAATACCCATATCCAACAAACGCGGCACCGCCGTAGCGGCATCATTGGCGTGAAAGGTAGACAATAATAAATGTCCGGTCAAAGCCGCGTTCACCGCAGTCTCGGCCGTTTCCTGATCACGAATTTCACCTACCAAAATAATATCCGGATCCTGACGCACAATCGAGCGCAAACCTTTGGCAAAAGTAAGATTTGTCTGGGCATTTACCTGGATCTGATTGATGCCCGGCATTTTATATTCTACCGGATCTTCAATGGTGGTAATATTTACATCCGGACTATTTAATAATTTTAGCAAAGCGTAGAGCGAAGTAGTTTTACCGGAACCGGTCGGACCGGTCACCAGAATCATACCAAACGGTTTGTTGGAAGCGGTGAGCAATAATTTTTGATCATGTTCAGACAAACCCAAATCAGCAAAAGAAAAACTGCGTACATATTGAGACAACAAACGAATTACCACCTTTTCACCATTTAAGGTAGGCAAAATGGAAATACGCATATCAAGCGAATTATCCCCTTTTACCTGACGAATAGCGCCGTCTTGCGCGGAAAAATGCTCATCAATAGGCAACATAGCCTGCACTTTAATACGATTCAAAATATTTCCATAGTATTCTTTTGGAATACGACCAGCTTCTTGCATTACACCATCAATACGAAAACGGACAATTACTTCTTTGTCCTGAGGCTCAATATGAATATCGGACGCGCGATAAGCCGAAGCATCGTCTACAATCTGCTCAATAATCTCCGGCGCGATGCGTTTTTGTTGTTTGATAATATCGCCAAAACGAGTGGCTAGAGTTTTGAGATAATGAATAAAGGTCGCTTCAACATCTTCGGCAAAAGCAAAGGCCAAAGATATTTTTTTACCTTTAAAAATTGTTTTTAATTTTTTGGTTAATTCAGGATTGGTGGGATTATCGGTCGCGATAATTAAGTCATCGCCATTTTGTTGAAATACTACGGCTGTAAATTCTTTGGCCGTGTCTTCCGGTAATAACTTCACCTGCTCAGCCGAAGGCTGATTGGTAGTCAGATTGGCGTAGCTTATTTTATCGGATTCAGCAATGGCTTGACCCAACAAATCTTTATTGATAATTTCCTGCGACAATAAATAATCCAAAAATTTACCTTCCTCCCCTTTGGTGGCGGCCTCCGCTTTTTTGACATCCTCATCGGTTATATAATTACCATCCAGCAAAACTTGTTTTATTTTTTTGTCTTCAATTTTCATACTTACTTAATCGGCTATCAAAGTAGCCACGACATAATCCACTATTTTATTTATAGATGTGTCGGATTTTACAAAATACCATTTGGCTCCAAGCAACTTCGCTTTCTGAGCATCGTCGTCTTGGCCCAAATTGGACGCGATAATTACCGGTGTATTATCTTTTTTTTCTTTTAAAGATTTCAAAACTTCAAAGCCATCCATCTTTGGCATCATCAAATCAAGTAAAATCAGATCAAATTTTTCTTTTTTAATCGCTTCCCACGCGGCCAGACCATCGTTTACTACTTTGGTTTCAAATCCGCTGTGATTTAATTTGAGCTCCAGCGCTCTGGCCATTGGTTTTTCGTCTTCGGCAATTAAAATTTTCTTTAATTTCTTTTCAGCTACCATAATAGTTATTTTGATTGCTTATATTATAGCATATTTTGGATTTTTTAACAAAATGGTCAAAATAAAATCCCCCAAATTGGGGGATTTTTTTAGAGAACGATACTTAGTAATTTGCCTTTAATATAAATTACTTTTTTCGGTTCTTTACCTTCTAGCCATTTTTGGATTTTCTCACTAGCCAGCACAGCCACTTTCGCGTCTTCTTCGCTAATATCCGCGCTGACCACCAATGTATCACGCAATTTACCATTTACCTGCACGGCCAAGGTGATTTCTTCGTCCTTGGCGAGCTCGGCATCATATTTAGGCCAAACGGATTCAAAGATACTTTCTTTATTGCCAACTTCATTCCATATTTCCTCAGTCATGTGCGGTGCAAATGGAGATAATAATTTTAATAATACACAAAAATCTTCTTTGCTAATACTTTCGGCTTTGCCCATTTCATTGGACAATTGCATCATGCAAGAAATAGCGGTATTGAAACGCATCTCTTCAATATCCTCAGAAACTTTTTTAATAGTTTGATGAAGTTGAGCAATTAATTTTTTGTCCCTGATTGCGGCATCGGAAACTTTTTCATTGAGCGCCCATACTCTTTCCAAAAATCTGCGTACACCCACCACACCTTTGGTGCTCCAGGCACAAGGTTGATCAAATGGACCCATGAACATTTCATATAGACGCATAGCATCAGCACCATATTCGGCCACTACTTCATCCGGATTAATTACATTATTCCAGCGCTTACTCATCTTGCGACCGTCTTCAGCCAAAATCAAACCAACATTTTGTAGGCGAGTAAACGGCTCTTCGTTGGCGACTGCACCAATATCAAATAAAAATTTATGCCAAAAACGAGCGTAGATCAAATGGCGGGTCGCGTGTTCAGCGCCGCCAACATAGAGATCGATCGGATTCCAATAACTTATTTTCTTTTTATCCCAATCATAATTTCCATCGGCATCTTTTGGCATTGTGTATGCCAAATAATACCAACAGCTTCCCGCCCACTGCGGCATGGTGTTGGTTTCACGTTTGGCTGGACCACCACAGGTAGGACAAGTAGTATTTACCCAATCGGTAATAGTGGCCAGAGGAGATTCTCCCGTGCCACTTGGTTCGTAATTTTTTACTTTTGGTAATTCAAGCGGGAGCTGGTCTTCCGGTACTGCTACCCAACCATCTTTTTCACAATGAATCAAAGGCATTGGCTCACCCCAATAACGCTGACGAGAAAATACCCAGTCGCGCAATTTATATTGTACTTTTTTCTCACCCAAACCTTTTTCTTGCAAGCACTCAATCATTTTTGATTTGGCTTCTTTGGTTGGCAAGTTATTTATAAAATCAGAATTAATAGCAACACCGTCATCGGTAAATGGTTTTTCATTTACATCTCCATCGCATAATACTACAGGCAAAATCGGCAATTTATATTTCTTCGCAAATTCCCAATCACGCTCATCGTGACCTGGCACAGCCATAATAGCGCCAGTACCATATCCATATAAAACATAGTCGGCCACAAAAACTGGCAGCTCAGATCCGTTCAAAGGATTAATGGCTTTGACACCTTTTAACTCCACGCCATTTTTTTCTTTTTGTAATTCAGTACGCTCTAGATCACTTTTACTCTTGGCTTGATCCAAATATTCTTTCACTTCTTTTTTATTGGAAATTTTTTCCAAATTTTGCGCGACCAGTGGATGCTCTGGAGCCACCACCATATAGGTAGCGCCAAATAAAGTATCCGGACGAGTAGTAAAGATTTTTAAAATTTCCTCGCTGTCTTTTATTTTAAAATCTACCAATGCGCCTTCACTTCTTCCAATCCAATCGCTTTGCATTTTTTTGATATGCTCTGGCCAGAACGGTAACTTTTCCAAACCATCCAACAATTTTTCAGCGTAATCAGTAATTTTCAAAACCCACTGACGCATTGGCTTGCGCTCAATCTCGCTGCCACAGCGTTCACATTTTCCATCATCCAAATCTTCATTAGCCAAACCGGTCTGACAAGACGGACACCAATTTATTGGCGCGAAAGATTCATAGGCCAAACCTTTTTTAAATAACTGCAAAAAAATCCACTGCGTCCATTTGTAATATTTTGGATCTGTCGTATTCACTTCCCTATCCCAATCATAGGTGAAACCAAGCAGGCCTAATTGTTTTTTAAAAGTGGCTACATTTTCCGCGGTGGCTTCGGCCGGATGGACTTTATTTTTTATCGCGTAATTTTCAGCCGGCAAACCAAAAGCATCCCAACCCATTGGGTGGAGAACATTGAAACCCCGCATCATTTTCATGCGGCCAACGATATCGGTGGCAATATATCCCTTAGGATGACCGACGTGTAAGCCGGCGCCAGACGGATACGGAAACATATCCAAAACATAATATTTTGGCTTTCCAGCCTCTTCTTTGGTTTTATAAATTCCACTTTTTTCCCAGTTCTTCTTCCACTTTTTCTCTATATCTTTATGATTATATTGGTGCATAAATTATTCAAAAATATACAGATAATTTACAGTAAAAGCTCAAAAAATGCAAGATAAATAAAACACCACGGGTTTACGCCCGTGGTGTCAGAACAGTTGTGGTTATTTATTATCTAGATCAACTGACCAAGATTTATAACACCAATCTTGACCGTCTAAAGGCTCAAATTTTGCGGAAAAATCCGTACCGGCCGTACGGCAAAGCTGGCCGACAGCACCATCAAAATTCTTTAATGGAGGGGTTTCCGGTATGTGCTTTTTAACAAGCAGCGCCTCTTTTTCTGTTTTAAATCCTAAAAAATAAACAACTTCTCCATACTTAACAAGAAATTTCGCACCAAGACCATCTTTACCGGTTGATCTAACAACCTGTTGGGTTGCGTCGTAATCATATACATCATCAAAACCATCGACTTTTTTAAGTCCAACTTTATACATTGCCACAAATGTATTTGGCAAAGCCTTTTCCGAATCAACATCAGCGTCAACGACTTCTACAGGCATAAGCACGTCTGTTGATTTATATAACTCAACCGACCAAGATTTATGACACCAATTTTGACCATCTAGGGGCTGAAACTTCGCAGAAAAATCAGTACCGGCAGTATTACAAAGCTTTCCCTTTATCCCGTCAATTTTAGAAAAATTTTTAAGCGGCGGAGTTTCAGGTGTAAACTTCTTAACAAGTAACGCCTCTTTTTTTGTTTTAAAACCTAAAAAGTAAACGACTTCATCTGGCTTAACGACAAATATAGCCGAGTTACCTTTGCTACCCGTTGACTTTATTGTTTGTTGAATTGCTTCATAGTCATATACATTATCATAACCAGCAACTGGTTTAAGTTTTACCTTATACATTGCCACAAATGTATTTTTTAGAACCTTGGCTGGTTCAACATTTGCGTCAACCACCTTAACAGGAAAATTCACATTAGTGCCTTTGGCTGCCAAAACAGAATCTGGAGAAAATAGCGCCATCGCCATCATTGCTATTAGCGAAAAAACCAATCTTGGTAATCTCATAAAAATAATTAATTAAAAACTTAATGTCTAAATTATAGCATTATCCCTAAAATACAACAAGTAAAGTCTTATTTCTGACACTTCAGACAATAGTGCGTCCCCCGCCCCGCATGCTTTATCTTCAAAATCACATTTTTACACTGCTTACACTTTTCACCATTGCGCCCGTAGACTTTGAGAAAGTTTATGTGGCTACCGGTACGCCCATCGCTATCTACATAGTTATTAAAAGTAGTGCCACGGTTTTCTATGGAAACTTTTAAAACTTGAGCCACCATCTCAAAAAGTTTCTTGAGTTCAATCTTAGAGACTTCCGAAGCTTTTCTCATCGGCAAAATTTTTGCTTCAAAACAGGCTTCGTCGGCATAGATATTGCCAATGCCGGAAATTAATTTCTGATTGAGTAAAATCGCTTTGACATTAGTTTGACGCTTTTGAAATAATTTGACGAAATCTTCAAAAATATAATCCTGTGTGAGAGGTTCGATACCAAAATTATTTTTTACAATCTTTTCTTTTTCTTCTGTAGAAACCAATTTTATATATCCAAAGCGACGTAAATCATTAAAAAACAGCTGCCCACCGTCGTTAAAGGTAAATACCACGCGAGTAAATTTGTTGGGAACGTTAGTATCCATCGCTGTCTGACTATGCCCACCGACCAAAATCTGTTTTTTATTGCGATAAATCAGTTGGCCAGTCATTTTCAAATGCACCAACATATAGCCATATTTACCCGCCTTATCCAACGCAAACATGAGCAACTTCCCTCGGCGCTCAATATGGTTAAAATTATTACCCTGTAGAACTTTCAAAAATTCAGTCGTTTTATTATGAACACTTTTGCCTGCCAAAATATCAATACTCTTTATTTTTTTGGCGGCAATTTTTTTCTCCAGATCACGACGAATAGTTTCTACTTCGGGTAACTCCGGCATATTAAATTTTAATCTTGCTTGCCACTCTCTCAACTGCCTTCACAAAGGCGGCCGTGCGCATTGGCACATTATATTTTTCTTTTGTTTCCCACACTTCATTGAAAGCATCCACCATAATTGGTTTTAATTTCGCCAATACTTCGTCTTCACTCCATTTGAGATTTTTTACATTTTGTTCCCATTCAAAACAGCTCACGGTCACACCGCCAGCATTAGCCAACACATCCGGCACTACTATCACACCTTGCTTACTCAACATTTCATCAGCTTCCGGAGTAGTTGGACCGTTGGCCATTTCTACAATTGCTTTAGCTTTAATATTGGCGGCATTGTCCGCAGTGATTTGGTTTTCCATCGCGGATGGCACCAAAATATCTACTGGCAATTCTAGCAATTCCGCGTTGGATACTTTTTGTACTCCGTCAATTCCGGTGAGGGTTCCGGTTTTTTCTTTATGAGCAAAAATTGTATCCAGGTCCAAACCATCTGGATTATATACACCACCTTTACTGTCACTGAGAGCTACAATTTTAAATCCATCTTTGGCCAAAAGCTTGGCCATAAATCCACCAACATTGCCCATTCCCTGGATAGCCACTTTGGTATCAGCGGCGCGCCAGTTCATTTTACTCATTAATTCACGAGTAACATAGACACCACCTTGGGCAGTAGCTTGTTCACGGCCTTCACTACCACCGTCGGCAATGGCCTTGCCGGTGATCACACCTGGATCACTGTGACCAACGAGTTTTTCGTATTCATCACGCATCCAGCCCATTATTTGAGGAGTCGTGTACATATCCGGTGCTGGAACATCCTTATCCGAACCAATCTCACGCCAAATTTTGCGAATATATTCACGCGACATTCTTTCGAGCTCGCCTTCAGACAATTTTTTGGAATCTACAATAATACCGCCTTTACCACCACCCATCGGAATATTTACAGTGGCACATTTTACCATCATCCAAAATGACAAAGCTTTTACTTCATCTATGGAAACATTTTCATGATAACGAATACCACCTTTGTATGGACCAAGAGCATCATTATATTGACTGCGGAAACCGGTGAACACCTTTACTTCGCCATTGTCCATTCTTACCGGGACCGACACGGTCAGCACACGATCTGGTTGTTTTAATATGTTATGGATATTTTTATCCAAATTCATTATATTGGCGGCCTTTTCCAATTGTTTGAGCGCATTCTCAAAAGGATTTTGCATATCTTATATATTAAAATTATTGGATTAATAATACACCTATATATAAATATTGACAAATCCCCTTATTCCAGGTATTATATTAATATCATTATGGTATACTATTTAAAACAATTTAGTAACCTAACAATTTATAATTGCCCAAAAACTGCTTAAAAGCGGTTTTTTTAATTAAAACATATGAATCAAGAAGCTAAAAATAACTTACTAAACGGTGCCAAAGAGCATTTAGCCGGTATTCAACAAAAAATTACTGATAAAATTACTTACCGCGAAAAACGAGCACGGTCGTCTCAAAGATCTGACGTTACTCTTAGCGACGCAGTGGCCGAACAGATCCTTACAGCTCACAACCACGAACAGATAGAAAATTTGAAACAACTATACCCTTCCCCCTATTTTACCAGGTGTGATTTTACTACCAATGGGGAACAAAAAATGATGTACTTTAGTAAATTTTCTTTTAGTGATGAAAATATTTATTCTTGGATTACACCAGCCGCCGCGCTTCGTTTTGAAAACCCCGGAATAGCTTCGTATACTCGCCCGGACGGTATCAGCCACAGTGGAATAATCGATAGAAAAGACAATTACATGATAGTAGATGGAAAAATATTATTTTTTTCCACCGAAAGCACAAATCACCTGCGTGAATTAATTTATCAAGAAAATTTCACTCAACAAAAAACCGGCTTTATTTTGCCAGAAGTAGTAGAAAGAATGGAAAAGAGCCAAGACCAAGTTATTCGCGCTCACCATGACGGACCGTTTATCATTGCCGGGCCAGCCGGATCCGGCAAGACCACACTGGCTCTACACCGCGTAGCTTATTTGGTTCAGTCTCCAGAAACCACTGAATTCTTTCGACCGGAATCAATCTTGGTTTTAGTCCAAGACAGCGGTAGTAAAAAATATTTTTCTCAACTACTTCCAGACTTGGGAATTAAAGGCGTGATGATTGTGACTTTCTTTGAGTGGGCACAGATGATCTTAAAATTGAATGACTGTTCTGCTCTAGCAGACTATGAAGTTAGCGATAAAGAAAAAATAGAATACGAATATGTTAAATTAAAGGCACTGAAGACAATAGCCGCTATTCCTTATAACAAAAATATTTATAGTCTTCTGGATAAAGTATACGCCCCTTATTTAAATAACAGCCAAAAGACTACTCTGGCCTGGCAAAAAAATAAAAAACTACTGGACCGTTTTGATATCACCATATTATTAATGTGCTATCAAAAACAATACGGCCAATTTAATATCGAAAAAGATTATTACGAACAACTATCCAACGGCCAATATCGCCGTCGCAAAAGCGCGTTTGAAGCTAAATATAACCTAATAGTAGTAGATGAATTTCAAAATTATTTACCAGAACAGTTAAAAATATTAAATTCTTGCATCAACGAACGACTAAAATCTATGGTATACGTCGGGGATTTATCCCAACAAACACAACTTGGCACAGTACGCGATCTGGCAAGTTTAGGATTTGATACGACCCCAGAACGATTGGTAAAACTGGAAAAAGTTTACCGAAATACTAAAGAAATTCTGAATTACATTAAAAATATTGGGTATAAAATTGAGATACCGGAGCAGATAAAAAACGGAGAACCGGTAATAGAAGTGAAATTAGATAATATAGAATCCGAGATAGATTTCGTAAAAAAACAAAATAAAGGTAAAAATGAAACTGTCGGCATACTGTCGCGACATAAAAATTACTTGGATAAATTCAAAGAAGAATTTAAAAACGATTCTCAAATTTATTGTCTAAATTTTTATGAAGCTCAGGGAGTAGAATTTGATTCAGTATTTATCGTAGGACCCACCCATAATGAATCAAACTATGAAGACCTAAACGAAGATCTGGCTAAAGAAATAAAGGCTATAGAAAAAGATCTACTATATGTGGCTTTAACCAGAGCAATTTCAAAATTATATATCTTCTCCTGAAGAAAAATTATCAAATAAAAAGAGACCGTTTTGGCGGTCTCTTTTTATTTGATTGGCTAAGGATTCTCCACTGGCATTACCTGTCCTTTATCCACTATCCAAAAACTTCCACCAGATTCCACCAAATCACCGTTTGGGGCTTTGATGGCAAAGGAAAAAGTATGTTCACCGATATCGGCTTTCTTAAAGGCCGGCAATAATCTACCGGAAGAAGCGGTCTTCGCACCTGGATTTAAACCAGCGTCAAAAATGCTCATATCCATAAGCTCTTCATTATCAACAGCCACATCCATATAGTAGACTTGATTCTTATAATCGATGGATTTGCCGTTGGCAATATATACTAAAATATTTTGTTTTTTACCAATTTCCAATTGATAAGCGTAAGTACGCACACGAATCTTATCAAACCAAGCGCCGTATTGATTTTTATCTCCATCAATTACTTCAAATTTACCCCACGGTTCGGAAGTAGCCCCATTTTTACCGGTAATCAAAAAAGAAAAAGAATGCTCACCAATTTGATCATCGGAAAAAGGACCAATTTCTCCACTACAGGTAGTGACTGTGCCGCAAGTTTTTACCAAAACACCATCCCTTTTTATTTGCGTCTTCTTGATAGTGCTAGCATTGGACAGATTTATACTGACAAAAAATTTACCATTTTTCATCACTTGAGGATTGCCGGTTGTAATATTCTGATACTTAGGCGGCACTTTTTTAGGAGCGGCCAAAGCATTTTGTCCAATGAATAAAGTTAGTACAGCTAATACCCCCAAAATACTTTTCAAATATTTTTTCATATTAATAAAATTATCTTTTCATCGCTTTAGTTGCCTTCTTCATTTTCCTGGCTGTTTCTTCTACCGCTTTGGCGACTGCTTCTTTGGCGCTGTTATTAAATTTCTCCGAACTGTCATCAAGCCAATCGGCGGCCTTTTTGGTGATTATTTTTTTGGCCAATCCGCCGGCACCACCGCTGAACAAAGTCATAATATTGGACAGCGACTCTACCTTGGAGCGAATATGATTCACGGTATCCAACAGAGTCTGTAATCGCACACGGAATTCTTCTGTAATCTCATTGGCATTGCGCAACAAACGCATGAGATAATAAAACATCCAGCAAATGAAAAAAGTGACCCACAATACACAAAATGAAATCACCAAAAATAAAATATCTTTTGAATTTGCAAACATATTTCCCTCTTTTAAAAATTACCTTTATATTATACCACAAAATTGTAAAAAATAAAAAAATCCCCGACCGTAACCGGGGATTTATTGCCTATCTTACTTCCGCGTTAAATTCTTTTTTTAGTTCTTCTTGCGCTTTTTTTACAGCGTTTTCTATTTCTTCTGTGGTGAGCGTGCGATCACTGTGCGCGTAAGTGAGGCGATAGGCCATACTCTTATAGCCTTCGCCAATTTTGTTTCCCTCGTAAACATCGAATAGTTCTATATTTTTTAGCAGAGCATTGGTTTTTTTCAATGCTTTCAAAATATCAGCGTGGGTAAATTCTTTTTTTACCAAAAAGCCGAGATCGCGGGTCACTGCTGGATACACGGAAGCGGTGTGATAATTTGTCTTATCACCTTGTCTAGACAGCATTTCTACCAATATTGACAAATTCAACTGCAACACACCGACGCGCTGTTCAATACCCAAATTCTGAGCTATCAGTGGGCTAATTTCACATACTACACCAAGCACTTCGCCATGCGCCCGAACCAAAGCTAATCTGGCCGGATGTTCCCAAGGTTGTACCATATCGGCTGGCACAATTTCAAAATCGGTTTTAAGCGCGGCAAAAATATTTTCCAAAGCGCGGCGGGCCTGCCAAAATGGCGTGGCTTCTTTTTTCCCAGCATATACCGCGGCCACCCAAGTATCTTGTTTTGGCAACAAACTATCACCGTTGCTATCCAGACGCAAACCGCTTTGTTTGGTAGAAAAAACTTTTCCAATTTCAAAAATTTTTACTTCCGAATAATTTTCAATATTATTTTTTACATTCTCCAACAAATTTGGCAATAAATTGCGACGCAAAAACGGACGCTCTTTGGAGAGTGGATTATCCAATTCCAAATATTTTTTCAGATCATCCCCCATTTTTATCACCTGAGCGTCACTGACAAAAGAATAATTATACACTTCATTATATCCCAAACTTTTTACCAAAGTCTCAGCGACATTTCTTTCCAAATCACGCAAAGCATTTTTCTCCGGCGGATTAATTGAAAAAGACGGTAAGCTTGAAGGAATATTTTCATAACCAAAAAATCTAGCCACTTCTTCCACAATATCTTCGGAAATGGAAATATCTTTGGTAGCACGCCAGGTTGGAATCGTTACCAGCAAACTCTTTTTCTTGGTTTTCACTTCAAAACCCAAACGCGTCAAAATATTTAAAATATCTTTCTGCGGAATTTCCGTGCCTAATTTTTTAGCAAAAATTTCATTTGGCAATTCTATTGGCCCGACCGAAAGGTGAAATTTCTTTTCATCCACTACTTTGCTGGCGACCTTGGCGTCCGGACAAAATTCCAATGCCAATTCCACGGCTTTAAGCAATGCCACTTCACAGAGATTTGGATCCAAACTCTTTTCAAAACGCATGGCCGAATCGGTACGCAAACCCAAACGAGTAGAAGTTTTACGCACAGCTGAAGCATTGAAATTGGCTGATTCAAAAATTACCGTAGTAGTGTCGTCGTAAGTACCGCTCTCCAGACCACCTTTTACACCCGCGATGCCTAGAGATTTATTTTCAGCGACAATCATGAGATCGTTTTCCGACAAAACATATTCAGCTTCGTCCAAAGCCACAAATTTTTCCCCTTCTTTGGCACTACGCACGCCGATATTATGACCGACTTTAGCCGCGTCAAAAGCATGCATTGGCTGGCCAAGTTCCAACATTATATAATTGGTAATATCCACGATATTATTAATCGGGTTGGACCCCACGGCCAACAATTTTTCTTGAAGCCATTTTGGCGACGGACCAACTTTTATACCCGATACGGCCACTGCCATATAGCGTGGACAAAGTTTAAAATTCTCCACTTCCACTTTTAATTTAAAATCTTTACCTGGTTTTATTTTTGGTGTTTCGTATTTTTTTAAATCACGATTAAATAGCACGGCCACTTCACGGGCAATACCATAATGACCCCAGAGATCCGGGCGATTGGAAAGAGATTTGTTATCTATTTCCAAAATTGTATCATTGAGACCAAGTACTTGGGACAATGGAAGACCGATAAGATTCCTCGTTTCACTCGGAATGACGGCGCCACTTGCAATGACAGCGGTGAGATCCAAAATTTCTTTTTCTTCTTTGGACGTAAACATTTCTCCCAAACCAATTTCATCCGCCGCACAGATCATACCAAAAGATTCCTCACCGCGAATTTTGGTAGGTACCAATTCAATCAATTCCCCTTCTCCATGCCACTGCACTTTGGCTCCGACTTGGGCAATCGCGGCCAGCATTCCCTCTGCCACATTACTGCCACCACAGACTATCTGTAATTCTTCCGAACCCACATCCACGCGGCATAATTTTAATTTATCGGCATTAGGATGCTTAGTAGCGGAAACAACTTTACCAACTACCACATTATTCAAAAGCTCACCTTGTTTTTTTATACCTTCCACTTCTACCGTAGTGGCTTTCAAGCGAGCGGCCACTTCTTCCACGGTAATAGTATCGGACAAATTCACGAATTTTTTTAACCAATTATAGGAAATTAACATAATATTTTTATTGTCATTCCCGTGAAAACGGGAATCTATTACTTCAAACACTTGATTCCCGCTTTCGCGGGAATGACAGTTAGAACTGTTTTAGAAATTTTAAATCACCGCTTTCGAGATGGCGGATGTCTTCAATGCCATACTTCAACATAGCTAAGCGTGTAAGCCCCAATCCAAAAGCAAACCCCTGATATTTATTAGGATCTACTTTCCCTTCCTTTAAAACATTGGGATGAATCATGCCGGCGCCAAAAATTTCTAACCAACCGGTATTTTTACAAACTCTACAGCCTTTGCCTTTGCAAATAAAACAAGTTACTTCCCCATTTACACCCGGCTCTACAAATGGATAATATTTTGGACGCAAACGCACTTGCGTATCGACGCCGTACAAATGTTTAGCGACCGCCTCAAGCACGCCCTTCATGTGAGCAAAAGTAATATTTTCATCAATCACAAAACCTTCCAATTGATAAAAAGTGTGTTCGTGGCGCGGGTCGGTAGCTTCGTTTCTATAACATTTACCTGGCACAATCGCGCGTAGTGGCGCCCCCTGCTTAAGCATAGAGCGTACCTGCATCGAAGAAGTGTGCGTACGCATCACCATACCAGGATGATTTTTGATATAAAAAGTATCCTGCATATCACGCGCCGGATGATTCTCAGGCACATTCACTGCGGAAAAATTAAAATAATCACTTTCCAACTCCGGACCATCAAGCACCATAAAACCCATGGAAACAAAAAAATCTTCCAAGTCTTTTTGGATAATAGTGTTCGGATGAAAAGTGCCTGGTTCAATATGTGGTAAAGCAGGCTGAGTAATATCCACCCGCTCTTTTTCTACCGCTTTGTTCCAATCCGCATTCATTAATTCATTTTTCTTTATTTCAAACGCCGCTTCAATATCTTTTTTTACTTCATTGGCTATCACACCCACTACTTTACGAGCCTCATCGGTGAGATCTTTGAGCCCTTTCATCAAATTAGTAAGCTCCCCGCTTTTGCGACCAAGAAATTTATTTTCCAAATCTTCGAGCTGGATTTTATCACTCACGGATTTGATGGCAAGCAAGGCTTCAGTTTTGAGTTGTTCAAATTTTGATTGCATATTATTTTTATTCAGATTCTTTTTCTTTTGGTTTGTCTATTTTAACAACGCTATTTTTATCATCATGTTCTATAAAAATAATTTTTACTCCACATTTTTTTTCTAATCCAGCAAACATATCCATTTTTTCCTCAGCACCGTGAGCAATTTTACCCACATACTCTATGCTTGCATGACCGCCTGGCAAAAGCTTACTAGCCACGGCATTAAAATATTTGGCAGCATCATCCAAAGTAGCACCCTTTTTAAAAGACAGACTATACAGGGCTTCTCCAGCAGTATCAATCATTAAATCAAATTCTGGAAAATCATGGAGTTCCAAAACCGAACGCCATTTTAAATCATTTTTATTTAATTTTATGGATTCGCCTACTCTCTCCATCTCTTTTTTTACAGCTTTCTTTTTTAAACCAGTGGTAAACACTTCTACTTTATCTCCAAATGATTCCCTTATTTGTTTAGCGAACATGCCGATACCGCCACCTATGTCTAAAATTTTAATTTTTCTATTAGGATTTTCTTCAATTAATCTCGGTATAGTTTCATTTATAAAACTTTCTTCATGACGACCAGCAATACTATCAGGAATTTCATCGCTCTCAACTCTATAGACCCTATAATTAAACGGCTTGTCCAATGGCGTATCCCCTGAAGCTGGCTCATTTTTGGCCGCAAAAACCTTCCAACTTTCTACAGCCTTATCTTTTTCTTCTGTACTCAAAAAAGCCTCTCCTTTTCTCACTGCTTTTGGAATATATCTTTCACCTTCTCCCATATTACAACAGATTTTTTATAAAACTCCAGATCACTACTCTAAAATTGGCAAGATCGCGGATAGTTACTACTATTATTAGCAACATCAATAGCGCAAATCCAACCGTATGAAAAATTTGTTCTAATTTTTGAGAAACGGCTTTACCGCGTAATTTAGCAATTATTAAAAATAATTGGCGGCCACCATCGAGTGCTGGGATTGGCAAAATATTAAATATCGCTAAATTTAGGGACAACATTGCCGCAAATTGTATCAAATAAATCCAGCCGAGCTTGGCGACCTGTCCAGTCATCACTGCCACTCCCACCGGGCCAGAGACAGCTTCACCCACACCATTGCCGGTAAACAATCCTTTGAGTAATAGATAGAAAGCTATAAGAATTTCTTTGAGATACCATAGAGTAGTTTTGGCACCTTCCCAAATAGCGGAAAAAAATGGATAGCGTACTGTACCAATTTCGGCGATGGCAATACCAAGACCACCTTTGCCGGTATCATTATATACCATTGGTTGAATTTTTTTCTCAATTATTTGATCATTTCTTTTTACCCGCAAAAGCAGTTGTTCATTTTTATGATCATTCACATATTCCTGCATTTGTTTCAGGCGTGGATTTTGCAAATCACCTATTTGCACCACCACATCACCGGCCAAAATTCCGGCCGCTTCGGCTGGCTTACCGGGTAGAGTTTGCAAAATTTCAATACGACGATCGCTCACATGCGATACATCAGTCATATTATCCACATTTTGTGGTAGACCAACCAAGTATCCGGTAGTAAGCAGGACAAAAGCCAAAATGACATTCATCATCACACCAGCACAGAGCACCAAAGATTTTTGCCAAAACTTTTTGCTGGCAAAACTATCCGGATCATTGGCTTCTTCCCCATTCTCACCTTTTATTTTTACAAAACCACCAAGCGGCAACCAATTCAAAGAATAGACTGTCCCATATTCTTCGTCCTTTTCATCCAAATCACGATTGCCCCAGACCAAGCGCCACTGTTTTTTATTATTTTTTTTGAATTGAATACCCAAAAATCTCGGCGGAAAACCAAACCCAAATTCATATACTCCCATGCCGGTTTTTTTGGCAAAAATAAAATGGCCAAACTCGTGCGATACTACCAAAATGGCTAAGACTGCAAGAAAATATAATATAGAAGCCATAGGGCTTGATTTGATTAGATAAAAAAGCTAAAATACATTCACAAAGCCGTATAAGGCTTAATGAAATAACTGTATATTTATGAACCTATTTTATATTATTCTAGCGGTTCTGGCAATAGTAATCCTTTGGGTCATTGCCACCTTTAATGGCTTAATCCGCACAAAAAATCGTGTAGATGAAGCCTTTAGTGATATCGACGTCCAGCTCAAACGCCGCTATGATCTGATCCCAAATCTGGTGGAAACCGTAAAAGGCTATATGACCCACGAGCGTGAGACCTTGGTAAAATTGACCGAAGCTCGTACTGCGGCCATGGCTCAACAAAGCGGATCGCTGGCCGAGCGTGAACAAGCTGAAAACGCCCTATCCTCCACTCTAAAATCTTTATTTGCTGTCACTGAAAACTATCCAGACCTTAAAGCTAGCCAAAATTTCATGCAATTGCAGGATGAAATTTCCGACACAGAAAATAAAATCCAAGCCAGTCGCCGTTTTTATAACAGCAATGTCCGTGATTTCAATACCGCAATCCAGACTTTCCCACAGAATACAATTGCCAATCTGCTCAATTTTCATAAATATGAATTCTTCCAAGCCGCTGAAAATGAGCGCCAAAATGTGCAAGTGAAATTTTAAACCCACCAACAATGTATAATCAAATAGACGCTAACAAGCGTAAATCAGTTTTCCTTTTAATTTTCGCCACTGCCCTCGTGCTCGCCCTGGGATATGTTTTTGATCGCGCCTATGGCGGCGATGGGTATGGCGGACTATTTATTGGGATTATCATTTCACTGATTAGCACTTCAGTATCATATTTCCACGGAGATAAAATTGCCCTCTCGGTATCGGGCGCGCAACCAATTTCCAAGGAAGAAAATCGTTATATATATAATATGGTAGAAAATCTGTGCATCAGCGCCGGATTACCCACACCAAAAGTATATATAATGAACGATCCGTCCATCAATGCTTTTGCCACTGGACGCAAACCGGAGTTGGCCTCTATCGCTATCACTACCGGTGCGATAGAAAAACTGAAAAATGAAGAACTCGAAGGCGTAATCGCCCATGAACTTTCTCATGTACAAAATTACGACATCCGCTTTATGATGCTCGTGGCTGTGGTGGTAGGATCTATCTCTATCATGGCAAATATGTTTTTACATGGCGGACTGTTTCGTCGTCATAGCAATAACCGCGAAGGCGGCAATGCTTTGGCCATATTCGCAATTATTGGCGTGGTGCTAGCAATACTATCTCCTATCATCGCCCAACTAATCAAATTGGCAGTATCGCGTAAACGCGAATACCTAGCTGATGCTTCAGGCGCTTTGCTGACCCGCTATCCGGCGGGGTTGGCCTCGGCGCTAGAAAAAATTCAAGCCGAGCATATACCGCTGCAGAATGCGGTACCGTCCACGGCTCATCTGTTCTTCTCCAATCCCTTTACCGGGAAAAATCTCGCTGGATTATTCTCCACTCATCCGCCAATTGAGGATAGAATAAAAAAATTAAAAGAAATGGCTTAAATTTTAAATATAAATATTAAAAAATGAAGAACAAAATAAAGTCCTCCGCTCTTTTAGTATCCTTATTAATTATTTCGCTCTTTATAGCCGGCGGAAACGCAACTCCAGCTTCCGCCAAACAAACAAAAAAACATAAAAAATACCGACATAGTTGGTCGGCTACAAAAGGCCATAAAAAAACAAAGGTGGAGGGGAAAAAGGTAATAAAAATTCCTGAGGTTAAACCAAACCCAGTCACCGCCACCAGCACTGCCACACCCACCACAACTACTCCGGCTGTGAGCACACCTACTTCTTCCGCTTTAGAAATAATTAAACAATTTGAAACAACCACTCCTGTCACCGTAGTTAAAGCTTCCACACCTGAAACCAAGGTAAACCTTGAAAGTTCGGATTTATTCCCTCCGCTACCAGATGTTTCTAATTTCCTTTCCAAACCGGTCGCTTCCAGTGTAGCACCTGCTATAGTGACAGTCGCTGCTCCAACTACACCAGTGACTCCAACACAGACACCTACACCCATAGCACCACCGACAACTGCCGCGCCTACCTTAAAAAATATTCAAGCAATGTGGGTGTGGGGTGAATCTTATGGAATTGCCACTGACGCCAAAAAACAAGCTGACTTCTTTACTTTCGTCAAAGCGCCGCATGGAAATTCAGCGACTGCTATTAATCGCATCTACTTAAATGGTGACAGTTTTGATTACAACAGCACTTCCAACAAAACCGCTCTACGCGCCTTTTTGAAAAAGGCTCACCAAAATGGTGTGGCTGTAGAATATCTTACTGGTGACTCCAAGTGGGCAATACCTGGAAATGAAAGCTCGGCACTAGCCAGAGCTGACAAAATGATTGCCTTCAACAAAGAAACTTCTGATACACAAGAGAGATATGACGGTTTACATTTAGATATCGAACCTTATCTACTTCCAGATTGGTCGTCCAACTCATCGGCTGGTACAGACAAATACAATGACGCTATCCAAACCAACTATTTAAATATTTTAGCAACCGCTAAAAGTAAATTAAAAAATAGCGATTCTCGTTTGACTCTGAGTGCTGATATTCCAACTTGGTTTTCAAAAGTTACCGACATTTGGCCTACCATCACCTCTGATTCCTCACCGCTTGATTACATCACCTTCATGAATTACTTCGACAAAGAGTCCACTTTCTTGTACGGTTATGACGGCGCCAATAAAGTGGGTGGTATTGGTCCAAACTTAACCAACGGCGGAAAAATACCAATGGTCTTTGGCGCTGAAACTATTCATCTTGATCCAACCTCGATTACCTTTTATGAGGAAGGGTTCAACTCTTTGGCAAATGTTTTTTCTAAAGCCAAAGAAGTGTACGGCACCAACTCTCATTTTGCCGGAACCGCGATTCATCATTATAGAACTTTAGTGGAATTAAAAGATTAAGATTGTTTAAATTAAAAAAGTCGGCTTGAGAGCCGACTTTTTTAATTGATTATTCTTGACAATCATCTTGTTGACTTATTTGCACACTATCACCAACTGCACCATCATAAAATTTACCATCAACATTCACTCCAACGATATTTTTACTTTTTTGCATAAAAGCAAAATGGTCGCCGGTTAAACTAAAGCTATGAGCACCAAAAGCGCCACTTGTATAAATATTCTTGAACACCTTATTATTATAAACAAAGGATTGTGATGTTTGAGCTGATCTTAGAAATGCGACATTTTTACCTTCTATACGCGGACGATAACCTTTTCCAATATTCTTACCTTTGAAAACAACCGACGGAGAATAAATTAGGCCTTTATCATAAGACAGCATACCCTTTTTTAATTCCAAATTACCCCAAGCACCAATATTAGTTACTTTTTTACCATTAAAATATAAATTATAATTTTCTTTTACCAAGGCAATGTTTTTACCATCATAATCTCCATGATAACCAACGCCTAAATCTTTATCATTGGCAAATATATGATATTGACCTTTGATGAGTTTTTTGAATATTACATAGTTTCCATTTAATCTGAAGTCTGTATCGCCAGTAGCAATCTCACCAAAATCTTGATTATCAAAAATCACATGAAATATTGGCGTACCCTTATACCCGGCCGCGGCTTTAGCCGCACTAATTTCGCTTAGTCCCACCATTCTTAAATAAACAACATGCTCTTGATTAATCTTTAATTTAAAATCGGCATTAGATACCATTTGAAAATCAATAGATTGCGGATTATATTGTGCCCAATCAATTACCGAACCGAAACTTTTGCCGTCCACCAACACTTCACCCTTTCCACCATTAAGAGGACTTTTCCAAGCGATATATCCCATTCTATCACCAGCTATTTGTGCCTGACTAATAGATATATAGTCGTTTGGAATATCCACTACTTCACCATTATAATAAAACTCTTGAACTCCTTGGACATTACCGGTGTCAACCAAAATATTAAGACATTTATCAGTGGAGAGATCGTTCAAAGCACTATAATCAGATGCGGCACTCGCCAAATTAGGCAGAGATAATGTCAAAGAAAATATTGCTAAAACGACTAGACTAGACTCATATTTTTTAATAAAAAACATAAAAATATTTATAAATTAATAACACTATTATAACAACCCTATAGTTGAGTGTCAAAATTTCCGATATATTATCCGACCCATCTTAAATTTACAAACTGAGATACACTAAAAATTAGCAAAGAAAAACTAAAAACCAAATATAAATAATAAACAAACTTTTTTTGCATTGCCACTACTATAAATACAGGTAACAACATCAAAGCAAAACGCTGCACGCTGGTAAAAGTATTACTAAAAAAAGATGGAACAAAATTTAACAGTACAAAAAAAACATAGGCCGGATTTAGACGATATACTTTAGGCAAAGAGACCCCGACAAATACCATAGTCAGAATTTCAAAAAAATAACGCCACTGATTTTCACCACCAATAATTATATATTTTATATAAGAAAATACCAGCCTAAACGGCGAGACTCCCAAACTACGTCCATACTCGACCTGTGCCCGAAACCAGGCAAATGGATCCCCTACTTGATACCAAAGATAAAATGAAAAAAATATCAGGCCTAGAGGCGGTAAAACCAAAAGACCAAAAAAATCTGCCCATTTACGAATTCCACTTTTTTTGGTCTGCACATACCATAGCCAAAGCAGTAATGGAAACAAAAATATCCCAGGCGGGCGGGCAACACTGGCCAAAGCGGCCACTACAGCCGCCCATATCCATTTTTCTTTATGAGCCAATAAAAACACCAGGGCTACTAGAATCAAAAGAGTAGATTCACTATACACGCTGATCAAGAAAAAAGAGGTTGGAAACACCGCTAATGCTAAAAGTGCGCGCCAAGCAATATTTTTATTAAATGCAACCAGCACCCAATAATAAAAAATAATAAAACTGCCGAGCGCCAAAAAATTGGATATAATTTGTGCGCATACAGCGCTCTGCCAAGTAGTCAAAGAAAGCAATCCACGCCATAACAAAGGAAACAAAGGGAAAAAAGTAACATTTGATTGCGTTCCTTTGTGCCAGCTATAGCCATGATGCACGATACTGGCATACCAATTGCTATCCCACCGCCACCAAATGGTCTCATTCTGTGACCACATCAGAGCGGCAGATGGCGATGATTGCCCGATAATTTCCACAATTAGTCGCCAGACTAAAAATATAAAAATCGGAGTCAACCACCAATATTTTTTAAATAAATTACTAAGATAATTTTTGAGATTGGAATATTTTAGCATAGAGGATATTATATCACCTATAAATAAAATGACACAAATCCAAAAAAATGGTAAAATAATAACTACTATTCTCGTGAAAATGAGAATCTAATAGAATATTATGAAACTAGACGCAATTTTTTATCCCAAATCTATCGCCATCATCGGCGCCTCCACCGAAGTCGGTCATGTCGGCAATGATATTGTGAAAAATTTAGTGAAGCAAGGTTATAAAGGAAAAATTTATCCGGTAAATCCAAAAACGACTGAACTTTACAATCTCAAATGCTACCCAAATATTTCCGCGATCAAATCGGGTGTGGATCTAGCTGTAATAGTAGTGCCTTCCGGCATTGTGCCAGCGGTATTGCAAGAAGCGGCAAAGAAAAAAATTAAAGGAGCAATTGTTATTTCCGCCGGCTTTAAAGAAGTCGGCAATTTTGATCTGGAAAAACAAGTAAAAGAAATTTGTCAAAAAAATAATATCGCGCTAGTGGGGCCAAACTGTCTGGGTGTAATTAATCCGGAAAATAAAATGAACGCCTCGTTTGCCAATATTATGCCGCCCGCTGGCAATATCGCTTTTATCTCCCAAAGTGGCGCGCTTTGCACCGCCATTTTGGATTATGCCCAAAAATTAGATATTGGATTTTCTAAGTTTGTCAGTGTGGGCAACAAAGCCCTGATGTCCGAAGCCGATCTATTTGATTACCTGGCCAAAGATAAAAAAACCAAAGTAGTAGCAATGTATGCCGAACAACTTACCAACGCTCCCGCTCTTATCGCCGCCGCTAAAAAATTGACCCACGGCAAAAATCCAAAACCGGTAATTGCGATAAAATCCGGCCGCACCTCTGCTGGCGCCTCGGCCTCAGCTTCACACACTGGTGCTCTAGCCGGCAATGACGCGGCCTACGAAGCTTTATTTGCCCAGAGCGGCATCATTCGTGTGGAAACCATCCAAGAGCTTTTCGATTACCTCCGCGTCTTCACCCACAATGAATTACCAAAAGGCGACCGTGTAGCCATAGTCACCAATGCCGGCGGCCCAGGCGTGCTCACTACCGATACTGTGGTTCTGACCGGTCTCAAATTAGCGCCAATTTCCGAAGCTACCAAAGCCCAATTAAAAAAACATTTACCACCTTTTGCTAATTTCAAAAATCCAATTGATGTGCTTGGCGATGCCCGCGCGGATAGATATGAAGCGGCCATAAATATTTTGGAGAAGGATAAAAATGTCGACAGTATTATCGTAATTCTCACCCCCCAATCCGTCACCGAATTTAGTAAAACCGCCCAAGCGATAGTACACGCCAAAAAGAAAAGCAAAAAACCAATTGTGGCCAGCTTTATGGGCGGACATCTCGTAAATTTAGGAATTAAAATTTTGCGCAGTCACGGCGTGTCCACTTTTAATTTCCCCGAAAGTGCCGCTATGGCGCTAGGCGCTTTGACAGATTTTAAATTTATTGAAAAAGAAAAAAATAATTCTCATTTTAAATTTAAAAATACTAATAAAAATATAATTGGGAAAATTTTTGACGAAGCCAAAGCGCGCAAACAAGTATTTTTCCCGGAAGTTGATTCTCTGCCAATTCTACATCACTACGGCTTCCCTACTTTACCGTCCTACACCGCTTCCAGCGCTGAGGAAGCGCATGAAATAGCGAAAAGAATTGGCAAAAAAGTAGCAATGAAAATCGTATCACCAGATATTTTACACAAAACTGATTCTGGCGGTGTGATGCTGGGCGTCACTCCGGAAAATGCGGCCAGCAGTTTTAGAGAAATGATGAAAAAAGTAAAAAAGAATGTACCGACCGCAAAAATTGAAGGCGTGCTAATCAATGAAATGATCAAAGAAAAAGGGGTAGAAATGATTCTAGGTGCCGTAAAAGACGCGGGCCTGGGACACACTATCATGGTTGGTCTAGGCGGTGTGTATGTAGAAGTGTTCAAAGATGTGGCGTTTGGCCTGGCCCCATTGACCAAAGGTGATGCCCAGAAAATGCTTTCTAAATTAAAATCCAAAAATATTTTGGACGGCGCGCGCGGACAAACGGTGCTCGACAGTGAGGCGCTAATTGATTGTATCGGCCGACTTTCACAATTACTAATGGATTTTCCAAATATTAAAGAATTGGATATCAATCCCCTGTTGGTTTTACCAAAAGGAAAAGGGGTGCGCGTGTTGGACGCCAGAATTGTTGTTGAATAATTTTTGTATTCATAAGAAAAAATCCGCTTTACGCGGATTTTTTATTTATAAAAATTTTATCCAAGAATAATTTTTTTGACTTCCTCCAGCCTCTGCTCCATTTCCTCTTTTGTATTCGCCTCCAAATTTAGACGCAACACCGGTTCGGTATTACTGACACGCACATTAAACCACCAAGTCGGATACTCCACATAAAAACCATCCATTTCTACTACTTTCCCATCGCTATATTTTTCTCTGAGCTTAGCAATAATTTCTGCTTTTTTGTCCGTATGAAAATTTATCTCACCGGAATGAAAATATTTATTCTGCAAAGGCATTATAAGATCGGTGATTGTTTTGCCTGTACGCGAAACTAAACTTAAAAGATACAACAACGATAGATCTGACGATTCTACTCCATACATATTTTCAAAATAAAGATGTAAAGATAGCTCGCTACCAAACTTCACCTTTTCTTCTTTCATCTTCTTTTTTATAAGTGCATGACCAATTGGACACATGCCAGTTTTGGCACCAGCCGCTTCCCAGACATCGCGTATAATTTTACTGCTACGCAAATCATAAAGCATGTGCGCTCCAGGATTATTTTTTATTACTTCGAGTCCAACCAATGCCCCTACAAACGAAGCCTCTACCACTTCACCTTTTTCATCTACCAATCCGATACGATCCGCATCGCCATCCAGCGCAAACCCAAAATCCGCGCCGGTTTCTTTTACCTTTGCCTGTAAATCCTTTAGAGTTTCTGCTTTGAGAGGATTGGCTTCGTGATTTGGGAAAGTACCATCTGGTTCCAAATACATATATTCTACTTCTACTGGCAAACGCTTCAACATCTCCACAAAACTCACCTTACCCATACCATTGCCAGCATCCAATACAATTTTAAGCGGCTTAATTTCTTCAGGCTTTACCAAGGAAAATATTTTAGCAATATAATCCTCCAACACATTCATATTTTTTAGCTCACCCTTTGCGCCGACAGAAGCAAACTCCGCTTTTTCCGCCAAATCTCGAATTTGTTCCATGCCATTTCCCCTGCCCACCGGCGTGCCATCTCCCAAAGTCATTTTAAAACCATTATACTCCGCTGGATTATGAGAAGCAGTGACCATGATACCAGCCAAATGATCACTGTAATGAGCGCAGGCAAAATTAAAAAGTGGCGTGGTCACCAAGCCAACATCCATCACATTAAAACCCTCATCCCGCAAAGCAGTTCTGACTTGCTCTGAATACCCCACACTGCTGGGACGCATATCATAGCCGACCACCACCAATTTTTTATTATCAAAAAGTCCGCGCTCGCGCAAAAATACGCCATACGCGCGACCAATTTTATAAGCCAAATCATCACTCAACTCCCCCGCTACCAAACCCCTAATATCATAGGCTTTAAATATCTGTTTTGGGAACATATTTTTGTCTATTTTTAGCTTGTTAAAAAAGTGGTTTCATTATATAATATCCTTATACTAAAAGCAATCTATGTCCATATTAGACAGGTTTTCCAGTCATCTCAAAGAGGTGCTGAGTAAAAGCATCCAACTGGCTACCAAGCTAGGCAATGCCGAGGTTTTACCCTTGCATATATTTTTTATTTTACAAAATCAAAAAGGGTCAGTAGCGGCCGAAATTCTCAATCGTCTAAAAATTGATTTGAAAAGCGTAGAAAACGCTATTTTGGAATTACCAATAGAAAATATTAAAAAAATTGGCCACACCCACCAAGCCACTATGGCTTCTATGTCCTCTGAATGCAAACGCGCCACTGAACGCGCGATGATAGTGGCTCAGGAAAATCTCCATAATTATATCGGCACCGAACATCTCCTCAAGGGATTGATTGAACTGCACGACCTGGAAATAGAAACGGTTTTAAAAGAAAATAAAATCAGTGCCACTGAGATTTCTAAACAGCTATCGACGGTTTTGACCAACGCTTCTCAGTTTCCACAAATCACCGAAGTTGTGGATGCTATCGAAAAACTCCAGGATAATATTTCAAACGGCGGCGACATGAATGAACTTCCGTCGACTCAGCCCGGCCATACCCATAAACATAAAGCCAAAGGAAAAAAAGATAGTGCTCTGGATTTTTTTGCTACCAATTTGACCGATGAAACTCTGCAAAAAGATATCGACCCTATTATCGGTCGTGAAGCGGAGATCGAAAGACTGATCCAGATCCTCTGTCGCCGCACCAAAAATAATCCGGTATTGCTCGGCGATCCGGGGGTTGGCAAAACCGCGATCGTAGAAGGTCTAGCCAAACGTATTTTACACAATGAGGTTCCAGATATTTTATTGAACAAAAAAATCTTCTCACTCGACATGGGATTAATGATTGCCGGCACAATCTATCGCGGCGAATTTGAGGGTCGTTTGCGCCAAGTGATAGATGAAGTGGCCTCTAATCCAAATATTATTTTGTTTATTGACGAGCTCCATAATATCGTGGGCGCCGGCTCTAATCAGGGCACCATGGACGCCGCCAATATTCTCAAGCCTGCTCTGGCTCGCGGTCAAATTCGCTGTATTGGTTCTACCACTCTTTCTGAATTTAAAAAACATATTGAAAACGATTCCGCTCTCGAACGCCGCTTCCAGCCGATAATGGTGAAAGAGCCGACCCTAGAAGATGCTGTAAAAATCCTGGAGGGCATCAAACTAAATTACGAAAATTTTCATAACATCAAAATCAATAGTAGCGCGACAGAAGCGGCCGTGAGATTATCCGATCGCTATATTCATAATAAATTTTTACCGGATAAAGCTATTGATTTACTGGATGAAACCGCGGCGGCGGCTCGCATCGGCGGTAAAGGCTCGATCTGGACTGGCAAAATCGAACGCCTCAAACAAAAATTAGAAAAAGCCACTCTAGCCAAAGAAAACGCCGCGCTCAAAGATAAATTCAACGAAGCGGTAAAACTAAAAAATCAAGAAGAGAAATTACGCGCAGAAATAGAACAAGCTCTCAAAGACAGTAAGGAGAAAAAACAAAAATACTTTGGTGAGATCAGCGAAGCTGAAGTACTAGCACAAGTAGCCAAGATAATCGGCGCCAAACCAAGTGAATTGATGCTTGAAGAAAAAAATGAATTAATGAGTTTGGAAACCAAGCTCAAACAAAATATTGTCGGCCAAGATCAAATCGTCTCCGAAGTGACCGCCGTGATAAATCGCGCCCGCTTAGGTCTAAGCCATCCAGACAGACCACTCGCCTCTTTTCTATTTGTAGGCGAAAGCGGTGTGGGCAAAACCGAGCTGGCCAAATCTATCGCCAAAACTTTGTATTCCAGCAAGGATGCTTTTGTAAAATTGGACATGAGCGAATTTAATGAAAGTTTCGGCGTTTCCAAACTGCTCGGCTCACCGGCCGGTTATATTGGCTATAAAGAAAATAATAACTTCACCGATAGAATAAAAAATAATCCTCACTGTGTGGTGCTCTTTGATGAAATTGATAAAGCCCACAAAGATGTCACCAAAATATTACTCCAGATGCTGGAAAACGGTGAAGTGACCGACTCCACTGGCAAAAAAATCTCCCTCAAACATTCTATAATTATTCTCACTACCACCATGGGCGCCGACGCGGCCAAACGCGCGGTCTTCGGTTTTGGATCCGCCGACACACAAGACAGCGCGCGTGATCAAAAAATTGTGGAAAAACTAAAAGAATATTTTTCACCGGAAATTATCAATCGCCTGGATAAAATTTGTTTATTCAACAATCTCTCCAAAGAAGATCTATCCAAAATCGCCGCTTTGGAAATCGAAAGCCTAAATGAGCGTCTAAGCCAATATCATACTCAAATAAAATACAAAGAATCCGCTCTACAAGAATATTTATCTTCCCTATCAAAAGATAGCCAGAATGCCCGCACTGTCCGTCGCCAACTCCGCACCCAGATTGAAAAATTAATTGCCGAAATGATTATTGAAAAGAAAAGCAAAAAACAATATCAATTGGAAGTTAATGGACAACAATTGACTGTGAAATAATAATTATGGCGGATAAAGATGATAAAGTAAAAATAGAAAAAGAAGGTGACTTAAAAAACAGTGGCTCTGATATTGGGTCTTTATTAGGTTCTTCATCTGAAACAGTAGATTTGGAATTGGCCGATGTGAATTCTGCCGATGCCAAAAAGAAAGACAATAAAACTTTAGAAATAAATTTAAAAACAGCCGCTACCGATGCCGATGATGGCGGCGCTAGATTGGCCGCGGCTTTGGTGACAGATAGCGAAGAAGATGACTCTCCTCCTCCCGCACAACCTCCTCCAGATGAAGAGGCGGCGTTACAAACCGAACAGCCCACCGAACAACCCGAAGAAAATCAGGCACCAGAAAAAGATAACCCTCCGCTCGATCCTAGTCAACAAAAAAAACCAGACGACGAATCAGGACAAAAACAGCCGCAGCCTACCAACCAGCCAGTCCAAACACAACCTTCTGTCCAGCCACAGACAGAAGCCCCTCAGACAGCTTTACCCGACCAGTACGAACAATTTCAACAACCGGGACCTCAAGCGCCAGAGCAACCTCCGGTACATCCTAATGAACATCAACCAAGCGTTCCCCAACAAGCTCCAACCGCCAAAAATCCCCCCACAACCGGGCAAACACCACAATCTCAACCTCCTCATGCTTCCCCGACTTCTGCAACGACTCATGACCCAAAAAACCCTCCTAAATTAGACCCTGAAAAACCTACAGGAGAAAAACAACCCACGGCCAATTTACAACCGTCCACAGTTTCAAAAGAAGCTCTGAGAGATATCGGTCCGCATGGAAATTTAGAAAACTCCATGAGTCAAGCGGGCCAGCATACTGATCCAAATAAAAAAATACCTACCAATCAACAAAACCAGGTTGGCAATGATTTAAATTCACAAAAATTAATGCAGCCAGACGGGGACCACGCCAAAACCAACAATCAGACTGCCAACAAACCTCTTCAGACAACTAATACATCTGGACTGTCTACAAATACTGAGGATAAAAATGCCTTAAATGCCTTATCTGATTTGGTAAAAAAATTTAAGGAAGAACAACAAAAAGAGGAAGAAGCTTACCAAAAAATGAATGCTTTACAAAAATTAAACCGGACCAAACAACAAAAAAAATTACTAAAGGAGCTAAATAAAAAAAATGATAAATTAATTGGCCTGATAGACAGAATGCTTTTAACAAAATACTTTCCAATAGTACTTTACAAAATACTGAGATACCAAGAAGAAATAGGCAAGCTTATAAAACAGCTGTCCAAGAAAAAAACTATTCACCGTAATGACGGTCCGATGAATAAATTAGATAGTGAAATATTCTTTTTTGAAGCGCTAGTGATATACCCTATACTTAAAACTGGAGCAACAAAAGATGCTGTGAAAAGATTTAGAAAGTATTGGTTAAGTTGGTCAACAGGAATCTGGTGGGGGACATTCATTATGGCCGCATTTGATCTACTAATAATTTTCCCTTTTATTTTTTTACTTTTTGGATCCGTGTTTGATGGACCTGGCATTAGATTATTAAAAAAAATTAGAAAAAGAAATCGTGAATTAACAGAAATTTTAACAAAAATAGGAAAATTAGCCAAACCAAAAGGTGGCGATAATGAAAATTATATTTGGCATCAAAAAAGCTATGAGGATTAATTTTTTATAAATAATTTATATTTATGAACCCAATCACAAAAAAAATATTGTTGGCCCTAGGATTGCTGGCAATAGCCGCGCTAATTGGTTTTGGATTTTATACTCTTTTCAAAAAAAATCAGACCGGCGGCACTCTGCAAACTCCCAAAGGTGAAGGCAGTGGATCACTCCCTACTGCCGGGGAAAGAACCAGCACCCTAGCTCAGACAGAAACCACTGACGGCGGACTACAGCGCGGTGAAATCACTACGCCTTTGCCTATTCCTCAGATTGCCAACGGTGGCTATTACCAAAACGAAGCGGTGAAAGAAATAACCGACCAAGCGGCGGCCTTTCCATCCTTAAGCAAAGCCGGCGGCGGGTTACGTTATTATAATAATTCTGACGGAAAATTTTATCACTTGACCGCTGACGGGCAAATTAAAGCACTTTCCGATCAAACTTTTTATAATGTAAATAAAGTCACCTGGGCTGATAAAAATGACAAAGCGGTATTGGAATATCCGGATAGCTCCAAAATAATCTACAATTTTGAAAAAGAAAAACAAGTTACTTTACCCAAACATTGGTCGGATTTTTCTTTCTCACCTGACAGCAGTCAGTTGGCCGCCAAAAGCATCGGCTTGGCTCCAGAAAATCGCTGGCTAGTCACCGTCAATGATGATGGTACCGGCACCACTTTGGTAGAACCAATGGGAGAAAATGCCGACAAAGTCCAAATTGACTGGTCGCCATCCCGCCAAACTGTAGCTTTTTCACAAACCGGTGAGCCGCTCGGGGCTGAAAGACAAGAAATATTGTTTGTCGGTTTAAATCATGAAAATTTTAAATCCGCCATCGTGGAAGGCCGTGGGTTTGAACCATCCTGGTCACCTACCGGACAAAAATTGCTATACAGCGTCTATAGCTCTCGCAGTGATTTCAAGCCGGAACTTTGGATCACTGATTCGTATGGCGACAGTATCGGCAATAATCGCCAACTTCTTCAGCTCAACACCTGGGCTGATAAATGTACTTTTTCTGACGACAACACTCTCTTCTGCGCGGTACCACGAGATCTACCACAAGGGGCCGGAATTTTGCCGGAAGTAGCCTCAAACACCAATGATGATATGTATAAAATCGACCTCAAAACCGGCCTCAAAACCACCCTGCCTTTGGATGGTACTTACAACATAAAAAATATCACTTACGATAAAACCAAAAATAAATTATACTTTACGAATGGCGATCAGGCAGGTGTATTTGAAATAAAATTGTAAATTTAAATAAATATGCACAAGATTACTAAATTTTACATTCTGCTTCTATCCGCTATAGTTATCGCTGGCGGCGCATTTGCTTGGACATTTTTAAAAACTAAAGAGATCACCGTAAAACCAAACGCCGCTCCTTTAATTAGCGAGGGCTACTACGAGATACCCACCAACGACGATCCGGTTTTTGGGAATCCAGGATCGCCTCTGACCATAATCATGTTTAGTGATTTTGCCTGTAGTGATTGCCAAAACAAATACACTATCATTAGTGACTTTGTAAAAGCTCATCCGCAAGCCGCGCGTTTATTTGTAAAATATTCACCTCAGCCAAGTTTATTTTTCAAATCCAATGATTTGGCGTACCGTGGAGCTATCTGTGCCAACAAACAAAATAAATTTTGGGAATATAATGACTTGCTAATTACTGCTAAAAATCCAAATAAACAAACCGAACTGGAAAAAAATATTCAGGATCTAAAAATAAACGAAGATGCCTGGAAAGATTGTCTAAACGACCAAACCACCCAACAAAAAATCGCCGGAGCAGTGGCCCTAAGTCAAACTTTGGGCATTACCAAAGTGCCGGTAATATATGTAAATAATAAAAGATTAAATTTGGAAACCGAACCAAACCTGGCCGATCTACTTTCTAAACTTATAGCCGCTAATTAATTCCGCAATGAAAACCAATATAATTTTCACTTGCTCAAACTGCAATGCCCAATTCCAAAAATGGACCGGGCGGTGTTTGGAATGTGGTAAATGGGGTACGGTGGAAAAAAATATGATAACTGCTAGTGCGGTTAAAAATAACGAAACAAATAATCATCCCATAGCTAAAACGATAAAACTTTCCGAAGTAAACCAACAAAATTTTGCCCGTTTAAAGACCAATATATCAGAATTGGATAGAGTTCTTGGCGGCGGAATTGTGCCTGGAAGTCTAATTCTCCTTGGCGGCGATCCCGGCATTGGCAAATCCACTCTAGCCCTACAGCTATCGGCCATTTTTGCGGATGCATTATATTTTTCTGGTGAGGAGTCGGTAGAACAAATCAAACTACGCGCCAGCCGTCTGGAAATTTCATCCTCTACCCTGGGATTGGCCAACGAAACCAACGTGGAAACTATTATTGCTACCGCGATTGCCCAAAAAACCAAGCTCACAATAGTAGACTCCATTCAAACCATGCGCTCAGCCGAAGTAGAAGGCGAAGCCGGCAATATAAATCAGGTCCGTGCTTGTACCGTAAAATTGATGGAAGCGGCCAAAAAAAATAATATTACTTTTATCCTGATTGGCCAAGTAACTAAAGACGGCAATGTAGCCGGACCAAAAACTTTGGAACATTTGGTAGATACCGTACTCTATTTGGAAGGTGATCGCTTTCATGATTTTCGTATTTTAAGAGCCGCCAAAAATCGCTTTGGGCCAACTGACGAAGTCGGAATTTTTACAATGGAAAAAGACGGTCTACGCGAAGTAAAAAATCCTTCCGCTTCCCTGCTGGGAGAACGCACTGATTCAGTACCAGGCACAATTATCACTTGTGTGATGGAAGGTACTCGGCCAATGCTAATTGAAATACAAGCCCTAGTCACCAAAACTAATTTCGGTTTCCCTCAGCGCCGCTCATCAGGATTTGATCTCAACCGTCTACAGGTTTTAATTGGTGTATTATCTCGTCGTGCTGGACTACCACTAGAAAGTTATGACGTCTTTTTAAATGTGGTTGGTGGGCTAGAGGTAGACGAACCAGCCGCAGACCTAGCTGTAATCATGGCAATAGCTTCAGGCCTCAAAGACAAAACTATCCCTATTGGCCTAGCCGCTTTTGGTGAAGTAGGTCTCAGCGGTGAAGTACGCTCAGTAAATAATACTGAGAAAAGATTAAATGAAATAAAAAATTTAGGACTTCAAATTGCTGTCTTACCAGCATCGGCCAAACTACCAAAAATTACTGGCCTAAAAATCGCTCCAATCAAAAACGTCCAGGAGGTGGTAGAAAAAATAATCCAATAAACAGAAGAAGTCTGACAGAATAAAAAATCTGGATATAATATAACAAAATAAGTGAGCGCTGAAAATCCGAGCAAATAATTTGTGAGCCGACGAAGCGTGGCTGGCCGTGCTGTATGAGGAGCCAAGCGACGAGTTCACGGCCAGAGCTTTGGCGGGTTGCAAATTATGCGAGGATTTTCACAGCGAACGTTTTTGTTATATTATATCCAGATTTTTTATTCGAGATGCACCAACTTTTCGAAACTTTTTATCTTTTGTTTTAACAGTGGTAATTTATCCAAATTATCAGCCGCTTTTACCGCTGCTTCGCGCGCCATTTTTACGATAGTGTAATCGGTTAATTTAGCCAATTGCAACCCGGCAACACCGCTTTGAGCCGTGCCATATACTTCGCCTGGTCCCCTATCCTCTAGATCTTTTTGTGCCAATTTAAAACCACTCAAATTGCCTTCAAAGAATTTTAATCTATCTAAAGTTTTTTCACTAGCGCTGTCGGTAAATAAAAAACAATAAGATTGATGAATAGATCGCCCAACACGACCGCGGAATTGATGTAACTGTGCCAAACCAAAACGCTCCGCACCCTCGATCATCATCACCGAGGCATTAGGTATATCAATACCTACTTCTATCACCGAAGTAGCCACCAAAATATCAATCTCATGATTTTTAAATCTTCTCATAGTTGATTCTTTTTCAGCGGACTTTAGTTTGCCGTGGAGAAAATCTACTTTCAAATCCGGGAATATTTTCTTGGATAATTTTTCATATTCGGCCAAGACGGATTTCTTATCACCGCTATCATTTTCAATAAGAGGACACACCACAAACGCCTGACGACCCTGCCGGATCTGCGCCCGAATAAAATCATAAGCTTTTTGTCGATTATACACTTCTACCAACCTACTCATAATTGGCTTGCGTCCGGCTGGCAATTCGTCAATCACCGACAGGTCCAGATCGCCATATAAAGTGAGCGCCAAAGAACGTGGAATCGGCGTGGCAGTCAAACTAAGAAAATGCACGCCTTTGCCTTTTTGTTTTATATCTTGGCGTTGTTCCACGCCAAATCTATGCTGCTCATCGACTATAGCCAAACCTAATTTTTTAAATTCAATTTTCTCCGATAATAAAGCGTGAGTACCAATTGCCAAAGCAATTTTACCGTTCTTTAAATCTTCTACTATTTCTTTTTTCAATTTTTTACTTTCAATATTTTCTTCACCAGCATTCTTGGCAAATTGCGAACGAGTAAATAAACAAATAGGAGTATCGAGGTGAAATAACAAACGACTCAAATTATCAAAATGTTGCTTGGCCAAAATTTCGGTTGGTGCTAGCAATACAGACTGAAAACCATTTAAGGTGGTATTATATAGTGCCATGGCGGCCACGACCGTTTTACCAGAGCCAACATCCCCAGATAACAAACGATTCATCGGAGTGGGCTTAGACAGATCTTTCAAAATTTCCCAAGCTGATAATTTTTGTGGTTTAGTCAAAGCGAACGGCAATTTTCCCACAAATTCCTTGATTTCTTTTTCTTTGAAATCCAATGCGGGCGCCTTTTGCAAAGCCCGACCACGCCTAGAAATTTCCGCTCTTAATTGAATTAAAAACAGCTCATCAAATTTTAACCGCTTAAAACCATTTTCCAAATCATGTTTATCGGTCGGAAAATGAACCGCGCTGAGCGCCACACTCAATGGCAACAAATCACACTCTTCTAAAGTTTCTTCCGGCAACCAATCCGAAATTTTTTTCACTTGCTCTATCGCCTGCTCTACCAAAAATCGCAATAATTTTTGTGACAATCCGGCCGTTACCGAATACACCGGAATAAATTTTGATTCACTACCAACACTAGCTGTTTTCTTTTCAAAAGTAGGATTCACCAATTGTGGACCCAGCATATCCGATTTTACCGTGCCAGAAAATTGCCAATCGCTACCAATCTCAATAATCTTGGCCACATAAGGCTGATTAAACCACACAATACGCAGGCTACCACTGCTATCCGATACCAAGGCCTCCGTAATCATCTTACGCGTCTTAAAGCTCCGTCTACTGCCAATCAGCTCCACCTTGGCCGCCACCGACACCGTAAGTCCATCCTGCAAATCCTTAATCGGCATCCCACCCCGAAAATCTTCATGCCGAAAAGGAATATGATACAACAAATCATTAATCGTATTCAGATTAATTTTTTTGAGCTTCTTAGCAATCGCCGGCCCAACGTTATTAAGTGATGAGATTGAAGAATTTAGTTCCATAGTTGACTAATGGTGGGAGCTATATCCAAAATAAGTGAACGCTGAAAATATTCGACCATAATTTGTGAGTCGATGTGGCGTGGCTGGCCCTGCTGTCTGAGGAGCCAAGCGACGAGTTCAGGGCCAGAGCCACAGCGAGTTACAAATTATTCGAATATTTTCACAGTGAACGTTTTTGGATATAGCTCCCACCATTATAGCTCATTTTCTGGAATAAAAAAATCCCCCGAACACTCGAGGGATTTGGCTAAAATTACTATTAAATTCTGTCGTATTCGTGCATAGTCAATTGAGATTCAATTTGTTTGTAGATCTCAATCGCCACCGCTACCACGATCAATAAACTGGTACCGCCAATTTTTAAAGAGGTACTACCAGACGCACCCTCCACGAGTAGTGGCAAGATAGCAATCAAACCCAAGAATAAGGCGCCAATCAAATTGATACGGTTCACAATCATTTGTAAATATTTTTCAGTTTCCTTGCCCGGACGAATACCCGGCACAAACCCACCTTGACGCTGTAAATTTTCCGCAATCTTTTGAGGATGGAAAATAACAGCAGTATAAAAATAAGTGAAGAAAAATACCAAAGCAAAATACATTATGCCGTAGTAAGTTTGATTGTTGAAAAAACTGATAGTGCCGGTAGCCAAACTAGCCAACCAAGCACTGCGAGCGTTCACAAAAAACTGCGCAACCATCGGCGGAAACAATACCAAAGAAATGGCGAAGATAATCGGAATCACACCAGCCATATTCACACGAATTGGCAAATGAGAAGACGAACCACCAAAACTTTGATTGCCACGCATTTGCTTGGCATAGTTTACCGGAATGTTGCGCTGACCTTCATTGATAAATACCACACCCACCACGGTCACCAGCGCGATCAAAACGAACATCACAAAAGTATAAAGATCGGCAGAGGTATAGTTTACAAAAGCGGTCTGCAAGGTAGTCGGCAAAGAGGCCACGATACCGGCAAAGATAAGCAAAGACATGCCATTGCCCACTTTCTTTTCAGAAATTAATTCACCGAGCCATACCAAAAACATTGTTCCGGCAGTAATGGTAAACATAATAGTCACCATACGGAAACTGGTAAGATCGGTCAAAATTGGCTTGGCAGAACTATTGAGCAAACGGATCATCGCAAAAGACTGCAAAAATGCGAGCGGTACTGTAAGGTAACGAGTATACATATTGAGCTTCTGTTGGCCACTTTCCCCTTCTTTAGCCAATTCTTCAAAGTATGGCACAATCATGGCCAACAACTGGAAGATAATAGAAGCGGTAATGTACGGACCAACACCCAACATGATAACCGAAAAGTTGGACATCGTACCGCCGGAGAACACATTAAGCAAACCCAAAATTTGGTTACCGGCTAAATAGTCGCGCAAGTTGGCAACATTAACGCCCGGTACCGGAATATGGGAAGCCAAACGAAAGACCACGAGCATGGCCAAAACAAATAATAACTTATTTCTTATTTCTTTGGTGTTCCAAATTTTTTCAAGTTTTTCAAACATAGATAAGGCGGTATTAAACAATAATATACATGTTTTTATTCCATGTATATTAATTGGATTTATTTAACTTCTCCTTGCGCTTTCTCTACTATCGCTTTGGCGCTAGCAGTGGTTTTGATACCTTCCAAAATTAATTTTTTGGTTAATTTTCCACCACCAACCACCTTGGCAGTTTTATCATTATCACCAACAAGATTTTTTTCTCTCAAAGTGACCATGTTTACAATTTCGCCATCTTTGAATTTAGCTTCCAAATCATTGAGATAAATTTCAGTAGGACGTTTGGCAATACTTCTAAATCCACGCAACTTTGGAGTAGACTGGAGCAAGCGTTTGAAACCTTTTAGTTTCAAACCAGCACCACCACCACTACGAGCAGTCTGGCCTTTACCACCATGACCGGAATAGTTTCCGTGTCCAGAGGCATTACCACGACCAACTTTTTTAGCTTTGTGGCGAGAGCCTTTTGAGGCTTTTAATTTGTGAATGGCTAATTTTGTCATATAGTTTTATTATTTTACTTCAGCGCTAACCACTGGAGCTTTTGCCACCATTGGTCTTTCTGTTTTGCGCAAAGCTTTTAGAGCTTCAAAAGTTGCTTTCACAATAGTAATTTTATTTTTGGTTTTACCAACAATTTTTGAAGAAATATTTGGTACACCAGCCAAGTCCAACACTACGCGGACGGCGCCACCGGCGATAATACCACTACCTTTTGGAGCCGGTTTAATCATTACTTTGGCGGCTTTGAATTTACTCATCACAGCGTGAGGAATAGTTTCATTCACCATCGGTACTTTGATCAAAGCTTTTTTGGCTTTTTTGGTAGCTTTTTCTACAGCACCCTGCACATCCTTACCTTTTTCAGTGCCATATCCTACGCGACCACGACGATCACCGATGACCACCAAAGCACGGAAGCTCATTTGCTTACCACCTTCGGTCACACGGGTGACGCGAGCCAAATCCAAAACATTGGAATCAAATTCAGATTTTTCTTGGTTACGACCGCCTCTTTTGAAATTTTTATTCATAAATTTAGATCAATTCAAAATTAAAATTCCAAACCACCGGCACGAGCACCGTCGGCAATCGCTTTCACGCGACCGTGGTACTGATAACCACTGCGATCAAATACAATTTTGGTTACGCCCTTGGATTTGGCTTTTTCAGCCAATTTTTTGCCGGACAAATAAGCGTTCAAGCTTTTGCCAACATAGCCTTCGACTGCTTCTTTGCCAATTTCTTTGGCACCAACAGCGCACAAAGTTTTCTTGGCAACATCGTCAATCAACTGCACGTAAACGGTTCGCAAACTGCGAAAAACCGACAAACGTGGACGCTCTGCAGTACCACTCATAGCGGCACGCACACGAGCGTGGCGAATTTTTCTCAAACCGTTTCTGTTGTTCTTAAACAATCTACGCATATTAATATTCTTTAAAATTAAGAAGCGCTCTTCGCGGCAGTCTTACCAGCCTTGCGACGAACCACTTCATCGGTATATTTAATACCTTTACCTTTATAAGGTTCAACTTTTTTAGTAGCACGAACACGAGCGGCCAGTTCACCAACCGCCTGTTTATCAGATCCGGAAACGGTGATAATATTTTTTTCTACTTCGAATTTCACACCTTTTTCCGGCACTAATTCCACCGGGTGAGAAAAACCAACTTCAAGTTGTAAATTGGCACCCTTAAGAGCGGCTTTGTAACCAACGCCGTTAATTTCCAACTGTTTTTTAAAACCCACAGTCACACCTTCAAGCATGTTTTCAACCAAACTGGAAAATGTACCCCAAAGAGCATTGTCTTTGGTATTTTCTGGGTTCACAACGTTTACAGTCAATTGACCATTTTCATTGGACACAGTAATACGCGGATGTAATTTTTGACGCAATTCCCCTTTTGGACCTTTGACAATCAATTCATTATTTTTTTGTTCGACGGTCACGCCGGCAGGAATGGCTCTTACTTTTTTACCAATACGAGACATATATTTTTAATTTAAAATCCGAATTAAGAAACTTCGCAAATCAACTCACCGCCAACTTTAGCCGCACGAGCTTCTCTACCGGTCAGTAACCCTTTGGAGGTGGAAAAAATTGACACTCCAAAGCCGTTAAGCACCTTGCCGATAGAAACTGCCTGCACGTAGTGACGTGAACCTGGTTTACTAACTCTTTTCAATTCAGTAATAGCCGCCTGGCGTCCAGAGTACTTCAAAGTAGCCACAATCTGTGGATGGACATCAGCGCTTTTTTCACATTTGAACAAATATCCTTCGCGTACCAAAATTTCGCAGATGTTCATCTTTAATTTGGAATATGGAAATGTCGCTTCGTGTTTGCGTACCCGATAGGCATTGCGAATGCGGGTAAGCATGTCAGCGATAGGATCGGTCATCATAAATACATTTAATAAAATTATGAATAAATTACCAGCTGGATTTTCGTACACCGGGAATCAAACCAGCATTGGCCATTTCGCGGAAACAAATACGGCAAAGACCGAAACGGCGCATGAAACCACGTTTACGACCACATTTCCAACAGCGATTTACTTTACGAGTGGAAAATTTTGGTTTCTTTTTGAAAGATTTTGAAATTTGAGCTTCTGTTGCCATACATTATTTGATAAAAGGAAAACCTAGGTGACTTAAAAGGGCTTTACCGCCATCGCGACTGTTTGCGGAAGTGTTGATAACGATTTCCAAACCGTGCATCTTGTCGATTTCACCAGTTTTAACTTCTGGAAAAGCAGTATTTTCTTTTAAGCCCAAGGTATAGTTGCCCTGACGATCAAACGCTTTGTCGGTAACACCGCGGAAGTCGCGGATACGAGCAAAACTAACATTGATTAATTTTTCTAAAAACTGATACATGCGAGCACCGTGCAAAGTCACCATCACACCGATTTCTTGATTCTCGCGAATCTTGAAGTTGGAGATAGCTTTCTTAGCTTTGGTGCGCACTGGTTTTTGACCAGTAATTTTGAGCAAAGTTTTTTCGACATTCTCAATATAGCCAGCATCTTTGACAAAGCGGCCGACACCAACGTTGATTACCACTTTGGTAACTTTTGGTACCTGCATTACGCTTTTGAGATTCAATTCTTTCTTCAAAGCCGGCACTACTTCTTTTTTATATTTTTGGTATAAATTTACATTCATATTTTTTAGTCGATAAACTCTTTGCATTTGGCGCAAACGCGCTTCTTGTCTTCGCCGTCTTTCTTGTAGCTCACGCGAGTGGCTTTGCCACATTTAGGACAGACAAGCATTACATTCGCAACGCGCAAAGGGGCGGAGAGTTCAATTACTTGACCTTTTTCGCCAGCTTTTTTGGTACGCAAATGTTTTTTCATAATGTTGAGGCCTTCCACTACCAATTTTTCAGCTTGTGGAAAAACCTGGATCACTTTACCTTCTTTGTTGCGATCCTTGCCTTTTAAAACTTTTACCTTGTCATTTGTTTTTATTTTCATATAGTATCAATTAGACCACTTCTGGCGCCAAAGAAATAATTTTTTGGAAACCTTTGGTACGCAATTCACGAGCTATCGGTCCAAAGATACGAGTACCTTTTGGTTCTTTGGTCTTGCGATCCACAATTACGCCGGCATTTTCATCAAAGCGAATATAAGTGCCATCTGGACGGCGGATTTCTTTGCGTTGACGAACGATTACCACGTGCACAACTTCACTTTTCTTTACAGTGCCGTGTGGTACCGCTTCTTTGACAACACAAGTCACGATATCGCCAATTTGGCCATAGCGTTTTTTGTAACCACCAAGTACGCGGATGCACTGCATTTGCTTGGCACCGGTATTATCAGCGGCTTTTAAAAATGAACGATGTTGAATCATAAAAAATCTAATTAACCGTTAGTTTTTAAAACTTCTACCAATCTCCAACGTTTGGTGGCAGACAACGGACGGCATTCCACAAATTTCACAGTGTCGCCAACTTTGGCTACCTGCTTTTCATCATGAACATGATATTTGGCAGTAGTAGTGAAACTCTTTGGATATTTAAAATGTTTTTTTACAGAAGACACAACCACAGTAATGGTTTTGGTCATCTTGGCGCTTTTCACCAAACCTACAAACGAGCGGTAATTTTTCTTTACTACTGGTTTGGTTTCGGACACAGCCGGATTGGTTACTTTTTTAGTTGTTTTTTTAGTTGTAGCCATAGAATAATATTATACCTTTTCAATAAATTTGGTGATCACACCAAGTTTGTAACCGGCTAGATCCATCGCTTCTTTGGCTGTTTCACGAGTGATACCACCCATTTCAAACATTACAGTACCTGGTTTGATAGGAGCGACATAATGATCCGGAGATCCTTTTCCACCACCCATCGGCACTTCGTTGCCTTTTTTTGTAACTGGACGATCAGGGAAAACGCGAATCCAGATTTTACCACCGCGTTTGACATAACGAGTCAGCACACGACGAGCGGCTTCAATTTGACGGCTGGAGATCCAACCTTCGGTCATACTTTTGAGACCAAATTGACCAAAAGCAATAAAATTATTGCGAGTGGCCACACCACGGTTACGACCGCGGCCTTTTTGCCATTTTCTGTGTTTAACTTTTTTAGGTAACAACATATTCTGAAAGTTTATTTAGTTTTTTCTTTGGTGACTTCTTTCACCATTTCTTTTTTGGCAAATTTGTCGCGGCGACTAAAGGCTTCACCTTTATAGATCCAAACTTTGACACCGATTTTACCATAAATAGTCATTGCTTCATTCAAAGCATAATCTACATCACTGCGCAAAGTAATCAAAGACATTTTACCGGAAGCCATTTTTTCACGACGAGCAATTTCAGCACCGTTGAGACGACCGGAGATACTGAATTTCACACCCTGAGCACCGGCGGACATTACTTTTTCAATAGCTTGTTTCATTACGCGTCTAAAAGGAATACGACGTTCGATTTCGGAAGCCATACTCTGACCAACAATCTGAGCGGACATCGCTGGGTTGACCACAGCCTGGATGTTCAATTTTACTTTAATTTTAAATTGCAAAATTTTCTTTTCGATTTCCTTGCGGATTTCTTCCAGACCAGCGCCATTGCGACCGATGATTACACCAGGTTTAGCGGCCAAAATAGTAATACTTACTTCTTTTGGAGTACGCTCAATACTGATGGCATCGATACCAGCTTCTTTTAATTTGGTATTTAAAAATTTACGAATTTTTACTTCTTGTTCTAAAACACCAGAAAATTTATCCTTGCTGGCATACCATTTGGAATCCCAAGCAAAGATGAAAGGGGTGCGATGAATTCGTGGATGTACTTTATGTCCCATAGTATTTCAAAATTATTTGGATAATTTCTTTTTAGGTTTTACTGTCAATTCGCCAAGTCCCAAAGTAATATGAGAAGTGCGTTCGCGAATTGGAGTAGCACGACCATGGGCTTTTGGCATCCAGCGTTTCAACATCGGACCACCGTCTACCATTATGGTTTTCACACACAAATCAGCCGCCATCAAATTGTTATTGTGTTTGGCGTTGGCTACAGCGGAATTGAGTAATTTCAAAATCGGACGCGCAGCCGCTTTTTTGCTCAAAACCAAAATTTCTAAGGCTTTGGAAATCTTGCGACCACGAATCATATCGGCCACTAAACGCACTTTGCGAGGGCCCATTCTTAGATAGCTAAGTTTTGCGGTTACTACCTGGCTCATACTTAAAAGTTATTTGAAAAATTATTTAGGTTTATTTTTTGCCGGCTGGAGCTTTCGGCGCAGCAGCTTTTGGAGCGGCTGAAGCAGCCACTGCAGCTTCTTGTTCTTTGGCCATCTTACCACCATGGCGAATGAATTTGCGGGTTAGAGCAAATTCACCAAGACGGTGACCTACCATATTTTCATCCACATACACGGTGATAAAATCTTTACCGTTGTGTACTTGGAAAGTGACACCTACCATTTCAGGAGAAATGACGCAGGCGCGTGACCAAGTTTTGATAGGAGTTTTTTTACCGCTGGCTTTGACTGCTTCTACTTTGCTCAATACGCGCGGATCAATGTAGAGGCCTTTTTTTAAACTTCTGGACATAATGTTTATGCGTTATTTTTCTTACGAGGAGTGACAATAAACTTGTTGCTCCATTTTTGTGGTTTGCGAGTCAATACACCGCGAGCAGCTTTACCGTAAACAGTGCGAGGACCACGTTTCTGACCAATCGGAGAGTGACCTTCACCACCACCATGCGGGTGATCTACTGGGTTCATGTTCTTACCTTTCACGCGTGGGCGGATACCGCGCAAGCGCATACGGCCGGCTTTACCATAACGGATCAAACGATGATCGGCATTTCCAAGCATACCAATACTGGCCATACAAGTCTTGCGGATCTTGCGAGTTTCACCGGATGGCAAACGTACCAAAGCGTATTCACCTTCGATACCGATAAACTGAGCGGACAAACCAGCGCCGCGCACCAGCTGACCACCTTTACCAGGAGTCAATTCAAGATTGTAAACAAATAAACCAACTGGAATGTCTTGCAAAGGCATGCGATTGCCATTTTTGGCTTCGATTGCTTTGTTACTAGACATTACCATATCACCAACATTTATACCTTGAGGAGCCAAAATATAAGCTTTGGTTTTATCGGCATATTCCACTAGGGCCAAGCGAGGACCGCGGCTTGGATCGTATTCAATAGCGGTAATTTTACCTGGAGCATCAAATTTAAACTGTTTGAAATCAACAATACGGTAATATTGTTTCACACCGCCGCCCTGATGACGAACAGTAATTTTACCTTGGTTGTTGCGACCGGCATTCTTTTTGAGAATGGTGATCAGCGCTTTCTCCGGTTCAAATTTGGTGATATCGGCAAAAGCGTCTACGCTGCTTTTGCGGCGACCCGGAGTCGTTGGTTTGTAAATTTTAATAGGCATAATTTTAGGTGTTGTGAGTATTAGACGCCTTCGTGAATCACGATAGTTTTGCCTTTTGGCAAGGTCACTACCGCTTTTTTGTAATCACTGCGTTTGCCGTAATGATTACCGAAACGAATTGGCTTGCCCTGAACATTGATCATATTCACGGATAGTGGCTTCACGCCATAAACTTCGAAAACAGCTTGGCGCACAGCACCTTTGTTAGCACCGTTGGCTACTACAAAAATATATTGGTTTTCACTTTGTTTTACAGCACTTTTTTCAGTTACCAAAGCGCGCACCAAAATGTTGTTTTTAATTTTAGCCGCTTTTTTATCAGCTGGCGCCACTACTTCACCAGTAGCTGTTTCAGCTTTAGCGGTTTTGGTAGTTTTTTTGGCCGCAGTTTTAGCGGAAGTCTTTTTGGCAGGAGCAGTCTTTTCATCTTTTACCGATTTTTCTTCGGCTTTAGGAGCAGACTGTTTTTCCAAAACTTCTTCTTGCTTCTTTTTGGACCATCTATCAAGTAAACCCATATTATTAAAACTCTAAGTGATTAAATTATTTTCCAAAAACTTCTTCCAGTTTTTTCACACCGTCTTTGGAAGTCAAAACTACGCCTTTTTTTAGCAAGTCCATCACATTGGCATCGCCAGCGCGTAAAGTTTTAACTGATTTCAAATTCTTGGTCATGCGCAAAACTGCTTCATCTTTGCCAGAGGTCAACACCAAAAAGTTTTTCAACTTGGTTGGCATCGCGGCGAGCACGCCCGCAAACATTTTTGTTTTTGGTTTATCAAAATTGAAATCTTCAAGCACCAAAAGATTGCCAGATTGAGCTTTGTCGGAAAGACACATTTTGATCACGGACTGACGAGTTTTTTTGTTGATCTTGGTCTTGTAGTTGCGATCGGTCAAAGGACCAAAAGCGACACCGCCGCCCTTCCAGATAGGAGAACGAATAGAACCGTGACGAGCACGACCAGTACCTTTTTGTTGCCATGGTTTTTTACCACCACCGCTTACTTCACCGCGATTCTTGGTATCAGCCCAAGGTTCACGTTGATTGTTGGTCTGCTGTACAAATACTTGGTGCACTACTTCCGGTTTAATTTTTACGCCGAAAACTTTGTCGGATAATTCCATTTCACCTGTTTCTTTGCCGGCTAAATTGTAAACTTTAATTTTCATATAATAAATTCTTCTGTTTCAAATTAAGCGTTAGAAACTTCAGTGACTGGAGCTTCAACTACAGTAGATTCCTCTACTACAGGTGCTACAGGAGTTTGTTCCACTACAGGAGCGGATTTTTCTTCGGCCTTTGAATTTTTTGTAATTTTTAGTTCACCAGGTCCTTGGATAATAATCAAAGCATTGCGACCGCCTGGGACAGCGCCTTTGACATAAATTTCATTTGTTTCAGGATGCACTTCTACTACTTCCAAATTCTTTACAGTTACCTGATCGCCACCCATACGACCAGCCATGCGCATACCTTTGAAAACGCGTTGTACACCACCGGCACCAATGGAACCAGGAGCACGCAAGTTGTCTTTATGACCGTGAGATGCAGGACCACCACGGAAATGATGACGCTTCACAACACCGGCAAAACCTTTACCTTTACTAACACCAGTAACTTCAATTTCGTCACCAGCAGTAAACGTATCTACCAAAACCAAATCACCGCGGGTGAGACCCTCGGTTTTTTCTGTACTAAATTCTTTTAAAAACTCACTGTTAGCCAAGTCTTTCAAATGACCAGCTTGAGGTTTGCTCAAACGCCATTCTTTCTTTTCACCAAAACCAAGTTGCACAGCGTCCTTCTTTACCAATACCACGGTACAAGGTCCGGCCAAAACACGAGTTACTGGCACTACTTCACCGGTAGGTAAAAATACCTGTGTCATTGCGATTTTCTTTCCTAAAATGAATTTCATAGTATTTTTTGTCATTGCTTCCCAGACTAAAGGAAGGTAACTTAATTAAATTTCTAATCTTTTTTTAACAAAAAACTAGAAGCAACAACACTGATTAAAACCCCTTTGGTTTACAGTACTTTTGCTTCTAGCCTTCTTTGCTTTCCAAAAAATTTGGTAGGCGGTATCTACTGTCACAAGACAGCAGATGAAATAAGAATGGCTTTTAGTTTTTTATTGGTAAATATCTTTTTTTCTCCTGAGCTAAACCTGCCTGTGTAAATGTTTTTTGTTTTTTCTCCACGACTGAGTCGGGAGACAAATCTTATTTACTTAGACCTTTTAGCTAACTACTTGGTCCTTATAATAGCACAATTCTTACGGTTTGTCAAGGGTTTTACCCCTCTTACATTTTGATTTCTACATCTACACCAGCTGGCAAATTCAAACTCATCAAAGCATCTACACATTTTGGACCGGCATTGATGATATCGATCAAACGTTTGTGTACGCGCATTTCGTACTGTTCGCGAGCGTCTTTGTGGACAAAGGTAGAGCGCAAAACAGTGAATTTGGTCTTTTCTGTAGGTAAAGGTACTGGGCCAATTACTTTGGCATCGTTGCGAGCAGCGGTGTCAATAATAGTCTTGGTGGCCTGGTCAATAATACGGTTGTCGTAAGCGCGGATTTTGATGCGGATACGAGTACCAACTTCTTCTTTTGCCTTTGGAGCTACTTTTTCAGCTTTAGTTGTAGGATTTGTAGTTGTCATGTTTTTAATTAAATAAAGGAACTAATTAAAGAACTATTTGAAAAAATCATAAGGGGGGGGTGTTTTTCAACACCTCCCCAAATAATTTATTTATTGATTTTTGTTACTACACCAGCGCCGACGGTACGACCACCTTCGCGGATAGTGAATTTCATTTTGTCTTCCATAGCTACTGGAGTGATCAATTTGATTTTCAAATTGACGGTATCACCAGGCATAACCATTTCTACACCAGCTGGCAATTCAAGTACATCACCAGTTACATCGGTAGTACGGATATAGAACTGTGGTTTATAGCCTTTGAAGAATGGCTTATGACGACCACCTTCTTCTTTGGACAAAATATAAACTTCTGCATCAAATTCAGTATGAGGAGTGATAGAACCGATTTTGGCCAAAACCATACCGCGTTCTACTTCTTCTTTTTTGGTGCCGCGCAACAAGATACCAGCGTTATCACCGGCCTGACCTTCTTTCAAAGATTTGTTAAACATTTCAATACCAGTAACGATAGTCTTCATTGGTTCTTCACGTAGACCAACGATAGCAATTTCATCACCGATTTTGATCATACCACTTTCAATACGGCCAGTTACTACTGTACCACGACCTTCGATGGAGAATACATCTTCAACAGGCATCAAGAATGGTTTGTCAGTAGCGCGCTGTGGCTCTGGGATATATTCATCCAAAGTCTTGATCAAGTCCATTACTGGCTTGGAAGCAACTTCGTCGGTTGGGCTTTCCAAAGCTTTCAAAGCGGAACCGCGGATAATAGGAGTGGTGTCGCCAGGGAAACCATATTTGTTCAAAAGATCGCGAACTTCAACTTCTACCAATTCAACCAAATCTGGATCGGCCATGTCGATCTTGTTCAAAAATACTACGATGTAAGGCACACCTACCTGACGAGCAAGCAAGATATGTTCACGAGTCTGAGGCATCGGACCATCAGCGGCAGATACTACCAAAATAGCACCATCCATCTGAGCAGCACCGGTGATCATATTTTTCACATAGTCAGCGTGACCTGGACAGTCAACGTGAGCATAGTGACGTTTTTCGGATTCGTATTCAACGTGAGCGGTAGAAATGGTAATACCACGAGCTTTTGACTCAGGAGCTTTATCCAAATCGCCTACGCCCTTATTCTGGGCAATACCGCCATGAGCGGCCAACACCTGCAAAATAGCAGCTGTCAAAGTTGTCTTACCGTGGTCAACGTGACCAATTGTACCTACGTTCAAATGGGGCTTGGTTCTTGAAAACTCAGCCATAGGATTAAATCTTCACGGCTCTACACCCGAGTGGTCGGGGCAGATTTTTGTCCAGCCGTTGTTTTTGTATATATATATTAATAAAAGAAACACGCTAACCAAATAGTTGATTAGCGTGGGCATTATATCAGGGTTTATTGGTTTTGGCAAGGGCCAAAGGGGTGTGGATAAATATTTGACATGAACACATTTTTTACTCAACAGGCTCAAGGTAGAATTTTTCCTCTTCTCCTTCGGGTAAATCAGACAAATCTTCCTCGGCAAAATTGGTATTTGGGGTCGCTTCCGAAGCGGGCGATATTGGAGCAATATATTTGACTGGTTCAGCAGGTGGCTCTGGAATAGGCTCGGACATTGGGGCAAATTCAATCTCGTCTTCTAACTCTGAATCTTCTATTTCTTGGCTAAATTTAGCCAAATTTTCTGGTTCTTGGAGTTTTTCCGGTAAATCTTGCTCTTTTTCTTCTTCTTTGTCCATTTCCTCTTCTTCCAAATCCGGCTCTATTTCCGGCTCTTCATATTGAATTTGAGGCAAAGGGCTCTTTTTTTCATGTTGCTCCTGCCAGCGGTTGATGTCGTGATTCAGACGGCTGAGCATCTCTTCTTCGGCCAAATTTTCTACTTCGGTAGTAGTATTGAGCAAATCCTCGTACTCATCCAAATTCATCACTACCATCGCTTCATCGGTATCTCTATCTAGTACCACAAATCTATCGCCAGTGCGTTTGACCAATCGGATTATTCTGTCCAGTTGTTTCTGTTTCATAAAAACTAGGTTATATATTTTTATTCTATATAAGCAGGGACAAATAGTCAACTCAGAAAAATATTTTTCTTCGTACTCCTACATTCTATCTGGCTTTATCTTTTATGTCTAGATTTGTAAAACGAATTACGGCTCTTAATAAGACGAAAATAACTAAACCAAAGCCTCAGCAAATAAAAAATCCAAAGCTCTAGACTCTGGATTTTTTATTGGCTCTGACTACAAAATTTATAATCAAAGTGTGGCGCGCCGGATCCTACTCCTTTTTAAGTTAGGGGGCGCGCGGGGTGGGAATGAAATGCCTAGTGATGGGGCACCTCCTTCAGCTGCGGAGCGGCCAGTCGAGCCGTCTCGACTCGACGACGCCGGCTTGGATCGCGGACGTAGGCCGGAAGATGTTCTCCGGGACTGATCGAGCTGAACGCCGTCGGCAGTGGCTTGGGCTCGGTGTTGCGGCTGGTCGGCTGGCGCTGGCGCAAAGCAGCCCAGAACCAGGACAGCAGCTCCCCAGGTTCGGTGAACAACAGTCCGCCGACAATGGCTACCGTGCCGATCACAGGCAACAACGACTCAACGAAGTACGCCACGACGAGCAATGCCGCCGCGAGGTACTCCATGTAATCACGAAAGGTCCACTTTCGCATTTCTCCCCTTTGCCGGTAGGCAAGGCCGAATTTGGCCCTATACCGGACACAGCTTAACTATCATAATTATAACAGAAAGTCAAGGGTAAAGATATAATTATTCAATAAAAAAACCTCCCGAACAATCGAGAGGTTTTTTATTTTATTTACTTTATTTTTATGGTGTAACCAAATTTACTTTTACTTTTGCCCCACCCTTACCACTGTTACCTTGGTAAGTGAGCTCTACATACCCACCATTTTGTTTGAGCGCATATTTTTTCTTGGCATTTACTTTGAGCACTACATTGGTGCTCTTGGCGCCATTTAATTTGAGCCAAACATAAGTGTTATTAAATTTCACTACTTGAAATTTGAAAACACTACCGTCAAATTTAAACCAGTTATTTTTACAAATAGTATAGATACCGTTGCCGCCCTGTTCATTGGTACAACTATCGCCGGTAGCATCCAGCATAGTAGTATTGGAATCTACTTTGATCAGAGCGCGACCTTCGTCTCCTACACCCAAGTAAGTCAACATTACATATTTACCAGGTTTGTTGGTGACATAAAAAGTTTCTGGCTCATTGATCACCAGATCAGCATCATCTTCACTAAGATTGCTCAATAACACACTGGCGGTTTCACCATCATGATCCACTACTTTAACTTTTACACCACTCCAGTAATGATCCACGGCATAGCCGGTACAAACAATGAAATTTACATTGCCGCCGGTGATATCCGAACAAGCTGGCAGAGATGAAGCGGAATTGCCTGCGGTACTAGTAGCACTGCCGGCAGTATTAAATTTGAAGTAAGTATAATCAGACCACTGACCGGTAGAGCCGTTTGGAAAGACTGGCAACACACGAGTGCGGAATTGATTATCTCCGGCCAAAGGCGAAGTAGTGAAACTACTGGAATATGTTTTCCATTTAAAACTATCGGACCAATCGGCACCAACACCACAATGATCACAAGCTACTTCCACCATGTAATTGTTGGCATTTTTTACTTCCAACCAATTGATAGTGGCAATACGAGGAAAATTGGTAAAAACAGAATTATTTAAAGGCGAAGTAATCGTAGTCTTGGATGACAAATCATAGCTTGAAATTGTTTCGGCTTTTTTGGCCTGACAAGCACCGGCTACACAGCCATTTTCACATTTATACCACTGAGTATGTACATAATTTTTGCCATTGCCGGAGCTACAGTGAGTTTCGGCGATATAGTCACCGGAAGTTTTATTTTTATCGCCAATATAGGCACCACAGCTATCACCATAAGTACCAGCAATACCGCTCACTTCATCATTACCGGTAGCAGTACCATAAACATAGTTATTGAAATTATCGCTTTCAGAACAAGTAGCGGCTGGAGCTACAGCCGGCTTGCCTTTACAAGCACCGGCCGAGCAACCATATTCACATTTATACCATTGAGTATGAACATATGGATTGGAGCTAGAACCACTACAATATTTTTCAGCGATGAAATCGCCAGAAACTTGCCCTTGGTCACCCACATAATTTCCACAAGAATCTTGATAAGAACCAGCCACCTGACTGACTTCATCTTTTCCGGTAGCGACACCAACAACATTATAATTCAAGCCACTTTCAGAATCACTGCAAGTAACTACCGGTGCGGCCGTACCAGTACAAGGTTTCCAATCTACGCGATATTGGGTAGCGGAAAGACAAGCCATAGTGTAATCTTTCAAACCATTACCGGCATCACGACATTCCGAAGTCAAAAAAGCGCTATATGATCCATTCACTATCTGAATATCCTTGCCTACCTGAGTACATTTATCTACATTTACCGGATTCCAACCCACTTCCGGCAAAGCTGCTGACGCCATCTTTGGCGCCAAAGCTACCAGCAGTGCGGCCAGGAGCCAAACACTTTTTTTCATATTAATTTAAATTACTCTGCTAATGCAGATTAATAATATCTTTTATTATAGCAAAAATACAATAAACTTACAAACAAAAACCGCCCGTCACTTAAAACTATAAATAAATTATAATCTTAAGTGAGTGCGGGCGGTCGAAGTGTTGGACCATTTTTCCCTCCCCACTTGGCCTAATGACCAAGACATCCTTACGGACGGAGCGATTTGAAATTGCTCTACCCACCATATTTTGGAAGATGGGTTCATGCGGTTTACAACTCGAAACCACAAGGAAAGAAGTCGGCCATGGTACCGATGACGATCTGGCCGTTATCCTGAAGACAGAGAAAACGGATATTTCCGCCACCATACTGGCTGAGCAGGCCGCGACAATGTCCACACGGCGTGTATCGAACGTCCGAGAGACTGACGATCGGCACCATGGTGTATTGAGGCGGACTGACAATACGCTTACTGCTCGGTCCAAGAGCGATAGCAACGGTATCGCAGAGCGCCCTGGGACCAAGAGCGCCGATCATCGCGGCCAGCGTGGCCGCTTCGGCGTGAATGGTGCTCGTCTGAGCATGATCTTCTACATTACAGCCATAGAACATGCGATCAACCCCGACAGGACGCAACGCCGCTCCCACCATGAACTGCGACACCGGCACACTCGCATGCTCACGCGCACGAATGGCTCGAGCCAGAAGCACACGATCAGCTTCGGACATTTCATCCCAGACACACACCCGCACACTACCTGTAATCTCAATCGTCCGCATTGCTATACTCCCAACCAGCCAGTTGATTGCTGATTTGCGGGCATACTAACATATATTTTAAAAAATGCAATGATTATACATTGGACAATAAAAATCATAATTGATAGAATATGGCTATATAAATTCTAAAAAATATGGCTAAACAATATTTTGAATTAAAAAAAGATCAATATCGAAAAAATCGTGGAGGTTATTCACGCTTTCTAAATATTTTTTGTGACAGTTGTAGCGCGCATTTGGCTCTATATCAAAAAGATGGTCCAGGTGAACTAAAAAGAATGTACCTCGACAGAATTTTGGCGCCAAAAATTAAAAAAAATAAAACTATGGACTTCAAATGCTCCGCTTGTCAAAAAGTTGTCGGAACTTTCTATAATTATAAAAAAGAAGATCGACCGGCAATCCGTTTGTACCAAGGATCGGTAATAAAAAAAGTCGGAATTGGAATTTATCCTTTAAAATAAATAGCGTAAAAAAACAATGCCTACTGAATTGGCATTGTTTTTTATTTTAAAGACACAATACAAATATTATGTTCTTAATACGGGGTCTGCAGATGCGGCTACAGATTATCCCCTCCCTTTTCCTTTTGTGAAATGACCGCATTCAAATTAGAACGACTGGATGTAGTTGGTGAAAATCGCTTGCGCGATTCGACTGATCTGACCCTCTTGCGAGACGATCTCATAGTCGTAATCACCGACATACCCCAAAGCCCAGAAACGCTCCAGCTCCTTTTGCGCGCTAGCGAAACGCGCACCGTCGGCATCCCGACCGTCTTTTCCCAAACGCTGACGAAGCACGTCGAGCGAAGGCGGAGAAACGTAGATCGAGAACAGTTGACCAGGGAATGCCTGCTTCATGATCGACAGTCGATCGATCGGCCAGTCCAGCACCGGGAATTTCTCGGCGGACAGAGCCGCTTCAATCGGCAACCTCGGCGTCCCGTAAAGGATTCCGCCGAAGAGTTCGTTGACCACGAGCAGTTCGCCACGTTGCGACATTGCATCCATCTGGCTACGGCTCACCGAAACCTTATTCCTCTCTCCTTCCCGAAGCGGACGAGTCATGTAGGGACAGATGTAGACGAAGCGGTCGTCGAGTTTCGACAACTCGTCGATGACAGCACTCTTGCCCACGCCCGACGGACCCAGCAACAGCATGAACCTGCTCATCACTTCCTCCTTTCCAGGTTGAGAGCTTCTTTCGTCGTGACCGTAGCCATTTGAACGGCTGTTTGCCACGACTCAGAAGCGCCTGGATAGAGCAGGCCGCGAGAAGAGTTCACGAAGACGCCGAGACCTTCCGAGTTGAGCAGTTTGCCCAGATCCTGGTAGCTTCCACCTTGAGCACCGACACCGGCGAGCAGGATCGGCATGTTGTTCGGGATGAGCGGGCGGATATTGTTCATATCCAACCCTGCCGTCGAGGACAACACGGGGATCATGTTACCGTTGCGATTCCAACGATTCACCACCAGGTCCAGCATGTACTGCCAGAGCATGCGACCGTCATGGAGACGGACATCCTGAACAACACCGCCGGAGATGTTGCTCGTCTTGACGAGTACAACGACAGACTTGTCTTTGAGCTCCATGAGCGGTTCGATGACATCGTCCCCCATGTAGGGGTTCACGACGACACCGTCCGCCTGGATCTCTCCAAACAGGTTGTCGATGTAGGCCGCCATAGTGTTCTCGATATCGCCGATCTTGCAATCGACAATCACGGGAACTCCCGGCAAAGTGCGATGGACGTAGTGGACGATCTCCTTGAGTACATCATGTCCACCGGACATGAGATCGAAGAACGCCTTCTGCGCCTTGAACGCACAGACATGTGGACCAGTAGCATCCACGGCTCCCTGCAGAAACGCCAGAACCTTTTCTTCCTTGCTCCCGGGCTGTTCCAGCACTGCGCGCGGCAGTTTGGAAAAATCCGGATCAAGGCCGGCGCACAATAGAGTGCCCTGCTCGCGCATACGCGCGAAGAGTTGCTGATTCGCAATCATTTACCCCTCCTGGATGTGAAGGCCTTGATGGTTGAGGTGTTGGCCCTTGGCGGCCAAATGGCGAGCGGTATGCTCGGTGGCCGGCACGATCACCGGCACGAGCTGGTCGCTAACCTTGTAGCCGTTTTCGCCAAAGACTGTAGCCTTGTAGGGGTTGTTGGTCGCCAGATCAATAGCACACGAAGACGGCACCTCGAAGAATTTGAGGATGCAGACGACGCCGGAGTAGGTCCGGACATCGATGACGCCACCAGGTGCCAAGAGGCTGGCCGACTCGACCGTGTTCACCTTGAGCTGTTCTTGAAGCCAGAGGGTAGCGAGCTTGAAGGTCAAGCCCATCCCCCGGCCATCTTGACGCGGGATGTTCACGATCATACCTTCCCCGACCTCGGCGAGCGTCTGCATAGCCAGCTTGAGTTGCTGACAGCATTCGCACGTCCGATCGCCGAAGACCTGGCCGGTTTCGCATCCCGAATCGGTACGCAAAACCAACCGTTCCTTCCGCTTGAAGACGGGGTTGAGGGTATTGAGGTCGATCTCGCCCCGAAGCAGCACGGAGTATTTCTCCCACTGGTCGTCGATGGCGAAATTGTACTGCCAAAACGACCCGAACTCGGTGTTGAGAACGCCGAGACCACGACGCTCCACGAAGTAGAAACGCCTGTCTCCAGCCTCCACGACATCGATGCGCTTCTGCACCGGCTGCATAGAGCTCTGGACGAGAGCGATGAACTTCTCAACTTCCTGAGGGGACATGCCCGACTTGGCAATGATCTTGATCATGTCGGGCGGGGGAACGCTGATAGCCATGGCTATCCTCCTGATGCTTGATGGTTACAGATTGGTCGGCGGGTACATCCCGTCGCTCTTCTTCTTGCCGAAGGAGCCGGGCACCATACGGAAAGCCAGACGATTTTCCGGTTCGTACACCATGGGGGTGGCGATGAGCACATTGCACTGAGGGCAGAGCAGGTTGGGCAGCGCCTTCTTGTCGAGGGCCTTGCCCTTCAACTCGGCCAAAGTCGGCGGAGCGAAGATGCGATCGACATACATGCGCAAGAGCGCGCCAGGGCCGTCCTTTTGGTAAAGGGCGACATGGGCGTGGCAAGCGCAGCAGACGATGTTGAGGAAGCGAGAATCGCCTCCACGAGCCCGCGAGTAGCTGTCCCGCTTGGCCTGAAACTTGATTGGTTCGGTCATGGTTCCTCTGTTAGGTGAGAGTGGATGGTTGTTTGAGCTTTTGGTTAATCATTCATTATCAAAGAACCGGCCCTAGACTACCACAATTTTTTGTTTTAAGCAAGGGTACGAGCTATTAATAAATTTCTAAAATTTTTGTTTATTCCATAATTCAAAAAATCTACCTTTCTCTTCCATCAAACTTTTAAAATAACCAGTCTCAATTAATTCTCCATTTTCGAGCAATAAAATTTTATCCATTTCTTGGATAGTGGTGAGGCGATGCGCAATCACTATTGCCGTCACTTCTTGAAAAAATTTATGCAGTGAATCTTTTATTTTTTCTTCGGATTCCAGATCCAAATGAGAAGTAGCTTCATCCAAAAATAAAATATCCGGCTTTTTAAAAATCGCTCGGGCAATACCGACTCTCTGCTTTTCTCCACCAGACAACTTTACACCCTTTTCCCCTATCAAAGTATCTAGACCTTCTGGCAATTTCGACATGAAATCCGTAATATGAGCCACACCCACAGCCATTTGCAAACGCTCTTTGGACTCTATATTACCGCCGGCCATAATAATATTTTCTTTAAGAGAAAAATTTAAAACTTCTGTATCCTGCAAAACCACGGCCGTATTTTGGTAAAACGAACTCTTTTTAATTTTGCGGATGGAAATATTGTCGAGCAAAATATCGCCGGTAAAATTTTCGTACTCCTTGAGCAATAATTTAAACAAGGTGGATTTGCCGGCTCCAGATAATCCCACTATTCCAACTCTTTGCCCGCGTTTGATCTCAAAGGAAATATTCTTTAACACCGCGCGATCACCGTAAGAAAAAGAAACATTTTTAAATTGAATAGTCTGCCAATTGATTGGAAAATTTATTTTGTTGGCATCGTTGTCGATCAAAACTTTTTCGTTTAAAACATCTTTTAGACGGCTGACATGATATCTGGCTACTACCAATTCCTGAGAAACGTGGGAGAGCTCCTCTGCCGAAGTGCGCAGGTTGATAAAATAAAGATTAAACAGCAACAAAAATCCCAAATCATAACGCCCCGCCGCAATACCAAAAGCTATTAAAACCATGGCGCCGACGCGAAAAAAATGTGACCAATTGCTTTGGATAAAAATTTTGACGGCAAAAATATTAATACGTCTGGCTGTGCTTTTATAAACCTTATCAGCGTAGTTTCCCAACTTAGGAAAAAGCTGACCAAACATACCCATTACTTTGATACTGCGAATATTGTTGAGAATTTCAAAAGACAGACCATGCAAATCTTCTTCTTGGCGACTTACTTCCTTAGCTGCGGCCACCACCCGTCTACTTATCGGCATTACCGCCGTGAGATAGGTGACTAAAAATACAAGCACAATCAAAGCCACGCGCCAATCGATAAAATACAAAATAATTATCATGCCGACAAAGTTGACCCCAATTTCAATCAAATTGTTTATCCAAATTCGCAAAGAGGTTTCTATGCCAAGCCCGCCACTCTCGATGCATTTGAGGCGATTGCCGGTATTTTCTTTTTCATGCCAAGCAATATCTAGCAGACTGATATGACGAAACGCGTTTACCTGAGTTTCCAAATTTACTTTTTTGCCAACCTTACTACAAAGAAATTTGCCGGCTTGACGAACATTGTTGGAATAGATATAGGCCAGAGTCCAGATAATAAGTATATACCAAAAAGGCTTCAAAGAATCGCCGGGATTATAGTGATTGAAAAAAGAAATAACTTTGGCCAAAGCCAAAGAGGTGTATAGGTAAATGCCGTCGGCGCTCAAACGCAACAAAGTGGCTAACCAAAATTTACCCTTTTGATTACCCAGAGAGCTATAAACATCGGAAGCAAGAGAGAAATAGGAGTAGTCGGTTTTTGAATTCTTCATATATGCAAATATGCAAATTACTATAACATAATAAAATTCAAAAAACAAAGCTGAAAACAAAAGACGCCTTTTGATGAAGGCGTCTTACAATGTGCAGAAGAACGGGTAAGGTGACAAATTATTTTAGATAATTTAAAATAAATTATTTTCTAAATCTAGATATCTTTACGTTCCAGGATATTAAACCCATCCAACACCGCATCACACAAAAAATTTTCTAATTGGCTATTATCTTTTTTAGTTTGGGCTTTATATAAAAAAGTATAATATAATCGTTTCTGTTGTTGGTGAATAATGGCGGGGGCAAAATTATGTCGCAATAACATTGCCGTCATAAGCAAACGACCAACGCGCCCATTACCATCGGAAAAAGGATGCACCTGTTCAAACTGTCTGTGGATATCAGCCGATAATGAAATAATATCGCTATTTGATTTTGCGGCCAAAATAACTATCTCGTCAATCAATTTTGGCACACTCATAAAATTGGCAGTGGCTAAATTTACTCCCAAAATTCTCACGCCATGCCGACGATACAATCCGGCGTCAGATTGAATACCGTTCATCAAAATACTATGTAATTTTAAAATAAAATTTTCGTCAATCTTTTTCTTTTTGAGGACATGCTCAAATAAATAATTCAAAGCAGTCTGGTGATTTTTTGCCTCCATTTGTTCGGCCAAACTTTTGTTGGGCAAGGCCACATTATCAAAAATAATAGCCGCGGTATCCGGCTCTGTCAAGGTACTCCCCTCGATACTATTACTATGGTAGGTCAACTTTAAAATAAACTGATCACGGATATCCGGATTATCCAAAATTTCCTTCACAATATTTTTGTGTTCAGATGACTTTTTACTTAAAAATTGTTTTTTGGCAATTAATTGGGTGGCCGGAATAATTTTTTGACCGGTCATTTCTAAAAACAATTCATCTATGGCTATCTGCATTTTTACTCTTGGTACAGATTTTTCATTCCACCAATTATTGAAGGCCACAAAAGATACCCCCAGTTTATAGGCTATTTTAGTCTGAGTAAGACCAGACATTTTCTGAATTGTTTCAAGTTTTTGCTTGATTGTCATAATATAACCATATTAGCAAACTTTATAAAGTTTGTCAAATACTCTGATTCTTTATAAAGTTATAAATAGTACGCCTGGAGTGGCAAACTCCATTTCTTCAGTTAGTTGAGATAAAAAAGACGCCTTTTGATGAAGGCGTCCTACATTGTGCACTCATTAGGAGTCGAACCTAAATTTTCGGCTTCGCAGGCCAATGTCCTATCCATTGAACGATGAGTGCAAATTTAGCTTCAATACTGTACTAAAAAAAGTTGATTTTGTCAACTTTCTTAGTATTTTTTAAATTTTCATGATTCGGCCCATTCTGTCGCTGAGCGGCTCCTCCTCTTGTTCCAAATCCTCTTGCAAAAATTGATTCAAATAATCGCGAATCGGACGCGGATCAAAATCGTACAGAGGCACCTGAATGCGGTGATGCAACAGGCTATCCTGACTAAAATATAAATTTTTGGTAAAGGGCGGATTATAAATTATCCAAAAATTGTTTAATTCACTGTAGCGATAATACTTTTTGCCCACCACTATGCCGGTATTGGTAAGAGCGAAATACACTTCCATCGGCTCTACCATATCCTGCATAAATAAAATGATACCAAAAAGGACAGTGATAAGCGCGAACAAATAATTGCCCGACACTACACCGTAGGCGACCATCGCGGCGCCAAGCAGTCCCATGGCTACGTACCAACCTTTTCCGCGTTCGTGCCGTTCGTATTCTTTCACACTCCATTCGTATTGCACGTTTCCGATATTGACGTCGGAATTTAAAATATTTTGCGACATATTGAAAATTTGACCAGTGGATGATACTGGATTTGAACCAGTGACCTTTGCAATGTGAATGCAACGCTCTAACCAACTGAGCTAATCATCCTAAAAAAGGATTACAAAGGGTTGTTTTCATATTATCACATGGTAATAAAAAAATCAACTGAAAAAGGTTGCCAAATCACATTTTTTGTGCTATAATTTTTTTACTTCTATGATTGAAAAAGAACCGATAAACTTATTACAGCCCCAAACATTGGAGCAAGAAGAGCCAAAGCCAAAAAAGAAAAAATTCCTTTGGCTATTTTTAATTATTGCCGTTTTATTGGTCGTGGGCTGTAAAGTACAGCGCACTCTCACCCTTTCGGCCTGGCCCAACGACGCCACCAATTACGACTTGAAGACTTTGAAACCCAAAAATGTGGGTGTGCTTGAGACCGTAAAAAACTTTATTTTGCATTCTGATAATATCTTGGACGGCCAAAAAGATGACCGTATCAATATTTTATTGCTAGGAATTGGCGGTCCTGGACATGATGGCGCCTATTTATCCGATACCAACATTATTTTGAGCATTAAGCCAAGCACTCAGGAAGTCGCTTTGATTTCTATACCGCGTGATTTGGGTGTGCCTATTGCCGGACACGGTGTGCGCAAAATAAACTCGGCCGATGCTTTTGGCGAAGCTGAAAACCCAAGATTTGGTGGTGAATATGCGCGTCAAGTTTTTGAAAAAAACTTTGGCTTGGATATCCCCTACTATGTACGCGTAGATTTCAAAGCTTTCCAGGAAATAGTAGACGAAGTGGGTGGTGTGACTGTAAATGTGCCACGCACTTTTTCCGATTCGGAATTCCCGGGTGAAAATTTTTCTTATCGCACCATTAGTTTTACTGCCGGAATACAGACCCTGAACGGCGCCAAGGCGCTAGATTTTGCCCGCAGTCGCCATGGTAATAATGGCGAGGGCTCTGATTTTGCCCGCAGTCGCCGCCAACAAATTATTTTATCGGCCCTGAAAGAAAAACTTTTATCTTTTGGCACTTATACCAATCCGGTGCATGTGCAAAATATTCTCACTTCCCTTTCCAACCACATTACTACCAATTTAAATTTTGGTCAGATGATGTATTTGGCTAGCATGGCCAAGGAGGCGAATAACGAAATTAAAAATTTAGTGATTGATAATGGCAATAATGGTTTTCTCAAATCCTATATCGCCGACAGTGGTGCTTTTATGCTGGGGCCGACTACCGGAAACTTTGATCAGATAAATTTGGCAATGAAAAATGTCTTTGAAGAAAACCTCGCCAAACCGGGCCAAAATCTGGTCGAACAAAACAAAACCATCTTCCCAAGTGGCAGAGTGCAGGTACTCAATGGTACCTGGCGCGCCGGACTGGCGGCCAAATATCAGCATGATTTGGAAAATGTTGGGCTCTCTACTCTCTCCTCTGGTAATAGCCCACGCCGTCCGATAGATGTTACTTCCATATATGTAATTAATCCAAAAGTTTCACCAGATGTTATCAAGGCTGTTCAAGCCGCCGTCCCTGGCCAGCTCAAAGTGGGCGCACCGGACTGGCTATTGGCGTCGAGCACTACCGCTGTTTACGGTAGCGCCTCTTCTACCGCCAATTTGAATTTTAACCCGGAAGCCGATATACTGTTAATATTAGGAACTGATATAAAAAATTAAAATATGTCTACACCCGCAAAAATAGTTGATTGGAATCTGCCGACAGTCGCACTCGTAGGACGCGTGAACGTAGGCAAGTCTACTTTATTTAATCGTCTCACTGAAAGCACCCAAGCTTTAGTTTCCGATATTCCCGGCACCACTCGTACTCGCAATTCCGCGCAGGCTATTTGGCGTGGTAAACAAATCCGCATCGTGGATACCGGTGGTCTTACTTTTTCCGATGAAGTATTGCTAGAAAAAGATATTATCAAACAAACCGAAGCTGCTCTCAAAGAAGCCAATGTCATAGTTTTTGTCACCGATATTCGCGATGGCTTATTGCCTCAAGAAAAAGAATTGGCCAAATTGTTATTGCAAAAGAAAAAGAATTGTCCGATTATTTTTGTGGCCAACAAAGCGGATAATCCTCTGGACCAATCCCTAAAATACGAACGCGCTTGGCTCAAACTTGGCTTTGGCGCGCCCATGGCCATATCCGCGCAAAATGGTTCAGGTCTCGGTGAACTGATGGAAGAAATTTTCAAACATTTGAAAAAAAATCCAAAGAAACCAAAAGTTGTTCCAGATATAAATCCAATCAAAGTAGCCTTAATCGGCAAACCAAACGTCGGTAAATCCGCGCTATTTAATAAATTAATTGGCGAGGATAGAGTAATTGTCAGCGACATGGCCCATACTACTCGTGAACCACACGACACTCTAGTAGAAGTTGATGGTGATCATATTTTATTTATCGACACCGCCGGTATTCGTCGCAAAGCCAAAGTTGGCGGCCACTTAGAGCGCCAGGGTATTGGCAAAAGTATTGAAGCGATGAAACGCGCCGACATTGTTTTGTTTTTACTCGACACCACTTCCCCGATTACGGATCAGGACCAACAGCTTGGCGGTTTGCTACGCGAGAGCACCAAGAGTGTAATCATCGTGGTAAATAAATGGGATCTCAGCGATGAAAATACCGATGATTTCCGCAACGAGGTCAAAAAAGATATCCTTAAACAATTCCCGCATATTAGTTACGCGCCGATTGTGTTTGTCAGCGCGGCTACAAACTACCGCATCCACCAAATCTTCCCACTGATCAAACGCGCCTACGCCGAACGCCAGACAGTGATTGATGAAGAAACTATCGAAGCCTTCATAAAAGGCATGGTCAAAAAACACCTCCCATCGCGCGGCAAAGGTGTGCGCCATCCGCAAATAAAAGGCTTTCACCAGATCAATGCCGGCCCACCAATTTTTGAATTGTTTATCAAATACAAAACTTCGCTCAATATCTCTTACGTCCACTTTTTGGAAAATCGTTTGCGTGAACAATTTAGTTTTTTTGCCGCGCCGATTATTATCAAATTGACCAAAACTAAGAGAACTTAAAATGAACATGAAATTAATTATTGCTTTGGGCAACCCTGGCCGAGAATATGAAATGACCCGACATAATGCCGGTTGGTTGGCTTTGGATAAATTAATCAAAGAAGAAAATTTGATCGGCAAAAAATTACCAAAAGCTCACTCGGAAGTTTTTGATTTGAAGATTGAACGCGAAAAAATATTATTGGCCAAACCGCAAACTTTCATGAATGATTCCGGCTTGGCGGTAATGGAACTGATGAAATTTTATAAATTGACCAACAAAGATATTATCGTGATTCACGATGATAAAGACATTCCTGCTGGTGATATTCGTGTCCAGACCGATCGCGGCGCCGCCGGACACAATGGCATCAAATCCGTGATAGAGCGTTTGGGCACCAAAGATTTTACCCGCATCCGCATCGGTGTTGGCCCAATCGGCGAAGAAAAAATTCAAGTTATTAGCAACTTTGTTTTAAATAAATTCACTAAGGAGGAATTTAAAGTATTACAAACCGGGCTTGATAGTACCATAAAGGAAATCAAGCGACTCTCCTTGGTGGCGTAATTTTAAATTGTGAATTATCAAGCTTGGTTGGCCCACTTCCCCAAGATCACTTATATTCGATACGCCCGACTCCGGGCGTATTTTGGCGATCTAAAAAATTTGTATGCCGCCGAGCTGGATGAAGTAGTGAAAGCAGGTATCGAAGAAAATATCGCTGTGGAATTTTTGACTTGGCGTGATAAAAATCCAATAGAAAAAATTTTGGAGCGTATGGAAAAAGAAAACATCCGCGCGGTTTCTTTGGGCGAGCCTGATTATCCTCCCCTACTTTCTCAAATCAATGATCCGCCTCACACTTTATTTGTACGCGGCACTCTGCCCTCTTGCGACCAGCCAACTTTGGGCGTGGTAGGTACGCGTCGTTTTACTACTTACGGCAAAGTAGCTTGCGAAGATATGGTCACACCGCTAGCGGCACAGGGCATAGTGATTGTGAGCGGCCTGGCTCTAGGTATCGACGGTATTGCTCACAGTGCCACCCTGGAAGCGGGCGGTACCACTATTGCCGTACTAGGATCGGGAATAAATAAATCTCATGTTTTCCCATCGACTCACAAACTCTTGGCCGAAAAAATTATTGCCACTGGCGGGGCCGTAATATCAGAATATCCGGTAGATTTTTTACCAACTCAATATTCTTTTCCGGCGCGCAATCGAATTATTGCCGGGCTATCTTTGGGCACTTTAGTCATCGAAGCACCACTCAAATCCGGCGCACTCATCACTGCCCGCTGTGCTCTAGATTACAATCGCGAAGTCATGTGTGTGCCCCACGCAATCACCTCGCCTACCGGAGCCGGACCAAACAACCTGATAAAATTCGGCGCCAAAATGGTCACCGAACCAAATGATATTTTGGAAACGCTGAATCTGCAAGAAATAAAACAAATTATTCCGGTAAAAAAAGAAAAAATAGATATAAATACTCCTGAAGGAAAAATATTAAACTGCCTGACCAAAGAGCCTAAAAATATAAACGAGATAATTCTGAAAACAAAAATAGATAGTGCCACCATGAGTGCCACACTGACCATCATGGAAATAAAAGGGCAAATAAAAAATCTAGGTGGTAGGTGGAATGAATTATATAAAAAAATAATCCCGACTTAGTCGGGATTATTTTAATTTTATTTATTTTCAGGATTTTTTCTGGTCATCCGAAACCATCCTGTCGCTTTCTTCCATAAACCAGGATCGGCCTCTACCGCTCTCTCTTCAGCGACCAGATCAATCTTTGAACTTGGCGCCTGCATTCTAACTTCACCTACTTTAGTAATATTTTGACCTTTTCTCAGACCCTGGCCTTTCATATTTATTAAATCAACTTCTACTACTGGCCTACTTTCGCCAATTTGAGCTCTTAATTCCACAGTCAGCGTTGCCAACGGCGCAAGATCTTCCATTTTCCAAGCACCAACCGGATCATTTTCTCCTCCAAATAATTCTTTTACAAATTCTTTAAATTCTTTAACATCCTCAAATTTTTTATTACCCATCCAACGCTTAATAAAACCCACCACCTCAGCTTCACGGTTACTTTTTACATCATCAAATACATGACTTAATTCAACCGGATCAACCACAACTTCTTTTTGTTTACCTTTAGATGTATCTGATTTAGTTTGCACCAAACGGTCGCGCAAATCTCCTAAGTCAAATTCGGTAACAGTATCTACTTTAGGATTTATAGGCTTTGTGACTACACGAGACACAACCGGAGTTTTTTCATCATCGTCCAATGGTTCTATTGGTTCTATACTTGGATCTTGAGGAACATCAAAAAATTTAACTGGCCCAGACACTTGATCGTCGATTAACTCTGCACCGGTATCAGAACGTTTGATTGCCGGAATACTTACACGAGCGTCTCCAGAACACTCACCTGTGCGATGCGCTCCTTGGCAAACTCTACAGATTGATTTTCCTTCATTCATATAATAATATTTATACCAAAATTCTACCACCAAATTGACATTTCTGTCAAAATGGATTATTGTTGAGTCAAATAATTTTGTCTTATGTCCAAACTTGTTATCGTAGAGTCACCAGCTAAAGCTAGAACTATTTCCAAATTTTTGGGAAGAAAATTCGTGGTCAAATCTTCTTTTGGCCATGTTCGCGATCTTCCAAAAAGTAAAATGGGGGTAGATGTAAACAATAATTTTGAACCTCATTATATTGTCAGCCGCGACAAAAGCAAAGTAGCCAAAGAACTCAAAGCCGACGCCAAAGGCACCGACGAAATCCTATTCGCTACCGATGAAGACCGTGAAGGAGAAGCTATTTCTTGGCATTTGGCGCAAATTTTGGGAGTAGATCCAGCCAAAGCCAAACGTATTGTTTTCCACGAAATTACCAAAACCGCGATTGAAGAAGCAATAAAAAATCCCCGTCCGCTAGATCTCAAAATGGTAGATGCCCAACAAGCTCGCCGCGTACTAGATAGACTGGTGGGTTATGAACTCTCCCCATTCCTCTGGCGCAAAGTAGCCAAAGGATTGTCCGCCGGTCGTGTACAAAGTGTAGCCATGCGTCTCACCGTGGAGCGTGAACGCGAAATTTTGGCTTTCAAACCAGAAGAATATTGGACAGTGGAAGGTGTTTTTGCCAATACTCAAAAAATAAATTTCAACGCTAAATTATCAGCCACTCCAGAAAAAAAACTGGAAAAATTGGATATTGCCAATCAAGAAATGGCTGACAAAATCATGGCCGATCTCAAGGGCGCTTCCTATATAGTAAACGAAGTCGAAAAAAAGACCACTCACCGCAACCCACCACCTCCATTTACCACTTCTACTATTCAGCAAGATGCCAACAATCGTCTAGGCTTTTCTGCCAAGCAAACAATGCGCCTGGCCCAACAACTATACGAAGGTATGGAAGTTGGCTCCGAAGGCTCGGTCGGTCTTATTACCTATATGCGTACCGATTCGGTAAACATGGCCCAGAAATTTTTGACCGACGCTCACGGTGTAATCAAAGCCGATTTTGGTGATAAATATTTGGTAGACAAACCTCGTATTTATACCAATAAAAGTAAAAACGCTCAGGAAGCCCATGAAGCTATCCGTCCTACTGAAGCCGGCCGCACCCCAGATATTGTAAAACCATTTTTGGATAAAAATCAATTCAAACTTTATGAATTGATTTGGAACCGCGCGATGGCCACTCAGATGAATGCTGCCGAAATTTCCTCTACTGGCGCTAATATCGTTTCTCAAAATAAATATACTTTCCGTGCTACCGGACAATTTGTAGTGTTCGATGGTTATCTCAAATTATACCCAGATAAAAACAAAGACAACTCTTTGCCAAATTTGGAAAATGGTCAAAAGGTAGAATGCCAAGAATTAAAGCCCGAGCAACATTTCACCGAACCGCCAGCACGCTATAATGACGCCGCTTTGGTAAAAGCACTGGAAGAACACGGCATTGGCCGCCCTTCTACTTATGCGCCGACTATCGCCACCATCGAAGACCGTGGCTACGTAGAGCGTGATGAAAAAAAACGCCTGAAACCACGCGACATTGCTTTTACCGTGAATGATCTTTTGGTACAACATTTCCCAAATATTGTAGATTTAGAATTCACCGCCAAAATGGAAGAAAGTTTTGATGAAATTGCTCGCGGTGAAAAAGAATGGCAACCAGTGATTGGTGAATTTTATTTCCCTTTCAAAGAAAATCTCAAAGTAAAAGAAACGGAAATTGCCGAAAAAGTAAAAATACCAGACGAAACCACCGACGAAGTCTGTGAAAAATGCGGCAAACCAATGGTCATAAAAAATGGCCGCTTTGGAAAATTCATGGCTTGCTCCGGCTATCCTGATTGTAAGACTACCAAAAATATTGCCAATCTTACCGGCGTAAAGTGTCCAAAATGCAATCAAGGCGAATTAGCCGGTCGCAAAAGTAAACGCGGTAAAATGTTTTATGGCTGCAACCGTTATCCAAATTGCGACTTCGCGCTTTGGGACAAACCAACCGGTGACAAATGCGAAAAATGTGGATCGCTAATCACCCAAACTTTCAAAGGCGAAGTAAAATGTTCCAACAAGGAGTGTAAATAATCGGCTAATCTTGACAAAAACCCATATTTAGGCTAAGATATAAACAATTAATTAGGTGGGATCTCGACCACTCGAGAGTTTGTACCACTAAGTTCCGATCTAATCGGGATTAAAAAAATTATGGCTAAATTAAATAAGCGCGCAGCCGCCAATGCTGCCAAGGTAGATAAAAACAAAGTCTACTCTATCGATGAAGCTATCAAGCTCATCAAAGAAACTTCCGGCGTTAAATTTGACGCTAGTGTAGAAGTGCACGCCAATTTGGGTATTGATCCAAAAAAAGGCGAACAGCAGATTCGCTCCACAGTAGTATTGCCTCACGGTATTGGCAAGACCAAGAAGATCGCTGTGTTCGTTTCTTCCGATAAAGAAAAAGAAGCCAAAGAATCCGGCGCTGACGTAATCTACATGGAAGAAGATATCAAAAAATTAAAAGATACCGGCAAAATCGACTTTGAAATTGCCGTGACTACTCCAGACATGATGCCAAAAATGGCCGCGGTGGCCAAAGTGCTTGGTCCAAAAGGTTTGATGCCAAACCCAAAGACTGAAACTGTCGGACCAAACTTGAAAAAAATGGTTGATGAATTAAAAAGAGGTAAAATCACTTTCAAAAATGATGACACTTCTAATATCCACCAATTAGTTGGCAAAGTAAGTTTTGATGAAGCGAAACTAAAAGAAAATATCACTATTTTCGTGGATGCTTTGAAAAAAGCCAAGCCAAGCTCTTCCAAAGGAACTTACATAAAAAATCTCGTGCTCTGTTCCACTATGGGACCAGCAATACGATTGAGTGAGAACTAAAATAATACACCCCTCAATTTTTGAGGGGTGTTTTTTCGTATGCTAATAATCGCCACTATTGTACCGAAGACCGAAGAGGCTATTATAAAAAAAATTATTCTCGCCGGAGCTGACGCTCTTAGGTTTAACTTTTTTTACGATACAGTTGAAAAAAATATAGAACTAATACAAAGAGCAGACGGCATAATAGACGAACTCAATTCTAAAACCAGAATTTTTGTAGAACTACCATTAAATAAAATTGCTTTGGGAGATTTTGATCTAAAAATATTTGCTGTAAGAGAGCATGACGAGTTGATTTTTCAATCCGCCCCTTTTTCTCCAGATTGTCACGAATTTATTCCAGTGGATATTCCGTATTTAGGAGAACAGGTGAGAATTAATCAAACTATCAGTTTGGCCAATGGTAAAATTTCCATGCAGGTAATAGAGATAATTAATCGTAATACCATTAAAATCAAAATCCTAAACAACGGGGCTATCAAAGCTAAACAAACTTTCAACAACGGGGTCACTCTGCCGGATGAAGTAATGATCGAAAAATATAAAAAAATCATAAAAAGCATAGAAAATTTACCGATACGCTTTTTGGCTATCCCATATATCAACGAAAATTTCATCAACACCATCAAAAAAACCGATTTACTAAGCAAATTGGATCCAAAAACAAAGATCGTCATAAACATAGAGAGGGAAATAAAGAACGCTGAAATAGAAGCATTATGCCAGGATGAAAGCTTCAACATTATTAATATTGATCGGGGCGAGCTTGGCGTAAATATGGCATTTGAAAGATACGGTATCTATCAGAAAAAAATAATCAACATAGCCAAAAAATTTAATAAAAAACTATTTTTTTGTTCACACATTCTGCCGAGTATTATTGATAATTATATACCCGCCCGATCGGATATTGCCGATCTTACATATATAGCCTATGAGGATGTCGCGGCTGGCATAATATTTAGTAAAGAGACTGGAGCCAGCAACCGACCGGCTTATGCCATCAGCGCCGCTCGTAAAATTATAAACGAAGTAGAAAAAGCAAAAAAAATTAATAGTGATTTTTAAAAATAGGCACCTATGCCCAAAAAATCCGTTAAAAAAATCACTTATCCATCCATTACCGAATGGATCAAAAGAATTTCTTTACCAAATTCTGAACTTTTTATTAATGAAGACAGAACAAAATACGAACGTCTAAAAATTTTACACAAGGTTATCAATTTACCTTACTTACCACCTACTGAATTTACTTCAAAAGAAATCTTGGAACAAAGCAAATCTTTTAAAAAATTTTTTAATAAAAAAAAGAATAATTTGTGCACTCTTCGGTTGACCCCATTAATACCCGAACTTTCAAAAATTAGAAAAAGAGGCGGATCTCTGGCAGATAATATAAAATGGTATCTAAAACAAAAAATAGATCATAGCAGCTATAAATTGGAGGTTGTCCCTAGAAGTAACAACGTACTCTGGTCAGGAATTTTTGTTGCTGATCACCATGGAATACTCGGAGAAATGAATAAGAGTGGGATCACCCAAATGGTAAAAGGCGACCACACTCAAACACCGACTATATTTTCCTATAATTTTAAAGACTGGAAATTTTCAAAAAATAACAAGCGCATCCAAAAAATAATTAAAAAAGTAATAAATAAAATACAAATAAAAAATCCAATAAAAAGAGAGAAAATAAAAAATGATCTACAGACTGAATTTACCAAAAATAATTTCATGCGCGGTTACTTTGAGTTTACTATCTGGCCCAAATTAGGCCTGCGCTTTGTGGATTACAATCGCTTTCATATTAATATTCAAAAAGAAAAAGACGCTTGGGAAAAAAATAAAGAAAAGAAAATGATTGGTGTTTGCGCTGGCGTAGGCAAAGCAATTGGCAAAGCAAAAATAATTTTAAACCCAAACAAAAATAACAAATTCAAAAAAGGAGACATCTTGGTCTGTAAAAATATTAATATCGATTACCTTCCAATCATCGGGCTAGCTTCCGGAATAATCACCGAAAAAGGCGCCTTACTGTCTCACGCCGCTGTGATCTGTCGCGAATTAAAAAAACCTTATATCGTTTTGGTAAAAAACGCTACCACTAAAATTAAAAACAACGAGAAAATTAAAATGGATGCCAATACCGGATCGATTCTGAAGATATAAAAATACCTAACCGCTTGCTTAACAGGCGGTTTTTTAATACAATTAGTATTATAATTTATAAATTTATGGCTATTTCTGAAATCATCGATAAACAGATGCCCTCCCTTACTGAGTGGCTAGAGCAGGCCGGATTTAAACAGTCTCAAGAATTCCGCCAAGAAGATAATTCAAAGCGTGATCGTTTGGAAATTCTATTTCAAACTACCGGCTTGGCCTATGATCGACCAGCCAAATTTAGCGCACTGGAATTAAAGAATAGAGAACAAAAATTTACAGAGTTTTTTGATCAAGCCGGTGATAAATTGTGCGCATTAAGATTAATACCACTGACAGCAGAATTACCAAAACTACGCGTTCGTGGAAAAACTTTAAAAGAAAATTTACACTGGTTTGACGAACAAAATATTGATGTGGAGAAATATAAAGTAGAGGTGGTTCCACACAGCGGCCATGACCAATTTTCTGCCACTTTTTTAATCAACGACCACGGCGTAGTAGGAGAAATTGTGCAAGGATTACACTGGCAACTCACCCAAGGCCTGCACGAAAACGAACCTACTTATTTCAATTTTGACTTTAATAACTGGAATTTTTCTAAAGAAGACAACGAAGCCATAAAATGGTTAAAACAGGCCGTGTCTTCTTTACAAATCACCAAGGATAAACAAAATTTAATCCAACAGCAATTATCCGCCGAATTTACCTCTCAAAATTATTTAAAGGGATACTTTGAATTTGTTGTCTGGCCGGATAATAAAATTTATTTTATAGATTATAATCGAATAATCTATAAATCTTTAAAGGACTTAAAAAGTCATAATTTATCGCCACTCTCTTCTCTATCCGGGATATGCGCTAGCCCAGGAAAAGTTTCCGGTCTAGCAAAAATAATCTTGGATCCAAAAAATTCCAGCCTAAACGACGGGGATATTTTAATTTGTTCTATGACTATGATTGAATATGTGCCTCTCATGAAAAAATCCGGTGGGATCATCACAGCCCAAGGGAATATTTTATCCCATGCCGCGATTGTAGCGCGAGAATTAGGAAAGCCTTGTTTGGTAGGAGTTAAGGACATTTTAACAAAAATAAAAGATGGACAAAATATCACTTTGGATACCGACCAGGGACTGATAATTTTGAACTAATTTTAGCCTAAAATCAAAGAAAAAATAGCTATTGGCAATAATAGCTATTTTTGTTAAAATAACCACTATAATTAGCTATTAATTTTATGACTGAAGCACAATACCGTCGTCCCACTTGGGATGAATATTTCATGGAGGTTTGCCGGGCTGTTGCCAAACGCGCCACTTGTGACCGCGGCCGTAGCGGATGTGTGATTGCCCGAAACAAACAAATCTTGGTCTCAGGCTACGTAGGCTCACCCAAAGGACTACCCCACTGTGACGAAGTCGGCCACCAGATGAAAACCATGACTCACGAAGACGGCCGCCAGACCCAACACTGCGTCCGCACGGCCCACGCCGAACAAAATGCCATTATCCAAGCCGCCAAAGTGGGTGTCGCGATTAGCGGCGCCACTCTTTATTGCAAAATGACCCCCTGTGCCGTCTGTGCCAAAATGATCATCAACTCCGGAGTAAAAAAAGTAATCTGCGAAAAACGCTATCATGCCGGCGAAGAAAGCGAAGAGATGTTCCGCAATGTAGATGTAGAATTGGTTTTTTTTGATGAGAGCGTAGAACAATATTCCAAACAATAATATGGCAAAATTGATTATCGGAATTATCGGCGAAAATGCTTCAGGCAAAACTACGGCTACCGAATATCTAAAAAATAAATTCAACGCCATTACTTTTCGTTTTTCCGATATGCTGGGCGATATTTTGAAAAGAATGTATATCGAGCCGACCAGAGCCAACTTCCAACTATTATCTACGATATTACGTCAAAATTTTAGCGAAGACATAATGTCCACCGTCATTGCCCAGGATGCCAAAAACGCCGCCGCCGATGTAATTATCACTGAAGGGGTGCGCCGTCCGAGCGATGTAATACACTTACGCGAGCTTTCCAATTTTATTTTGATCTATATTAAAACCGACGAACGCGTGCGCTTTGACCGCCTGGCTAATCGTGGCGAAAAACCCGATGATGCCACCAAAACCTGGGAAGAATTTCAGGCCGAAGGCCAACAAGAATCCGAACAAAAAATATTGGAAATTGCCGCCGAAGCCAATTATATTGTCGATAATAACGCCAGTTTAAAGAACACCTATTCTCTACTGGATACTATCGTCGCCAAATATCTTTAAATTATGCAAGTAAAAATCAAGCGCCTGGAAAAATCCCTTCCCCTACCAAAATACCACACCGATGGCTCGGCTGGTTTTGATTTTTATGCCGCGCAAGATGTCACTATCACTCCCAAAGAAATCGCCCGCATCCCTACCGGCTTAATCATTGGCACGCCACCCGGATATTTTTTGGCAGTTATAAATCGCTCCAGTATGCCCCAAAAAAAGGGGCTATCTATGCCCAATGGTGTCGGCGTGATAGATAGCGATTATTGTGGAGAAACTGATGAAATAAAAGTACTAATGTATAATTTTACCGAACAACCGGTAACTATTGAAAAAGGTGAACGCATCGCCCAAGGTTTATTTCTAAAGGTAGACCAAGGCGTATGGGAAGAAACGGAAACAATGAACGAAGAATCGCGCGGCGGATTTGGGTCTACCGGTAACTAGCCATATATATAAGCTATCAAGGCTCATGCGGTAATTTTTTAAAAATATGAAATTGGATTTTACAAAAAAGGCCAACGAACTAGCCTGGGCTTTGAAAAAATTTTTCAAAAAAGAAGAATCTATTCAAAAAGACAGTCGCGCACTAATAAAAGATGCCTTGAATAAAAACAATACTAAAAAAATTGAAGATACAAAAAATAAAATAAAAGAATTATAATAATATGTCTGAACACGGACACTCTCACGAACATCAGGCTCCCAAAAAACCCAAAACCGAATCATACTTGCCGATAAAAAAAGACACTCCCGTGCCTAGAAAAAAATTAGGGGACAAACTGCGCAATTTTTTTAGTTTTCACAAATCAGAAAATCCTCAGCTGGAAGAAATTAATTTTTTCAAACATGAATTATTGGACAACAAAGATGCTCTGCTATCCGAGATAAACAACACTATTCATAATGAGGCGAGCGCGGTAGCCAATGATATAAAAAATCAAATAAAGATTGTTCATAAGATGTTGGAAAATGGAATGATAAACGGAAAACAAGCCCAGGAGCTGTCCGAGGCTCTTACCGTGAAACTTCAAGAGGCCAAGGAAGCCGAACAAGCCGTAATAAGCGAACTGACTAGAATAGATCCGGATTTTAACAGCCATACCGCTCCTCAAGTCAAAGAAAAAAAATCAGCTGAAAAAAGATACAAAAGAGCTTCTGAAATTTTTGCCGCTATCCAAAAAGGTGAAATTATGACCGCCGATATTTTGACCAAAGAAGAAAAACAGCTAATGATAAATACCCTCACCGAAAAATATAAGGATTTCTCAAATTCCTTTCGACCTCAAGGACAACAACCTTACGATGCAGACAAAAGCTACAATAATATAAAAGACGATTCCGAACATGAATATGAATTTTATCTGGATTTGGCCAACCGTATTGGTTTTGATGGAAGACTTGATATTTCCAAAAAAGAAAAACCGGCTACCTACACCATGATTATTACCGGACAAAAAAGAAAAAAGGTACCATCTGAAAACCAATCTGCTCCAGCAAAGCATGATAGCGATAGCCAACCTCACGGCCATGCCAAAGCGGCCGAAGCTCATACCACTCATCCAGCTCCTGTCCACGACAAACATAGCGCTCCAGCCATTGTCACTGGTCCACATGAAAGCCATTCTGGCGGCGGTGTAGCTCATGACAAGCCCGATCATCCAGCCAAAGAAGAAAAACCAGAACACGCTCCTGCCCCAGCCGAAAAAACACCTGACCATACCCACACCGAACCTCCTAAACACGGTCATGGACATGAGACTGAACCGTCCAAACCGAAAACCGACCACCACGCTGAAAAAGTTGACCACAAACCCGAAACAAAAAAATCAGAACAACTACTTGCGGAAAAATTACGTACCGGTGATCATTTTGTAATCTTAAGAATCGTAAATGCCATTTCAAATAAAGAGATTAACAAAGAAAATGTAAATTTTGTACTAAATGAATTGGTATTTAAAGATAAAGTTTTCCCTCAACCTGATAAAATTGTCAGATACCTGGTATACAAATCTCTAAAATTAAAAGATTTTGAACTAGCCAAACAAATTGCCGAACTGGGCGACGATGAGGCTCAAAAAGAAATGAATAGAAGTTTGGTAAAAACAACCGAACTAATCAAAACCGGTCAACTCAATACACCTGAGCAAATCAGACAAAATATCGACGCTATTGCCGATGACAAATTGCGCGATGACATTATCATCATAGCGCTCGACAGCATCGCCAAAGTTAATACTGATTTAGCCAAAGAATATTTTGGTAAAATTAGTAGCGAAAGTGCCAAAAATGAGGCTTTACTGACATTGTCCGCCGAAAATTCCGATCTGGCAAAAGAATTACGAGCCAACAATTAAAACTAAAAACGCGAATAATAACCATATGCAGAACTACCTAGATATTGTACAAAAAGTTTTGGCTGAAGGAGTGCAAAAAAATAACCGCACCGGTACCGATGCCCTATCTATCGCCGGCGCTATCTTTGAACACGACATGAGTTTGGGCTTTCCCCTGCTCACTACCAAAAAAATGCCTCATAAAATAATCGCCTCCGAATTGGAATTTTTTATCAAAGGCATTACCGACAAAACTTGGCTCCAAGAAAGAAACAACCACATCTGGGATGAATGGGCCTATCCAAAAAAAGCACCCTACGGTCATGACGAAGCCGCCCAGAAAAAAATGAAAGAAGAAAGAGACTTGGGCCCTATCTATGGCTTCCAATGGCGTCATTACAATGCTCCTTATTATAGTTTTAATGCCGACTACACCAACCAAGGCGTGGATCAATTCCAGCGTCTGGTAGACAAGCTCAAAAGCGACCCCAACGATCGCCGCATGATCGTAATGGCCTGGAATCCTTTGGCTTTGCAAGATATGGCCTTGCCTCCTTGCCATTATGGCTTTCAGGTTACGGTAATAAAAAACAAATTAAATTTGCTTTGGAACCAACGCTCGGTGGACACTATGCTTGGTCTGCCTTTTAATATCGCCAGCTACGCCACCTTACTACACCTCCTGGCCAAAGAAACTGGCTATGAAGAAGGAAAATTGGTAGGCTTTTTGGCCGATGTGCATATTTATATAAATCATCTCGACGGCGCGCGCGAACAGCTCACTCGCGATCCAAACACCTATCCTTTGCCAAAAATTATTACTGAAAATTTCACTTCAATTTTTGATTGGCAATATACCGATACCAAAATTGAAGGCTACCAAAGTTACCCTCGCATCGAATTACCAATTGCTGTCTAAATATGTTTTCTCTCATTGCCGCTATCGCCGAAAATAACTGTATCGGAAAAAATAATAAAATCCCCTGGAATATTCCGGAGGATTTTCAATATTTCAAAAGAATGACTCTGGGCAAAACCTGCGTCATGGGACAAGCGACTTTCGAATCCATCCTGGGCTACCTTGGTAAACCGTTGCCAGGACGCCAAAATGTAGTGGTAACTTCCAGAGCAGATTACTCCGCACCGGAAGGAGTATGGATTTTCCACTCTTTGGACGAAGTATTTGAAAAACTAAAAAACAAAGATGTTTTTATCTGCGGCGGGGCCAGTATTTATCACCAAACGATAGATAAAATGGATAATTTATATATCACTCACATTCACCAGTCTTTTGACGGCGACACTTTTTTCCCGGAAATCAATAAAAATATTTGGAAAGAAACCAATCGTGATGACCGTGACGGTTTTTCTTTTGTCACTTACCAAAAAATTTAAATCAATATGTTTATAATGATCGACGGTATAGATGGTGGCGGCAAAAGCACTATTATCGACGCTTGGAAAGAATATTTATCCAACCAAGGTAATGCTATTTTTGATTTAAAAAAATATTTTTTAGAAAATAACCGCTATCCGGAAATTTCCGAAATGGGTCATTATGATTTTATTTTTTCAGCAGAGCCGACCCATACCGGAGTGGGCAAAATTTTACGCGACGAGTTGGCTAGCACCAAAAATAATTATCCGCCGGAAATTATTGCCGAAGCCCACTCGGTGGATCGCATGATTTTATACACCAAAGCAATTATTCCAGCCCTAAAAAATGACCGCATTGTGATTCAGGACCGTGGAATAAGCACTTCGCTAGCCTATCAACCTTGCCAGGATCCCGCTCTCACGGTGCAAAAAGTGTCTCAATATGCCGGCAATCGCCTGGCCACAGAATACCGACCGGATCATTTGGTAATCGTGGATATTGATCCACAAGTAGCCTATGACCGCCTCACCTCCCGACACGATAAACAGGATAATGCCGTTTTTGAAAAATTGGATTTCATGAAAAAATCTGTCGAAAAATTTAAAGACAATGAATTTAAAAACTTCTTTTTAGGATTAGGCACACAGCTTCATTATTTGTCGGGAGAGGAAAAAATTGATATAATGAGAGGACAGGCTATAGACCTGCTAAAAACTATTTTAAAATGACACTATGTTAATCTCGCTCTCCGAATTATTCGTCCAGAGTCTGGAGAAATATTCCAAACACTTTGGCAAGACTCTTCCGTATTTGGCCGTATTACTCACCGCCTTTTTATTGCGCTATGGCGCCGGATATTTTGGGGTCTACCTTACTTTCAATACCCGCTTATCCAACAACGCTTCCGACTTCGTCGTTTTAGTTCTGCTAATTGTATTATTTGTATTAGGTTTTTGGGGTACAGCCGCCTTTACTAAAGTTGCTCAAAATGTAGATCAAAATCAACCTCTATTACCTTTCAAACAACAATTTTTATCCGTAAAAAAATATTTAGCGCCAGTGTTCTTTATTATTTTGGTAAATGTATTTCTCATTGCGCTGGGCGGAATTTTATTATTTATCCCGGCCGTAATATTTTTTGTCTGGTATTACTTTAGTAACTATATCGTAATTTTTGAAGACAAAAAAGGACTTGGCACCTTGGCTGAAAGTAAAAATCTGGTAGTGGGCCGCTGGTGGCCAATGGCTTGGAGAATTGCCGTACCAAAAGCGGTCTTTTCGCTTGTTTCAGGTTTTTTAGCCAAAGCCATAATTGCTCTGTTTGTAATAATTTTTAGTCCTTCGCCGATTGTCTATGATCTAGCTTTTGAATTCATCGTCGGCTTGGTGGCTTTACTAATGCTTCCTCTCTTTGTCTGGCAAGATATTACCCTGTACTACAGCGCCAAAAAAACACCGACAAACACTCCTATCACCCAGTAAATACTCACTAAATCCCGATCTTATCGGGATTTTTTTATTCTTGCTAAAAAGAAAAGAAAGTGATAATATTGTCTAATAACAATATGCCTAAATATCTCCCTATTATCGGTCTGGAAGTCCATGTAGAGCTCAAGACGAAGAGTAAAATGTTTTGTGCTTGCCCTAATTCTCCAGATTATGCCGCACCCAATACCAACATTTGTGAAATCTGCTTGGCTCATCCCGGGACTTTACCTTTACCCAACAAAGTGGCTATTGAAGCTACGGTAAAAATCGCCAAAGCTATCGGGTGCAGAGTAAATGAATTCTCCAAATTTGACCGTAAACATTATTTTTATCCGGACTTACCAAAAGCCTACCAGATCTCTCAGTATGACCTGCCTATTGGTGAGCACGGTGGCATAAAACTAGAATTTTTACCTGGCAAAAATCACCGCGATACCGCTAAAGTCGGTATTACCCGTATCCATTTAGAAGAAGACACCGCCAAGCTCACTCACGGCAACGACGGCTCTACTTTGGTAGATTTCAACCGCGCCGGAGTACCGCTGGCTGAAATCGTATCCGACCCGGATGTGCAGAGCGCCTTGGAAGCCAAAACCTACTGCCAAGAATTACAGACAATTTTGCGCTATTTGGAAGTGAGCGACGCCGACATGGAGCGCGGCCATATGCGCTGTGAAGTGAATATCTCTATCCAAGAAGAAGGTAAATTTGAAATCGTGGATGGCGTGATCAAACCAATCGGTAATTATCAACTAAATAATAAAATAGAAGTAAAAAATATCAATTCTTTTCGCGCGGTAGAAAAAGCGATTGACTACGAAACTATTCGCCAGACTGAAATGATCAAAAAAGGTGAAACCTGGGGACCAGAAACTCGTGGTTGGAACGACGAAAAAAGCCAAACCGTATTACAGCGCGTAAAAGAATCCGCCGCTGACTATCGTTATTTCCCCGAGCCAGATATTCCTCCTTTTCATCCTCTCAAAATTGCTTTGAGTACCAGCATGCCTGAATTACCTAGCGCCCGCCGTAGCCGTTTTCACAGTGAATATGGCTTTTCTTGGGCTGACGCTCAAATTCTGACTGCCGACAAAGACTGGGCCAATTTTACCGAAGAAGTTTATAGCGAATTATTAAATTGGATAAATGATTTAAAGAATTCAAATTTAAAAAATACTCAAAACACGGTTGGCTCTTCTACCCAGCTGGCTAAACTAGCCGGCGGCTATCTAACCACCAAATTAGCCGGTGCCATGTCCGAAAGAAAAATTGATATTAAAATCCTAAAAATCAAACCAGAAAATTTTGCTGAATTAATCGCTTTGGTTTTCACCGATCGCCTCAATTCCACCAACGCCCAAAAGGTACTCGCTGATATGCTCGACAGCAATACGGATATTGACCCTACTCATATCATGGAAGAAAAAGGATATGGCCAGATTGCCGACGAAGGCCAACTCAGCGCAATAGTGGACGAAGTAATAAAAAATAATCCAGTCCAAGTAGAACAATTTAAAGCCGGCAAAGAGCCGCTAATGCAGTTCCTCAAAGGCATGGTAATGAAGGCCACCGAAGGCAGTGCCGATCCGGCGGTAGCGGAAAAATTACTCCGAGAAAAGCTCAAATAATTATGCACAGCCGTCAGTTGTCAACCACTAGAAAGAATGTTAATATGAGTGGAAATATGATCAAATTTTTTACCAAAATTTATTTTCATTAATAATCGGCCACCCGTAATTGGGTGGCTTTTTTTAAACAATTTAAACCTATGGCCACGAACCTCACAGGCAGAGACATCATCTCGATAAAAGAAATAGGCAAAAACGAAATCTTGGCGGTTTTAAAAAATGCCAAACAATTAAAAAAGAACCCCCAACCACAACTCCTAAAAAATAAAGTAATGGCCAGTTGTTTTTTTGAGCCTTCTACTCGCACCCGCCTTTCCTTTGAGAGTGCCATGCAACATTTGGGCGGCTCCGTAATAGGATTTGCCGATCCGGGCGTCACCTCCACTAAAAAAGGTGAGACTTTGTACGACTCTATAAAAATCATCGGACAATACGCCGATGTCGTAGCTATGCGTCACCCAATGGAAGGTGCCGCCCGCCGCGCTTCCGATGCTACCGACAAACCAATCTTGAACGGCGGCGACGGTGCCAACCAACATCCAACCCAAACTCTGCTGGATTTATTTACTATCCAAGAATGTCAAAAAAAATTAGAGGGGTTGGATATCGCCCTAGTCGGTGATCTAAAATATGGCCGTACTACTCACTCCCTAGCTCAAGCATTGATACATTTTGGCGCGCACTTATATTTTGTGGCGCCCGATTCATTACAAATGCCGGAATATATTTGTGAAGAATTAAAAGAAAATAAAGTGAAATTCTCCCTGCATTCCAAAATTGAAGAAGTAATAAACAAAGTAGACATACTATATATGACACGCATTCAAGGCGAACGTTTTGCCGATCCAATGGAATATGAAAAAATAAAAAATGTCTTTGTGCTCAATGCTAAAATGCTAGAAAAATCTCGTTCTAATATGCGGGTCTTACACCCTCTACCAAGAGTAAACGAAATTACCACTGACGTAGACAAAACCAAACATGCCTACTATTTTGAACAAGCGGAGAATGGCTTATATGTGCGCCAGGCCCTTTTAGCGATGGTGCTCGGCAAATTAACTAATACCCTTAGATAATTTTGTATGAAAAATAAAGAACAAATTCGCGCTTTCAGAGTATTTGCCATCAAAGAAGGTACTGTCATTGATCATATCCCGGCCAAACAAGCTTTAAAAATTATTCAATTTTTAAAACTATATAACAACGAAAAAATAGTTACTGCTGGCTTTAATTTTCCAAGTAAAACCCTAAAATTAAAAGATATTATCAAAATAGAAGGACGAGAATTGACAGAAGAGGAGGCCAACCAGGTGGCAATTTTGGCACCTACCGCTACCATCAATATTATTAAAAACTTTGACCTGGTGAAAAAATTCCCCGTAATGATACCCGCTCAAGTGGAAAAAATAGTTATCTGTCCAAACCCAAAATGCATTACCAATAACGAAAATATGGAAACGATTTTTTATACCAAAGCTCGCGGAGCCAAGGTAGACCTACAGTGTCGTTACTGCGAAAAAACTTTTTCTCAAGATGACATCAAGCAATACCGAGTTTAATTTCCTGACATGAAAATAAAAACTTATAACAATTTAGAAATTGAATTGGATTTGCCTCCCAACTCGGACACTACCAATCTAATAGCTTTACCTGCCCTGATTGATACCCACGTGCATTTTCGCACGCCTGGCGCGGAATACAAAGAAAATTGGGAAAGTGGTGCCAAAGCGGCCATTGCCGGCGGCGTGACCAGCGTACTGGATATGCCCAATAATACTCCGTCTATTACTACCGAGGCAATTTTGGATGAAAAAATAAAAATAGTAGAAGCACAATTAAAAAAGGTTGGCATTCCCCTGCATCCTTATTTTTATCTTGGCGCCACCTTGGATAATTTGGAAGAAATAGAAAAATGTAAAAATAAAATAATCGGAGTAAAAATATTTATGGGCGCCAGTACCGGTAATTTATTGGTATCAGATTACGAAACGCAAAGAAATATTTTTAAAAAATGTGCCGAGCTAAATATAGTAGTGGCTGTACATGCTGAGGATGACGATATCATCAACGCTCAAAAAAATAAATTTCCTAGCGCCACCGTAAACGACCACGGAAAAATTCGCCCCAATATTGCGGCCCTGACTGCCGTAAAAAAAGCGATAAATTTGGCACGCGAAACTGGCGCTATTTTGTATATTCTCCATAGTAGCACTACTGAGGAAATAGCGCTGATTCGCCAAGCCAAAAAAGAAGGACTCCGGGTATTTGCCGAGGTCACTCCTCACCACCTATTTCTCACTGAGGAGGCCTATGGCACACTTGGCGCCAAAGCGCAGATGAACCCGCCTTTACGCTCCAAAGATGACCACAAAGCCCTCTGGGAGGCCATAAAAGACGGCACCGTGGACACCGTAGGTACCGATCATGCTCCCCATACTTTACAGGAAAAAACCTTACCTTATCCACAGTCACCATCAGGTGTGCCGGGCATTGAAACCTACTTACCACTATTGCTTGACGCCTATAATGCGGGTAAAATTACTTTGGAGAAAATTGTGGAATTAACCCATACTAATCCCCAAAAAATCTTTGATATAAAAGAAACCGGTGACCTGGTTTTGGTGGATTTAAACCAAGTGAAAAAAATAAAAAATGAAGATCTAAAAACTAAATGTGGTTGGAGTCCTTTTGCCGGCAAGGAATTAAAAGGTACGCCAAAATTTACAATTTTAAATAATATAATTTATAAAATTTAATCTATGCGTCATCTCATCTCACTCAAGGAGCAAAGCAAGGAAGATATTTTGAAAATGCTCGATATGGCAATCAAATTAAAAGCTAAACGCCAAGCCAGAGAGTTGACAAATATTTTACCAAACCAGACATTGGTAATGCTATTTCAAAAAACTTCTACTCGCACTCGCCTATCATTTGAAGCCGGCATGACAGAGCTTGGCGGTCATGGTATATTTTTGGACAGCCGCACCTCACAGCTTTCACTCACTGATTTTGGCGATGAAATTCAAGCTATCATGCGCTTTGGACAAGTGCTAATGTTCCGCGCGCTTAAAGCCGATGATGTAATCAAAGCCGCGTCATATAATCGCGTACCGGTAATCGATGCTTGTAGCGAAAAATATCATCCAGCTCAAGCCCTGAGTGATTTGCTCACTATGGCCGAAAAATCAAACGGCATTGAAAATGTAAAAAAAATAACTTGGCTTGGTGTAGAAAATAATGTATCCAACACTCTCATGCTCGCCTGCGCCAAACTTGGTATCCAAATAGCCATCTGCGCTCCGGAAGCCAACACCCAGAGTATTGATCCGGAATTAAACGCCGTGGCCGAAGCTACCGGCATGGTGACACGCACTACCAACCTACAGGAAGCTCTCAAAGACACCAACTATGTACATACCGACACTTGGATGGATATGGAATTTTTTGAAAATGGCCAAGTGAAACCTAGTTTCCAGGCGGAATATGATCGCCGCAAAACTACGTTTATGCCTTTTCAACTCAACGCCAATTTAATAAATATTTACTCTCCTCAAGCAAAAATAATGCACTGTATGCCATGTCACATCGGCTATGAAATTACTCGCGACGCTATTGATCATCCAAATTCCGTAATTTATGATCAGGCCGAAAATCGTATGCATATGCAAAAGGCGATGATTCTTTGGTTACTGAACAAAGAAGTTTAAAAAAATAAATTTATGATCAGAGAAGAATTGGTAAATAAACTATTTGAAATCAACGCTGTAAAATTTGGCGAGTTCAAACTCAAAAGCGGTATCATGTCGCCAGTATATATCGACCTACGCGTAATTGTTTCCTATCCGGAAGTACTCAAAGCGGTCGGCGAAGCCATGTGGGAAAAAGTAAAAAATCTAAAATTTGATCTACTCTGTGGCGTACCATATACGGCTCTGCCAATCGCCACGGCTATCTCTCTAAAGCATAATATTCCGATGATTATGCGCCGTAAGGAAGTAAAAGATTATGGCACTAGAAAAGCCATTGAAGGCGCTTTCACTGCCGGTCAGCAAGTATTGGTGGTGGAAGATTTAGTCACCAGCGGCAGCAGTGTTTTTGAAACCATCGAGCCACTTGAACTCGAAGGATTAAAAATCAACGATGTCATAGTAATGCTTGATCGCGAGCAAGGCGGCAAAAAACATATCTCTGAAAAAGGAAAGAATTTGCACTCGGTAATTACTATGAGCGAGCTGGTAGATACTCTAGAAAAAAATAATAAATTGGACACGCAAACCGTACAAAAAGTGAAAGAATTTATCCAAAACAATCAGGTCTAATATGATAATGGAAAAAGTAAAAAATATTATCGCCAAAAATAATTCGCTGGTCTGTGTGGGATTAGATACGGAAATTTCCAAAATTCCCGCTCATTTAAAAAATGTAGAATTTCCTCAATTTGAATTCAACAAAGCCATTATTGACGCCATTGCCGATTTAGTATGCGCCTTTAAACCCAACACTGCCTTTTACGAAGCTCAAGGCGAGCAAGGAATACACGAACTAAAAATGACCTGCAATTATTTGAAAGAAAAATATCCAGCAGTACTTTTAATCCTCGATGCCAAACGCGCCGACATTGGGAATACCAACAACGGCTATGTAAAATTTGCTTTTGATTATTTGCAGGCCGACATGATTACTCTTCACCCCTACTTGGGACAAGAAGCACTCGCGCCATTTCTAGACCGCGCCGATAAAGGCAGTGCCATTCTGTGTCGCACTTCCAATATTGGCGCCGGAGAATTTCAAGATCTGAGAATAAACAACAAGAGTCTATTTGAAATAGTAGCCGAAAAAGTGGTAAAACTTTGGAATACAAATAATAATTGTTTATTGGTAATAGGAGCCACTTATCCTGAAGAAATGGAACTGATCAGATCCAAAACCGACACTATGTTTTTCTTGGTTCCAGGCATTGGCGCTCAAGGCGGCGATCTGGAAAAAACTTTATTATCCGGATTAAATTCAGAAAAAAGTGGTTTGATAATTAGTTCTTCCCGTGGCATAATTTTTGCCGACAACACCGAAAATTTTGCCATCAAAGCGCGCGAGGAAGCGCTGAAATTAAAGGATGAAATTAATAAATACAGAATCTAAAAAAAATAAAAAAACTCCCGACACGCGAGAGTTTTTTTATTTTAAAATATTTATTTTATAATCCTCAATGCTTCGCGCAATAATTGTTCGCTTGTCTTTCCATCCGTTTCAATCTTCTTGAGTGTTTCGCGCGCCTGTAATACAGTATACCCCAAAGTAATTAGACCTTCGAGCGCATCATTTACACTTCCACTTTCGTGTTCAGACAAAGTTACCTTACCATATTCAGTTTGCTGTTTCTGCATTTTTTCACGCAATTCTACCACTATTCTCTCCGCCGTCTTTTTTCCAATACCACTTACCTTAGTCAAAAAATCCATGTCCCCTCTGCCCACTGCCAAAGCAATTTCTTCTACACTGCCCAGTGAAAAAAGATGCATCGCGGTTTTTGGTCCAACCCCCGAAACCGATACAAAATTTTTAAATAATTTCTTTTCCGAAACATTAGCAAAACCGTACAAATCCAGAGCGTCTTCTTTTACCACCAAATGTGTTTCCAAATTTACTTCATTTCCTATCACACAAATCTGCGCGGCGCTTGGTGAAACCAAAAGACTATATCCAATTCCGCTATTGGTCATAATCACTGCCTCGGACCCTACACAACTGACTACTTTTCCTTGAATTAGAGCGATCATATTTTATTTATTACCCCCATATTTTAGCATAGTTTAAAAAATAAAAAAACCCCGATTTCTCAGGGTTTTAATAGCTTATTTTTTACCTTTCTTCACACGACTCACACGGATCAGACCACCGCAAACCAATACTTCAATTCCACGTTTTTCTAATTCATCAAGCCATAGATTCATTCCTAAAGAATCTGATGACATGTGGCCAGCAATAATAATATTCATATGACCTTCATTGGAATTACGAATAGCGTCTTCTCTCATATGCATTCCCACTATAGTACTTATACCATATTGTGAAAAACGCTCATATACTTTAGGAGAAGGATTTGTGCCGCCCGTCATCTCTAACATCCATTTACCCACTCTATGATTGGGCCCGCCCGCAACAATCCTCGGACCAGCTCCCTGTTTTTGAGCGATTTGATATTCCGGCAACTCAAGTAAAACTTTTACTATTTCTCCTACTGTTTCCGGACCTTTTTTTATTAAGTATTCACGAACAAATTTATCTACTAAATTATCAGTAATAGTATGAGTATTAATGAAATTAATATTTAGATGTTTAGCAATATCTATTGCTTGAAAATGATTAAGCGGATGGAACCCCCGCCCCACTTCCCTAATACGATCTTCGGTTAATTTTTCGGCCATATGTACTGGAATACCATACATAGGATAAACATCCGTATACATTTCCATCACTTCGTGTAAATTGGCCAAAGCTTTTCCCTCTGGATGGTGGGCAATTACCAGATCAATTTTTTTACCACGCTCATTTAGTTGACTAGCTAATAAAATTTCAGGACCATTTATATCAATTCCAGCCAATACTCTCTTTACTTTTGTTTTACCATCATCAACGTGTATAAAGCTGTCCGGAAAAGGAACGACTAATTTTTCAGTATCAAACAATTTTTTATCTTCCAAATTTAAACTTTCATACTGTTTTTTAACCCTTTCCAAATATTTTTTTATTCCTTTTGGCCCTCTTGGATCAGCCTCCACACCAATTTTATTAGCCAGATCAAAGACTTCTTTTACATTCATATAGTTCTAAAATAATAATTACTAAATTTAGTTTAACTCAAAAAAATAGCATTGTCAATCGCTATTTTTGTCCAGAATTACATTAAATTATTGATAAAAAGTATACTGCGGAGACTTGTCTAAATGCCACAATTCTTTCCATCCACAGTCTCCACAAAAAGCATCAAAAGACTTGGCACCATTTACAATAGCCTGATCAATATTATAAATGGTTAAAAAAGTAGTAAAATTTTTAAATGCCTCTTCGCTAATCCCAAAATTTACAAACGCATAATCCTCTTGATACAGAATTGATAAAGAAACACCTTGCAAAGCATCATTTAAATAAAAAGAATTTAAAAATATTTTTAACGGTAGTTTTAAAATATCTCTAAAAATTTCTTTACGGTACGGCCAATTAAAGGTTGAAGACTCGCCAAATCTACCAATTTTAAATTGCATTAATTCTTCTATATTCAACAAATTATTACTTACAACTTCAACTTTTTCTTGTTGAATTTTTTTAAGCTTACGTTTCAATTTTCCTCTTGATTCAGAATCAAAATAATTCTGTAAGTAATCCTCGCTACTTTTTAAAGTATCCAATTTTAAAAAATATTTTTGATCCAATACTTTTAAATTTTTAGTAAAATCATCCTCGCCAATGACATATTCCAACTTTGCTGGTCCTGGCAAATTTTCGTAAAAATTGGAAACATACTGTCGGGCTTCAAATTTTATTGAAACCCTATTATTTTCCATAAAATTACCTCCAAAAAACTCTAAATAGCCGGCATCCGTATTTTTCTGTAGGGGCAACAATCCTACTGCAATATCATTAATAAAACCTACCTTAAAATAGATAGGGTAATTAAAATACTTATAAAAACAATACCTAAAATCCCAATTATCAAAAACTGATTTTTGTTCTACGAATAAATCCCAATAAAATTTAGCCTCAATTAAATTTTCGACTATTTTAAAATCAATTTTGCTCATATTATGGTCTACTTAGCCAATAATATAGAATAAAACGACCTGTGTCAAATATAGATTAAATATAATTTATAAAATATTGACAAAAATAATAAAAAATGCTAATATTCTTAAGTTATTTTAACTTCTCGTATGGAAGAGTATAATCAATTATTGGAGAATTTTCAGCTACTAAAACAAAAGGTTTTAGAAAAAAGACCGGTATTAAAACAACTTCTCAAAAAGAAGGGCACCAAGAACATCCTGGAATACGCCAACCAATACGTGGATGTAAACTTAAACCCAACCATACCTAAAAGACAGATAGAATTTTTAGACATAATCAACCAAACCGTTGAGGAAAGATTTGGCAAAAAAATTGCCGATTCAGTTGTAAGACAATTAAAGAAATACTACTTTGTCTCTACTTCCGACCATACCGGACCAATCACCCACCCTTTCTTTGTAAATTCAAATTTACTAATAGCCGCTTCAATCTTACAGCACGAGGATCCTGACTTACAAAACATTGTTGTTTTAAGCTGTTCTCGCGTATCCGTAGACAACTCTTCCTTCCCGAGGGGTCTTTTTTTTCATAATTATTTAGATGGTAAATTAGAAACTCACCGTTTTGCTTTCTTTTCTAGCAATACTAGACCTCCTCTTATTTATACCATGCGCCCATATGGCCGAGAAGAATTGGATCAAATTTATGGCACTTTAGATAAAAAACTAAAGAAAAAAGAGATCTCTCAAGAACAATACGAAAAAATTCTAAACGTTTTTAAAGAAGTATACGATAGCCCCGAGATGCTTAATTTATCAACCTATACCGAACAAATAAGCAAAACTAATTTTTTGCTATGGCAAAAATTCTTTTCGGAAAGTAATATTAAAATGCCAAATTTAATATACTTAGAAATTGAAGATATCGTTACTAAGCTTATTATCAAATATCATTTAAACCAGGACACTATCATCAATCATGTTTTATTTGATCCAGAATATGAGCCTTATATAAACAACTATTTTGAAAATATTTTTGGATCTTTCTCTAGACAAGATGACGCGGGTACATATCTATTTTGGGCTCTACCAGAAGGAGCCAGATACAACCTTCAATTATGGAGAGAGGGCAATTATTTAGTATCCAAAGATGGTAGTTATAAAATCGAGCTAACACCAGAAGCAATAAAGGAGGCCTTGCTTAAAAAGGAACTAATTCCTGGCTTATTGCTGGATTTCATGGTAGTTTCTTTTTATTATGGCTTAAAATGTTTAGGTGGATTTAACCAGATCAACTACCTAACACTAATGAAAAATAGCTATATTAAAATGAATGTTGATCTAGAAAACTATCGCAGTATTGAAATCTGCGCTCGCGCCCAAACTAAAGAAATCTGTGACGGCTTAACGGTAGCTTATGTTGGATATAATGGCGATAAACAAATGATACTTGCCAGCGGCTTGGATCTAATCCTATATCAAAATAAAGATAGTTGGAAAACTTTGATGAACCTGATCAATAATATTACTATTGAAAAAGCTCTCGAACCTTTATTGCCGGAAATTTATAAAATTACCTACGACCAAAAAGAGTGGGATGAAAAACTAACCAACATCACCGATAAAGACATCACCAATCTAAATGGTCTAAATCAAAAAATAGAACCATGTATTTTTATAAAATAATAATCTTGTGAAAAAAGTTCTATTAATTGGAAGTAGCGCTTGTACGGTGGCCATTGGCCAAGTATACAAAAATAGTGGGGCTAAAATTTTTGTTTACGCCGAAATTTTGAATCCTGGCTTGGCAGATATTGCCCAAGACTACCAACTAGGAGCTTTTAAAGATTCTGAGAAATTAAAAAGATTCGCCAACAAAATAAAACCGGATTTTGCTTTTATAGGCCCACCAAAGGCACTTTTTTGTGGTGTGGTGGATGCTTTAAAAAAAATAAATATACCCTCAATCGGACCAACTCAAAAAAATTCTAAACTGGAATCATCCAAATCTTTTACTCGCAAACTTTTAAATAAGTATAAAGTGCCGGGTAGTATAAAATATAAAATTTTTACTTCTCCTAAAGGAATTGAGAAATTTGTCGATAGACTCGGAGGAAACTTTGTGGTCAAGGCCGACGGACCAATGTCAGTAATGGGTGTTCAGGTTTCAGGTGACCATTTTAAAAAAAATTTTCAAGGTATAGCTTTCGCCAAAAAATGTATTAAATTGCACGGACGAGTTGTTATTGAAGAAAAATTGATTGGCGAAGAATTTAGCTTGATGAGTTTTTGTGATGGCAAATCCTTATCTCATATGCCGGCCGTCCAAGATTTTAAACGCGCTCTAATAAACGACAAGGGTCAAAATACCGGCGGAATGGGAGCTTATACAGACAGAAATCATCTTTTGCCTTTTATAAGCAAAGAGGATTATCTACGGGCTGGCGAAATAAATAATTTAGCTATTCAAGCTCTACAAAAAGAAACTGGCATAAAATATAAAGGTGTTATATTTGGTGGTTTTATGATAACTGCAAAAGGCTTAAAGGTTTTAGAATTTAATGTACGCACAGGGGATCCAGAGGGCATCGTAGCTTTCTCACTTTTAAAAACAAATTTAGTAGATATTTCCAACGCCATAATTGCTGGCAGACTCGGTCAATTGAATATAAAATTTGAAAATAAGGCTGGAGTTTGTAAATATGTTGTACCAAAAGGTTACCCTGAAAAAGGGCAAAAAAATAAAAAGATAAAAATCATGTCTCTGCCCAAAGGCGCTACACCATTTACTGCTTGGGTCAAAAAAACCGACTCTGGTTTAGTTATAAATGGAGACACTGATATCGGCAGATCTATAGCCATCTTTGCCAAAGGTAAAACTTTAAAAGAGGCAGAAAATATATCTGAAGCTGGATGTAGACAAATCAAAGGCCCACTTTATCATCGTAGCGATATTGCAAAAACCGATATAATAAATAAAAAAATTATTAGAATGAAAAAAATAAAAAATAAAGCCTTGTAAGGCTTTATTTTTTATTAATCTATTTTTTTACTAACCAGACATTAAATATTTGTTCATCAACTAATTTACTTTCTTCAAAAATTAAAGCCGTGGCTAAAACTGACTTTTGAATTTCATCAGCACAATCTCTGAAAGCGGAAAGCACTGAAATGTCTGAAGAAAAATACTTAACTTCCACCTCATCATTGATAGTCAACCCCTGTTCCTTGCGCATCTGATTGATAGTACGAATAATTTCACGCGCCAAACCTTCTTTTTTCAGCTGTTCGTCCACCACAGTATTGAGCCATACCTTATTTTTACCATCTTCTTTGGCCACCCATCCCCCATCTACTACCGCTTCGGCATAGCCTACTTTTTTTACATTGAGTTCATCAGCCATCATTTCCAGAAGCTGAGCAGAAAAATGTTCATAGTTCATTCTCAGCTCGGCAAGCGGCTGGCGCACTTTTAATTTGTTTTCATTGCGCAAAGCTAGACCCATTTCTACAAATTGTCGGGCTTTGTCCATATGCTCAAGCACGGTGCTGTGATATTTTTCTTCTTTATAGTCTGGCCATATTTCCAAATGCACACTTTCCAATTTTCCACCCAATTGCAAATAGATTTTCTCCGCAATAAAAGGAGTAAATGGCGCCATCACTTTACTCAAAGTCAATAAAACCATTTTCAAAGTAGCCGAAGCTTTGGCTTTATCTTCCGCGTCACTACCTTTGAAACGATCGCGACTGCGACGCACATACCATTGAGATAATTCAGTAATAAATTCTACTATCGGTCGGCTGGCGCTAGCTAGATGATATTCTTCCATCCCCACAGTCACCGCTTTCACCAGTTCATTTAGCTTGGCCAAAACCCATTGATCAAGCACGTGGTCAGAAACCAAATTTTCCGTATTAGCCACCGGATACATTTGATAAAATTCCACTACATTCCAGAGAGTGTTTACCACTTTATTGTACATTTCACGCACACCGGTTTCAGAGAAATTCAATGCTTCTGATTCCATTACCGGTGAAGTGATCAGATAATAACGCATCGCATCCGCGCCGTATTTTTCGAGTAATATATCCGGCTCTGGATAATTTTTCAGACGCTTACTCATTTTTTTACCATCTTCAGCTAGCACGATACCATTTACAATTACATTACGAAAAGCCGGCACACTGGCTTCTTTTGGTATGGACGGTTTATCACCCAGAGTAAGGGCGGCGGCCAAAATATGCAAAGTATAAAACCAACCGCGAGTTTGATCTTGGCCTTCAGCAATAAATTCCGCTGGGAATCCAGCTTCAAATTTATTTTTATTTTCAAAAGGATAATGCATCTGACCGTAAGGCATCGAGCCGGATTCAAACCAACAATCCAAAACTTCCGGCACACGGTGATAAACCTTGCCATCTTTTTTTATTTCTATTTTATCGATAACATGTTTGTGCAGATCGCTTACTTTTACACCTGATAATTCTTCAAGCTCCGCCACACTGCCTACACAGATAGTGTTTTCACCATCCTCGCTCTCCCATACCGGCAAAGGGTCGCCCCAATAGCGATTGCGTGATACCGCCCAATCGCGCGCGCCTTCAAGCCACAGACCAAAACGACCGTCTTTAATATGTTCTGGCACCCAATTTATCTGCTGATTATTTTTTAGTAACTGTTCTTTTATTTCCGTTACTTTTACAAACCAACTATTGGTGGCAAAACTCAAAAGCGGAGTATCACAACGCCAACAATGCGGATAACTATGTTCTACTTTCAATTTAGAAAACAAACTACCGTTGGCTGCCAGCCATTTGATAATCTCCACATCCGTAGCCGTTGGTTCGGTAGCTGGTTTCACTTCGTGGCCAGCAAAATCTTCCACTTCTTCTATAAAGCGACCGTCCATAGTAATATGTTGAACCAATGGTACGCCTTCACGTTTAGCCACCTGATAATCTTCATCACCAAAGGCGGGAGCAATATGCACAACACCAGTACCTTCGGTAATAGTAACAAAATCCGCTTCTACTACCCGGAAAGAATTTGGATTGTTTTTGAAATATGAAAATAGCGGTGCATAAGTTAGGGCAACCAAATCTCCGCCTTTTAATTCTTTAATAATACTAAAATTTTTATCTTTCAAAACTGTTTCCACTCTGTCTTTGGCTAATATAAAATTTTCATTTTCTATTCTAGCCACCACATAATCCAATTCTTTATTTACAGCCAGCAAAACATTACCCGGCAAAGTCCAAGGTGTAGTGGTCCAAGCCAACACAAACACATCACTATCTAGACCTAATTTTTCTTTAGCATTGGTTAATTTAAATTTAGCAGTCACTGTAAGATCCTTCACATCCTTATATCCCTGGGTCACTTCAAAGTTTGAAAGCGGAGTCACACAACGAGTACAGACATGCATTACTTTATGACCTTTGTAGAGCAAATCTTTTTTATATAATTCCTTGAACACCCACCACACACTCTCCATGTATGACAAATCCATGGTTTTGTAATCATTTTCCATGTCCACCCAGCGACCCATGCGACGCACGGTCTTTTTCCACTCCTGCGCATATTTCAATACGGTAGCGCGACAGGCTTCATTAAATTTATCCACCCCAAACGCCTCAATATCTTTTTTACTATTGAGATTTAATTCTTTTTCAATAATATTTTCTACTGGCAGACCATGACAGTCCCAACCCCATTTTCTATCTACGCGAAAACCGCGCATCGTCCAGTATCGCGGCACCGTATCTTTCATAAGCGAGGCCACGATATGGCCATAATGTGGCAAGCCGGTAGCAAAAGGAGGGCCATCATAAAAAACATACGGCTTTTTCTCGTCACGCTGTGATATCGATTTTTCAAAAACTTTTTTATCGTCCCAATACTTGAGAATTTCTTGTTCGTTTTGTTCTGAATTATACATAACAAAGATTTAATAAAAAAAACACGAAAAATATTCGTGCCAAGAGCCCCGACGAAGTCGAGACGGTACCATCTTGAGCTTTTACTTAATTAAGGCGATAACGGGCCTGCCCGGAAAGGTCTACTTTTCTCTAAATTAGCGAATTTCTACTTTCAGCTCCCCGCTGATGACGGGTAAAATGCTTTATGCCTTAACCTTAACAAAACCTAGCCTTTTTGTCAATTTTAATGTTTGCCAAGGCTAGCAAAAAAATGCTATAATTAAAGCACTAAAACCCATAAAATATGCTATACATCGGCTCGGACCACCGTGGCTATCAACTCAAAAAAAAGCTATCTACTTATATCCAAACTCAACTTCGAAAGAAATTGGTAGATGTTGGCCCAAAAAAATACGACAAGGAAGATGATTTTACCAAATATTCTATCGCTCTTACCAAAAAGGTGGTCGCTAATAAATCCAACAAAGGAATTTTGCTCTGCGGCACCGCGCACGGTGTCTGCATGGTTGCTAACAAAATAAAAGGCGGGCGGGCGGTCGTAGGCTACAGTATTGAAGGCGCTGAATTCGGACGCAAACATGAAGACGCGAATATTCTATGTTTGGCAGCTGACTATTTATCCTTTGAACATGCCAAAGCAATAGTAAAAAAATTCTTAGGAACTGATTTTGAAGCGCTCGACAGAAGAGTCCGCCGTATGGAAGTGATTTCCGATTTAGAAAAATAAAATAATATGATCATTCCCGCCATCTTGGTCAAAACTTTTGCCGAGTTTGAAGAACAGGCCAAAAAACTGTCCTTTTCTCCGATTATTCAGATTGATGTCATGGATGGAAAATTCGTTGCCAATAAATCTTTTGAAGATGCTGAAAAAATAAACGGCCTTAATCTCAAAAATGAATGGGAGCTACACCTAATGGTAGAACATCCTATCGCCGAATTGGAAAAATGGAAAAATGTAAAAAATATTTTACGCGTGATCTTTCATCTGGAATGCGCGGACAACACCGAACAAACAATTGAAACTATTAAAAAATACGGTTTTGAGGCGGGTATCGCCATCAATCCCGAAACCGACGTACAAAAAATTCATCCTTTTTTAAAAGATATTGAAATCGTGCTTTTCATGACTGTCCATCCTGGCATGCAAGGGGCGCCGTTTGTGCCAACTGTAGAAAAACATGTTAAAAAATTAAATAAAATTTTGGCGGAAAGAAATTTCAGACCACAAATCGCGGTGGACGGGGCAATAAAACTAGAGAATATTGAAAGAGTGAAAAAATGGGGCGTAAATAATTTTTGCGTCGGTAGCGCTATCATCGGCTCGCCAGATCCGAAAGAAGCATTTAATCAGTTAAACAACTTAATCTAGGTATGTTCGATCTAATCATCATCGGGGGATCAGCGGCGGGAAGCAGTGCGGCCATCTATGCCGCCAGACGTAATCTAAAATTTAAAATTGTTACCGTGGATGTCGGCGGTGAAGTAGCGTTATCAGGCGTGGTAAATAATTGGCCTGGTATTATTGAAATTCAAGGATATGAATTGGCCAAAAAATTTAACGAGCATGTAAAATCCTACGGTGTGGAAATTGATATGGGATATAAAGTAGAAAAAATTACCTCCGAAAAAAATTATCATACCGTGGTGGCCAAAGACGGCTCCGGCATGGAAAAAGAATACCAGACCAAGACCATAATTATTGCCACCGGCATTCATCCGCGCCAATTGGGAGTACCGGGAGAAAAAGAATTCTCTCAAAAAGGCGTCACCTACTGCACGGTCTGCGACGGGCCATTGTTTAAAAATAAAATTACCACTACGGTCGGATCCGGCAACTCCGCCTTGGAGTCCGCTATTATGATGGCCGGCATTGCCAAAAAAGTTTACTTACTTAGCAAATTTTCCAACACTCAAGAAAATAATTTTGGTTTTCCTAAAGGGGAAAATATATTAATTGATAAACTTAAAACTTTCCCTAATGTAGAAATAATTTATAATGCGGCGACCACTGAAATTTTGGGTGAAAAATCCGTGACTGGCCTAAAATATATCACTGAGGGCGTAGAAAAAACTACCGAAACTCAAGGCATAATGATACACATCGGCCAAATTCCAAATTCTCAATTTATCGACAGTGTGAAAAAAAATAAAGTGAATGAAATTATGGTAGATTCCAAATGCCAAACCAACATACCGGGTATTTTCGCCGCCGGCGATGTCACAGATGTTGCTTACAAACAAATTGGTATATCTGCCGGACAGGGTATTACCGCTGCTTTGGCGGCCATTGAATATATTAACAGAAATTAATAAAAAATATGAACCCAGACAAAAGAGGTGAAATGCCTAGCGGTAAACAAAACTGTGAAAATCTAAAATTAGCCTTAAAGGGCGAGGAAATGGATTCTGACCATATCAATCATATCAAAGTAAATTTGGATTTACTAAATAAAGAAATTACTAGAGTAAAAGGTGATATTGCTAAGTTGGGTATCAGCCTGGATGATTTAAAATATATTGACCGAAAACTCACGACTAAAGCTACAAATTTGGGGGCTGATTTCCCAGCTGAACAGGTGGGAGCTTTTCAGGAAATCCTCAAACAGGCTGAGCAAGCGCCGGCTCCGGAAAAACTAGCCGAAGTAATCGATTTGGATGCGGTCAGGACAAGAAAAGAATTACAGAAAAAAGAAGCCACAAGTAAAGAACAAAGTTTGGTGAAATTAGTGGCAATCAAATTAAAAAATGATCTGGATTTTAATACCATGGATGCTAAATTTATCGAAACAAAAAAACAGGAACGCGGCTATCCACAAAATATATCTGAAAAACCATTAAACACCGACGAATCCAATCGTTTATTTGACGAAGTAGAAGCGAAATTAAGAAAGTTTAAAGCGGAACAAAAACAGACAGGACAGGCCGCATAAATTTATCAACTTAATATTTTTTATTAATTAATTATATGAACTTTCTTTTCAAAATGTTCCCTGGCCTGCCTATGGACCCCACGGTAATTGTGATGAACATTATCGCTATGGCCGGTGCCACTTTGCATATTTATGGAGTTTTTTTGGAAACAGAAAAGCGTCGCGACTTGGTATTTATTTTAGGCGGTGTTTGTCTATTTATTTACGCGCTCTGGATTAACAATAAAATTTTTATGCTGGCCATGGCTGGTTTTACCATCGGTAGCTTAATTGAATTTATTGAAATTATGGCTGGCTACCACAAACATAGCCAATCTCAAGTAGAAGATTACGAAAAAAATAAATAATATGAATCACATTGTCGCTATTGGTGATTTGGTTATAGATACTCATGTCAAAATTGATGATGCCTCGATAGAGTGTAATTTAGATGGTCATAATTGTAAACTTTGTCTGGACTACGCCGCCAAAGTACCAGTCACAGACAGCTTTCAAACTGTCGGTGGCAACGCCGCCAATCTAGCACTTGGTACCAACAAACTTGGTATCAACACCGCCATCATCAGCACTATCGGCGATGATTCCAACGGAAAAATCATCAATGCCGAATTGAAAAAAAATAAAATAAATACTGCGGCAATTATTAAAGATAAAAAAGAAAAAACTCGCTATTCAATTGTTTTGAATTTCAAAGGCGAACGCACCATTTTATCTTATCACAACAAAAAGAAATACCACTGGCCAAAAAAGATGCCAAAATCTGACTGGATATACTACACCAGTATGAGCGATGGATTTGCTCCCCTGCAAAAAAATCTAATCAAATTTTTAAAACAAAATAAAAATATAAAATTGGCTTTTAATCCCGGCAGTTTCCAATTGAATCACAGCCTCAATCTATGCAAAGAAATACTGCCTTTGACAGATTTATTAATTGTAAATTTGGAAGAGGCAAAAATAATTAGTGGGGTGAACCTGAACCAGTCTGCCAAGACTTTGGTTGGAGCGCTACTAGGAATGGGTGTGAAAGAAGTAGTAATCACCGACGGTGCTCGCGGCGCCTTTGCCGGCAATGCCGACGGTATCTGGGAAATGACCCCCTACAATGTACCAATAGTATCCAAAACCGGTGCTGGAGATTCCTTCTCCGCCGGATTTATCTCTGCCAAAATATTTGGCCATGACCTACCCACCTGCTTAATCTGGGGCACAGCCAACAGCTGCTCAGTCCTAGGCCACTTCGGCGTAGAGCAAGGACAGCTAAACCAAAAAGGAATTAAAAAAATGATAGAAAAATATAAAGCAGTTCAACCCGTCAGATTATAAATTTAAATAAAATAAAAAAATTTACCGCTATCAGGTAAATTTTTTTGTTTTATTTAAATTTATAATCCCGCTGTCTTAATCTTCACCCATTTATTAATACTCAAATGCCAATCCGCCGCATCACAGGTCTGCAATAAATCCCATAGTTCTTTTGCGGAATTAGTATAGAGTTTTTCCTCACGAATCATCTGTCTAAATTTAGCCCATTTTTTTGGCAACTGCGATCCCCTTTCTTCAAATTCTTTTAATTCTAAATCTACATCCAAATTATCTGCGTCTTTGACAATCTTGGCTTCAATAGAATCACGATCTTCATAATTACAAAAAGTTTTATAAAAATCGTCGACTACAGTTCCTTCAAATATTTCTTTACACGCCACCTCTTCATCGCCTTGGGCATACACCTTTTGGACATAGCTCAAATCGGACACCCTAGTTTCTGGTAGATCATGAACCAACGCCATCTTCATCACCTTTTCTTCATCCTTTACACCCTCGGCCCTGGCCAAAATAAGGGAAATCCAAATCACGCGATACGAATGTTCTAGCACCGTAAAACAATCCATGCCCAAATGTTGTCTCCAGCCGCGCTGGATATTGTGCATCGATCCCATTTCAAACAATAATTCCACATCTTTTTTGGAAATAGCCATATTATTCTTCGGTATAAAAATCAATTTCAATAGTCTCGTGAATTCCGCGCAAGCGATTTAACTCCTGTTTGCGCCCCACAAAAAATTCATGGGCCTGCACCACTTCCTCATGCTCAAACTCCGGAGCCAACAAGCATAAACCGTGTTCAAACGACTTTACTCTTTGAGCAATTTCATTGGCCAACATTGGATGATCCCCTTCGTTTCTGGCCAAATCACGCAATTTCTCCAACCCGTCTTTAATTTTTAATAAAATCTTTTTAAATTCCTCAACTTTTTTTAAATAATTTTCTTTTCTTAGTCCCACTACTTCGCGCGTGGTAAAATCTTTTACCGCTCTATGTGTGGCTACCAATGCTTCGGCCACGCTGACACGATCCTCGTCATTGAAATAATGAGCCGTACGACCGGTATGGATATCTTCCCAAGTCATACCTAGCTGACGATATTCATAATATTTTTTTTGCAAGTAAACATTTAAATGACCGGAAAAAAAATCATCACCCATCTTTTCTTCGGTTACACTCATAAATTCACGAAAGGCTTGATTCCATGGCCAGATTTCATAACCAATTTGGATCATTTTTTCTTCCAACTTTTCCAAACTTATCGGCTCACTTTGAATATTCTTCAATTCTTTTCTTATACGATACGACAAGTCATCCGACAAAAGCGGAGGCAAATTATCTACCAGCTGAGCAAAGAGTTGAATAGTGGATTCCATATTTAAAATTTTGAAGAAATATAATACATCGTGATGCCGGCTGCCACACTGACATTGAGGCTTTTCTTTTTACCTTTCATATTCAGTTCAATCTCAGTATCGCAATATTTAAGCAAGCTTTTGGAAACTCCATCCACTTCATTTCCCACTACCAGGGCCAAAGGAAATTCCGGTTTCCATTGATATATATTAACACTTTTTGGCGTCTGCTCCAAGGCGACAATTTTATAGCCATTTTCCTTTAGTTTTTTAAGCAGGCGTCCGGTCTGTTTGGCATATTCCCAGGGTACCCATTTTTCCGCTCCCAAAGACACTTTATCCAGGCGTGGATGCGGCGGACAAGGCGTGTAACCAGTAAGATAAATTTTATCTACCCCAGCCCCATCAGCGGTACGAAACATCGCGCCGACATTGTGGGCGCTACGAATATTGGGCAATATTAAAACAAATTTTTCTTTATTTTCCAACATAAGTTATTTCATCTTCACTAAGACGGCGCAAACCAGCGTCATTTATTGTTTCTTCATAAATATGAGCTACTAATCCTGGCACGCGACCGGCAATGAATACACCTTTCATAATTTTTGGATCAAAACCCATATCAGCCAAAATAGCTCCCATTGCGCCATCAATATTTAATGGTAATGGTTTACTAGAAATTTTATTTAATTCTTTTTCTACCACTTCAGCCACTTTACAGCACTCTTTATAAAATCCTAATTTTTTAGCCATTTTTAAAAGTTCGGTACTGCGCTCATCTTTGACCAAAACCGCATGACCAAAACCAGCCAAACGCACTTTTTTATCTTTTAATTCTTTTATTGTCTGTGCCAAATTTTTATTATCTTTATTTTCCACAAAAAATTTTGCTGCTGATTCAATAGCACTACCGTGACGCTCTCCCATTGCCAATATACCGGCCGCTAGCGAGGTGTGCAGACTATTTTTGGCGGAAGATACGATTCGAGCCGTCATTGCCGAGGCTGTGCCCGTGCCGTGGTCTATAGCCGATACCAACAAAGCATCCAACATTTTTATTTCTGCCGGTTTTGGCATTCTGCCCTGCCAAATTAAAAATATAGTTTCGGTAAAAGTATTGGCTTTAATTAAACCAGCTAATTTTTTACCTCGAATAATTTCTTGTCCATCATTTATATTTGTAATTGCGGTTTCCCATTTCATATTTTTTATATTAAGTATTAAAGCCGATTAGATATTAATTTTCGCCGCGAGAACTGTTTGAAGTAGCGAGAAACAATCTAACCATTTGCAGGAAGATCGATTCGCTACAAGTTTTCGAGCAAGAAAATTCATATCTATGAGGCGTCCGCTATGCAAACGGCTGAATTTTAGAAACTAAATCTTCATAAGTATCCGCAATTAGCACACCCACAGATTTCAAAGCCGCTTCTTTTTCCGCCGCACTCTGTCCTCTACCAACAATTGCACCAGCGTGGCCAATATTCATACCCTCGGGAAATAGATTGGCAAATTTCCCACCAATATATACAGCGAGCGGCTTAGTAAATTCTTTTTTATTTATCAAATCCACTATTTCAAATTCATATCCTCCACCATGTTCACCAAAAATTACTACGGCTTTGGTCTGTTCATCTTTTTCAAATAATTTTAATAGATCGGTATAGGTAGTACCCATAAGTAGGTCACCTCCCACATGTACCGCACTACTCTGACCAAGTCCGGCGCGACGAATTTGCCAAGACAGCTCATTGGTCATACCACCCGAACGAGAAATTACACCAATACTGCCGGGCTGAAACACTTGGTCAGCCAAAGCTTTTGGACCACCCACCACACCCACACGCGCTTGTCCTGGGCTAATATACCCCAGAGAGCTCGGACCAATAATGCGAATATTTTTTTCTTTGGCAGCAGCCAAACAATAGGCAGTGTCCTGAATTGGAATACGCTCTACAATGGTATTAATTATCGCTATATCATTTTGAATTGCTTCGAGAATTGCTTCTTTGGCCGCAAACGGCGGGACATAGATTGTGGTGGTAGAAATATCCGGAAATGCGACCTTAGCTTCGGCCACCGAATTAAAAACCGGTACACCTTCCACCACTTCTCCACCTTTGCCTGGGCGCACACCGGCTACCACTTGGGTACCATATTCGCGCATCGCCGTGGCCGCTTTCTGACCTTCTTTGCCAGTGATGCCCTGCACCAACACTTTGGTATTTTTATCTATTAGGATACTCATATTATTTTAAAATCATTTCTGCCAAAACTTTGGCAGTTTCACCCATGGCGATTTCTTTACCAAAAATTTTCATATTCAAATTATTGCGCTCTGCACATTCTTGCATCAATCTTTTCCCTTCAGCTTCATTTGGTCCGGCGCGGCGGATTACTATTGGATAAGACGGCTTTACTTCATCGAGCGCGTCAATAATTCCCTGAAAAGTAGCGGCGATATCCGTAAAATTGGCTACCCCACCGGCAATCCACAAACCTTTTAAACCTGGCTTGGATAAAACAATTTTAGCAAGCTGGGCCACTTTTTCGCGCGGTGGATTACCAGAGTATTCGGTATAGTTTGCTGGTTTCAAACCAGCTTTAATTAACTCATCCATATTGGCGATACTAGCCCCACCACCCGAAAACAATACCGCCACATCACCTTCCATCTCAATATATTTTCCAGCCGTACCACGATAATAGTTTTCACCTTCATCAATTTTTTTTACCTGCAATTCTCTATCGGTAGGCAAACGACCAAGCATGGTGCGTGGTTCAAATTCCCAATCTTTGTGACGATAAAAAGCATCTTCATCGATCGCGATCTTAGAATCAGCCGCCACCCAACGACCGTCGTCAGTTTTTACCAACGGATTTATTTCCACTACACGCGCGTCGGTCTGCAAAAAACACCGCCACAGCTCATCGGCATAAGGCACCGACAAACCGGTTTTTTCTTGGCGGATATCCAAATAATGTTTATTGATTTCGTTGTGCTCTACTTCTTCGATATCCATACCACCACTTTCACTATAGATCAAAAGCGGTTGTTTTCTGTTTGTATCATAAGTGATAGACAAATAATGTTCTTCGGCAATGTTCAATTTTTCTTCCATAAAAACCGCGGCCACATATTGGCCGTTTAGATTGGAAGAAAAAATCTTCTCTGCTGCCGCTTTTGCTTCGTCAGCTGTAGAAGCAAATAAAATACCATTATTTTTGCCGCGTTTACCGGATAACACTTGGGCTTTGAGCACGACATCTTTTAGGCCAAATTGTTCATAGGCACTCACAACACCATCTTCGCGACGCAGCAAAACCGACTTCGGTGTTTCGACACCAAATTTTGTAAAAATATTTTTTCCTTCAAATTCGTAGAGATTCATATCAAAAATTGATTCAAATTATTTACTACTCCATCTAGCAAAAATACCACATGGCAACAAACGACCACTTTTACTTTCTTGCAAGGTTAATTCCCCTTTTTCTGTCTGACCGCCGTATTTTTTTAATAACATCTGCAAATTATTTTCATAGGCGATTGCGGAGTATCCGGCAGCATAACCATTGATAAGAAAAAACAATGGAGTGTCAGATAAAATCTCACTGCACATATCCACCAGTCCCACAAAATCTTTTTCTACTTTCCACATTTCACCGTTTGGCCCATGTCCAAAAGCCGGTGGATCCATCAGAATACCATCGTATTTTTTACCGCGCTTTACTTCGCGTTTTACAAATTCGACAGCGTCATCCAAAATCCAACGAATTGGTTTTTCTTTTAATCCAGACAATTCCGCATTGTCGCGTGCCCAACCAATTGCCACTTTGGATCCATCTACATGACACACCTGCGCTCCCGCTTGCGCGCAAGCCAGACTAGCACCACCAGTATATCCAAACAAATTCAAAACATGAATTTCTGGTTGTTTCGGCAAACGCTTTTTAATTACTTCGCGCATCCAATTCCAATTGCCTTCTTGCTCTGGAAAAAGCCCAGTGTGCTTGAAAGCCGTTGGACGAATATTAAATTTCAATCCGCCAAAATTTATGGTCCATTTTTCTGGAGTACCAGGACGGATATCCCAATCCGCAGCGCGGCCATCACGAATAAACACAGCGTGGGCATTTCCCCAATCTTTATTAAGTGACAAATTTTTCTTCCAGAGCGCTTGAGGATCTGGGCGACGAAAAACCACTTTTCCATAGCGTTCCAATTTTTCCCCATCACCGCTATCGAGCAATTCGTAGTCGGCGCTAGGCAAAGTAGATAATATTGATAAAGTTTGCATGGACATAGAGTAGATTGACATTTTTAAATGATTTATGATAGTATAATATTAGTTGGAAAATTTATCTAGAGCGGTGCGAGGGATTCGGCCCGATGACCACCCAGCAACCCCCTAAACCGGGGTGCTAATTCCGACCCTATTTAGGGAAAGATTTGTCCGTTTTAAACGGAAACAGTTTGCTTGTAGTCTGTTATCTTTCTTTATTTAGATAACGGATTTTTTTGTTCTTTTCATTGTGTTGAGTTATAGGACACACCTTTGCTTTCTTAAAAAATCAGAGGAGTGTTCTGTAGCTTCAACCGCTTATCCCGTGAGGTGCCCCATGTCCCAGCCCATCTCCTTCTCCGACAGCCAAGTCACCGAGCTGGCCCGGCTGATCGTTCGCTTCATCAGCCAGAGCGAGCTCTCCACCTTCCAACGCGTGGTCAGCCGCGTCGAGTACGAGGCTCCCTGGTTTGTCTGGGTCGCTCTGGCCAATGACGGTACCGAACTGGGCCGCTCAGACGAGTTCCGCTTCGTGGCTGCCAACGTCCGGCCGGTCGTGACCGCCCAGACCGCCCGCGACATCATGAAAGGAATCGCTGATCACACGTCGTGATCGCAAGTGGCCTCCGGGAACCGGCCGGCGTCGCATTCATTGCGCGCCGGCCGGACACTCCCACCTATCGCCCCCTCGCATAATTGAGGGTTTTTTATTTTTAAAGATCCATTCTAAATTCCAATCCATAATCTTCAAACCCTAATTTTTTATACCACACATGCACATTTTCTCTGCTTTTCCGACTAGTACCAATTAATTTATAACACCCTCTTTTTTTTGCTTCTTCTATAGCGGATTTTAAAAGATCATTTCCAAATCCTTGTCCGCGTGCCGTTTCATTCACAAATACATCTTCGAGCAATCCGTACGGCTCTTGATGCAGGTCGTTATATACCAAATACAGCCAAGCTCGTCCAAGCTCCACACCGTTTTCCTCTACTGATATTTTTATTCCCAAAGTTTGTTTTTCAGTTTTTTTAATATTCATATTATCGTGATAAGATCCCTCGCTACGCTCGGGATGACAATCTCTATTACTTTAAAACTTCTTTTAATTTCTTTCCTAATTTTATTGAGCACAATCCTCCACCATCACGCTCATAATCAAAACTTATTACCTTATAATCTTTCAATTCTTTGGTATTGTCTAGTAACAAACCCCATTTTTTTTCTTTATATCTTTTATTTTCTGCCGCAGTTAACTTATGATTATTATACAACACTGTATCAATCTTGCGTGGCAAATACCGCTGAAGCTCCCTCACCGCGCCGGCCACATCTTCCGGACCAGTTTCACTATCGGTGCGATAAGCATTACCCGTAACAAAAATTATTTTAGCTTTGTTATTTTTTATAGCAACTTGTATGCCTACTGGCAATAAAGTTGCCACCACGCTGGTATAGAGACTGCCGGGACTAAGAATAATATAATCCGCTGATTTGATAACTTTCAAGGATTCACTATAGGCCGAAACTTCCGGCTCTAAAAATACTTTTTTTATTCTCAAACTACGATCGTACTCAGGACTATCAATTTTTGCTTCACTAAAAACTTTTTGTCCATTGCTCAGCTCTGCTACTAAATCACTACTATGTAGGGTAGCTGGAAATACCTTACCTTGCACTTCCACACTCTGTCCAAGGGCTCGCACCGCCGACATCAATTCTCCGCTATATCGCGTAGCCAGGGTAAAAAATATATTACCTAGATTATGTTTATCTAGCTTATCCTTACTTTCAAAACGATTGGAATAAAAAATTTTCTTCAGCAATGGATAATCATATTTGGATAAGGCTAAAACCGCGCGCATAATATCTCCGGGTGGTAAGACTCCCAATTCTTTTCGTAGTCGGCCGGAAGATCCACCGGAATCGCTCATCGCCACAATACCGACAATATCAAATTTATCGACATTTTGTTTCAATGCCACCAGTGATACCGCACTACCATTTCCCCCTCCCAAAACTACAACTTTCTTTTTATTCATATTAAAATAAAAATTTATTTATTCTCTCATCCCCGAAAGAATCAATTTGTAGATCAGCCAATGAATAATCGCCGCGTGTCCACTGTTGGTTCACCAAAGCAATACAGCTCATACCGGCTTTCTTGGCCGACACCACACCATTTTGAGCATCTTCAAATACCAAACAATCTTCCGGACTAACACCGAGCGTTTTGGCGGCATGCAAATAAATAAATGGATCGGGCTTACCAATATGACCCACATCGTCGCTGGATATTAATTGTTTAAAATAGTTTCTCCAATTAAATTTATCCACCACTTCATTTATTAATTCATGGCGTGCACCCGACGCAATTGCCTGTGGATAGATCACACTAATTTTGGATAATAAATTTTCTACCAGCGGCAGTGGTTTGATACTGTCCTTATAAATTTTATCCGTAAAACTTCGTCTTTCTATTATCAACTCTTCCACTGTTCCCGGCAAATTAAATTTTTCTTTTAACCAAGAAACATTTTGAATTTCACTCCTGCCCGTAAATAATATGGTCATTTCTGGAGTGGTCGCCATATTATATTTTTTTAAAAATCCTTCTTCAGCAGCGCCCCAATATTGCTCACTGTCAATGAGCACTCCATCCATATCAAAAATTACCGCTTTGAATCTTTTCATAATCATTCTACTGTTACACTCTTGGCCAAATTTCTTGGTCTATCCACATCTTTGCCGAGCAACACTGCGGTGTGGTACGAAAAAAGTTGCAGAGCCAAAGTATTCACGAGCGGCTCGAGTAGCTCCATAGTTTGTGGTACATATATCACATCGTCAGCTATTTCCTTGGCTTCCACATCACCCTCAGTGGCAATCAAAATTACCGGTGCTTTGCGAGCCTTGGCTTCTTGGATATTGCTAATCATTTTTTCGTATAGTTGATTTTTGGTAGCAATCGCGATGATTGGAAAATTGTCCGCCAAAAGCGCGATTGGACCATGCTTCATCTCACCGCCCGGATAACCTTCGGCATGAATATAGGAAATCTCTTTGAGCTTGAGAGCGCCTTCCAAAGCCACCGGATAATTTATACCGCGTCCCAAAAAGATACAATCCGTATAATCTTTATATTTTTGTGCGATCGCTTTTATCTTATTACTTTGGGCCAAAACCAATTTCATCTTTTCCGGAATCTCCAAAAGTGCGTGTAATAATCTTTCACCAGTGGCCACACTCACACGATTCAGGCGACCAAACTGCAAAGCATATAAAATTAAAACCGCCACCATATTCGTATAAGCTTTGGTAGAGGCGACCGCCAACTCTGGTCCAGCATGAATATAAGTACCACCCTCAGTTTCACGAGCAATCGTGGATCCCACCACATTTACAATACCGCGCACAAAAGCGCCTTTACGTTTGGCTTCACGCAACGCCGCGATAGTATCGGCAGTTTCACCGGACTGAGAAATAGCAAACACCAAAGTGTGTTCATCAATAATCGGATCACGATAACGAAATTCACTAGCCACATCCGCTTCCGTAGGTAAACCAGCCAAACGCTCAAAAGCATATTTACCTACCAAGCCGGCATAGTAGGCTGTACCGCACGACAACATCACCACACGCTTCACCTGATGCATCTGTTCATCAGTCATATTCAAACCGCCCAGATGCGCCGTACCGTCTTCCAGGCTATAGCGGCCACGAAAGGCATCTTTCACCACTGTCGGCTGATCAAAAATTTCTTTCAGCATGAAATGATCAAAGCCTTGTTTCTGAGCCTGCGCTTCATTCCATTCAATTTTTTCTACGTGCTTATTTATTTTTTTATGTTCAACATTAAAAATTTTCAAGGAGTTCAAAGTAATTTCGGCTACTTCGCCATCGTCCAAAAATACCACATTTTTGGTATGCGCCAACATTGGCGAAGTATCTGAGGCAATATAATATTCCCCATCTCCCACGCCCACCACCAAAGGACTACCCAAACGAGCGGCGATAATTTTGTTTGGCTCAGAAGCGTGCATAGCTACCAATCCATAGGTACCACGCACTTCCGCCAAAGCTTTTTGCACAGCGGCCAAAAGATCACCTTCATAAAATACTTCTATGAGATGCGCCAAGATTTCCGTATCAGTCTGAGATTTGATAGTATGGCCGGATAAAAATTTTTCTTTTAATTCTCGGTAATTTTCAATAATGCCATTGTGACAAATTACAAAATCATCTTCACAGCCGCTATGAGGATGAGCATTGTCTTCGGTGACACCGCCGTGAGTAGCCCATCTGGTGTGGGCAATACCAACATGCCCGACTAAATCGGCAGATTTTACTTTTAGAGCCAGACTGTCTATTTTGCCGACTGCTTTAGTTTTTTTAATTTGCCCTTCCTCTGAAATAGCCACGCCGGCACTATCATAGCCGCGATATTCCAAACGGCGCAACCCGTTTATTAGGATTGGTAACGCTTGTTTTTTTCCAATATATCCAACAATTCCGCACATATGATTTTAAAATTAATTATTTTGTTTTAATTTATTCGCCAATTCCAATTCTTCTAAAGTATTTATTCCATGCCATTCATCACTATCGGCCAATTTTATAACTTGAACTTTTTTATTTGCTTCCTGAGCCATTACTAGCGAAAGGTTCATTCCATATTCTCCCAGCTTTGTCTGTTTAGGCATATGCGGAAACATATTTTCATACCAGGTTCTATCAAAAACATAGGTACCAGTACTGACCTCATTAATATTTTTTTGTTCGTCGGTGAGATATTCTTTTTCCAATACTTTTATCCCCTCTTCGCTTCTGACTACCCGACCAAAACTAGCCGGATCGGATATGGTGGCGCTAAGCAGAGTCACTGTACAATTATTTTTCAAATGTTCATCTATCAATTTTTCCAAAGTCGCGTCGGTATAAAAAGCTCCATCATCTCCTCCCATTACCAATACCTGCTCAATACCAAGCGGCAAATTTTTCATTCCTACATACGCCGCGTGCGCCGTACCAAGCTGTTCTTCTTGCAAACCATACAACACAGCATCTTTGAAATAATCCTCGACCTGCTCCTTTTTAAAACCCACTACCAAACAAATTTGCTCCTTTTTAAAACCTAATTTTTGCAAAGTGGAAACTGCATAAGAAACAATAGGTTTACCACCAATTTCCAACATCACTTTGGGTTTGTCCGTACAGTTCAGGCGGGTGCCTTTGCCGGCAGACATTATTACCGCTGCTATTTTAGATAGATTGACTGACATAATCTTTTATCTCACTTAATGTTTTGAAATATGACAGACCGCTATTTATATAATCATCAAAATTAATTGATGACGAAACTTTCAAAATCGGTTTTATTACTGGAAATTTGTTCACCAACAATTTAGTCTCTTCTACTTTATCATTTATTAACCAAATTTTATCCGCTCTTTCAAAATTTAAAATTTCTTCCAATATTTTTTCTTTAGATTCATCAGCCATGAAAACATGGGTAAAATAATCACGAATCTTGGCACCGCCTAATTTAAGCTCCTGAAAATACGGATCACCCAAACTTAATAAAATCATCGATTGACCATATTTCTTTAATGACTCTAAAAAATCCACGGCATCAACAAATAAAAATTTTTGAAGATTGTCTGAAACCTGAGCTAATTTTTCAAAAACTTTATCTTCATCAAATTCGGCTAATGCCAAAAATTGGGCATGGCGACGATCATTATAAGTAAATTTACCATTACTATCGCTATAAGCCTGTTTGTAAGTTTGCCAAAATAATTCCTCACCAACGCCAATACTTTTTAAAGCTTCAAGGCGGGCTAATTTGAAAGCCTGAGTATCAAAAAGAGTGTCGTCAAAATCAATAATAAACATACTAATCTAATTTATCCCACAGTGCGTCAAAAATTCCTCTCTGCGTTTGGTGCACACCATCATTTTCTATCACTACCCCAATCAAATCACCTTGATTATTCAAAGAAATATAAGCGGTGTGGCCAGGATAGATGATAATATATGTCGGTGAATCTTTTTTTATTTGGAGCCATTTACGCTCATCGAGCCCACGCAATTCACCGCCGCCGCCAATGGCGATCGCTTTTACCGTAATACCTTTGGCAATACGCGCGTCGGAAAACGACTCAAAGCCATCATACAAATACTCGCGGATACCAACATCAGAATAAACCCGATAAGATCGTTCGGCATTTTTTTCACACACTTCCAAAACTTGCTCCAAAATTTTCTTAATTTCTCCTTTTTCATAATAGCGCGCTACCGGACGCTGACCGCCTTCATCGTGAACCGACTTGAGCTCCTTTACAACATCCTTCATCTTTCTGCCTACCTCTTGCAACTCATCACTCTGATTTTGGACTAACACTTGGAGTTTTTCAGGATCTTCGGCAACGAAAAATTGCTTTGATTCCTTTTCATAATAATTTATAAGACCTATTTCCTTGAGCCACTTCAAACCGTCATATACGGTACCGCGATTTAAACTAGTTTTTTTGGCCAAAATACGAACAGACGTTGGGCCAAGCCCAACAAGTGTCAAATAAATTTTGGAATTTTTATCGGAAAAACCAAGTTTTTTAAAGATGCTTAAGTCCATATTTCTTTTATATTAGCCAAATTTATTATACTATATAAAAACAAAAACTGTCAAAATTTATTCGACAGTTTTTGTGGATAACTTAAATTTTAGCTAAAAAATGGCTTACTTAAGCGATTTTTACTTTGGCACGAGGGTCCAGAATATTATTTCTAAGCTCTTTCCAAGGATAAATTGGCCACTCCACAATCTCTCGTCCGAAGTAATCCGGGCTAAATCCAGCCCAGGGCTGTTTATAAAGCACACAATATTTCACTTCAGCTGGATTTTTAATATCCATGTAAGCCTTTACCAACTTTAAGGTGGATCCAGACACAGCCATTTCATCTACCACCAATACTTTCAAACCACTGACATCTTTGGTGAGTTCCTGAGAAATAATTGGTCGGTCGCGGAGCTCCTGGTCCTTGCCATCTTTTTGAACAATAGAAAAATCCACCTTGATAACATACAATTGTTTGTTGCCCAAAGTATAGGCAATCATCGAAGCCGGAATAAGACCGGAGCGAGCGATAGAAACAATAATATCCGGTTCAAAATTTTCTTGCTTCATTTTGGCAATGATTGTCAAAACATCTTCCTCCACATCTTGCCATGATAGATTAATTATTCCCTCACTTTTGTTGTAATATTCTTGAGCGATTGGATTCATGGTCATAATTTATTCCATTTCAGAACTATAATTTCCTAAAGCGGCCGCCGAAGCTAATTTAGCGCGATGCGCAAAAATCTCTTGAGAAAATTTTGTATTCTCTTCCTTACCCAACCAATTTTTTATAGCACTATTTTGCAAAGCGCGTCCGTAAGAAAAAGTTAACTTCCAGGGCGAGTTTTTTTCTTTGGCCAATTTACTAATAGCGCTTAGATTTACACAAGATTCCATTTCACTTTGACCGCCAGACAAAAATACAATACCAGGTACTTGAGCTGGAACAGTCTCGCTAAAACATTTCAAAGTTTTTTGAGCCACTTCATCGGCTGAAACTTTTTCTCCTTCCAAGCTATATATTGTCATATTTGGTTTTAATATCAAACCACCAAGATCAACATTGACTTTCTTCAATTCCGCAAATAAAGTAGTGAGGGTCTTGTGAGTTACTTCATAGCACCTGTCTATAGTATGGGTACCATCCATCAAAACTTCCGGCTCTACGATCGGCACAATTTTATTTGCCTGACACAAAACAGCATATTGGGTAAGAGTTTTACAATTCTCCAAAATACATTCATCGCTTGGAATATTTTCACCAATATTAATGACAGCACGCCATTTGGCAAAACGAGCACCCATCTCATAGTATTCTTTCAATCTTGAATCGAGATTTTCATCCCATTTGGCTACTTGCTCGCCTGGACGGCCTTCCATATCTTTAAGTCCGATATCTACCTTAATACCAGGAATTACACCTTTGGAAGACAAGTACGAGGCAAGTGAAACACCCTGCGAAGTGGACTGACGAATAGTTTCATCAAATAAAATCACACCACTAATATATTGCTCCATGCCTGGGGCAGTAAACAACATTTCACGATAACGGCGATGATTTTCGGCCGAATCTTCAATACCTAATTTATCAAATTTCTTTTTAATACTTCCACTACTTTCATCTGCCGCCAAAAGCCCTTTGCCGTCCGCGACCATTGCCTTGGCAATTGCTTGCAAAGATTGTTCCATATAATTAATTATTTAAAAAATTTTGAATAATATTTTTATTTCCCAAAAATACCGGTACGCGTTCATGTAATTTTTCTCCCACCACTTCAAGTAAACTCTTTTCTCCATCGGTAGATAATCCGCCGGCTTGTTCCACTATATAAGCCATCGGCTTGGCCTCATAATTCAACCGAAGTTTTGGTTTAAATTCACCAGTTCCTTTTTTGTCTAAAGCCGGATACATAAAGATGCCGCCTGTTATAAGATTGCGGTGTACATCACCGACCATCGCAGCCACATAACGCAGAGAACATTTCAAATCATCTCGTAAAAAGTTTACAAATTTTTGATCACCAGCACACAGATACTTTAAACTGCCTTCATTAAAACTATATGTATCACATTTATCTGGTATCATCATTTTTTCACGGGTCAATAAAAATTCTCCCAGCGATTGATCCAAAGTAAACTCATAGACACCATCGCCCCAACTAAATATTAAAACCGTACTGGAACTGTATAAAATATAACCGGCTAAAACCTGATTCTTTCCCGGCTGTAAAAATTGACGTTCGTCACTACGATCAAATTCAGCCAAACGACGCTGTACAGAAAAAATTGTGCCAATCGGTAAATTCACTTCCACATTATGTGAACCATCTAGAGGATCAAAGGCAATAATAAATTTAGCATCTTTGCCAAACTCGCCCATATCTACTACTTCGTCTTCTTCTTCACTGGCCATCGCCGCAAAATTTCCAGTTTGGCGCAAATAATCCTTACAAAGTTCATTACAAAAAATATCCAGCTTTTTTACTTCTTCTCCCTGCACATTTATCTTTTCAGCCGCACCAATCATCCCTACCAAACCGGCTTTGTTGGTATGGGCCGAAATAATCTTGCCGATAGTAGATAAATCAGAAAGAATAGCCACTAAACCATCACGCTCAGGGTGATTTATAAGCTCTTTTATTAAAAATTGAGATAAAGTAAGAGGTAAATTCATATACAATAATGGCCATATTTTACCACTTCTAAAAACTAAAAACAAGCCAAATATTTCCCCCGAACGAACGCTGAAAATATTCGGAAATAATTTGAGAGTCTCTGGGCCGTGGCTGGCCCTGCTGTTTGAGCCCTCAGGCGAGTTCAGGGCCAGAGGTTCAGAGAGTTTCAAATTATCCGAATATTTTCATAGTGAGTGAGTGGGGAAATATTTGGCTTGTTTTTAGTTTTTATTTTGAAGAAATAAAAAAAGAGTCATTGTCCTGGCGACGGCCTACTTTTGCCTTGCGGCTATCATCGGCGCAGATGAGCTTAACTGCTGTGTTCGGGATGGGAACAGGTGTGACCTCATCGCTTGTGTCACCAAGACACTGACTCTTTAATTGTTCAAACTTGAACTTAATAGGTAAACCATGCGCGTTATATTGAGAGTATATTGATATCTTTGCATTCGTTTAAGCACAACTCAGTGCTTCCGCCATACGCTCGACCGATTAGTATCCCTCCGCTCAATGTGTTACCACACTTACACGTAGGACCTATCAACCTCATAATCTATAAGGGGTCTATAACGAATATTAATCTTGAAGACGGCTTCACGCTTATATGCTTTCAGCGTTTATCCGCACCGAACATAGCTACCCAGCGATGCCCTTGAAAGGACAACTGGCACACTAGAGGTTCGTCCGCTCCGGTCCTCTCGTACTAGGAGTGGGCCTTCTCAATATTCAACGCCCGTAACAGATAGGAGACCGAACTGTCTCACGACGTTCTGAACCCAGCTCGCGTACCGCTTTAATTGGCGAACAGCCAAACCCTTGGGACCTTCTCCAGCCCCAGGATGCGATGAGCCGACATCGAGGTGCCAAACCGCGCCGTCTATGTGGACTATTGGGCGCGATCAGCCTGTTATCCCCGGAGTAGCTTTTATCCGTTGATCTTCTACCTTCCTATGAAGAGTAGTCGGTTCACTAACTTCTACTTTCGTAACTGCTCGGATCGTAGTCCTTGCAGTAAAGCCAGCTTTTGCGTTTGCGCGTCCAGCTCGATTTCCATCCGAGCTAAGCTGACCTTTGTAAACGCCTCCGTTACATTTTAGGAGGCAACCGCCCCAGTTAAACTACCCACCAGTCACTGTCTTCTATCCCAGATTCATGGGAGAAAATTAGACATAAAAATATTTAAGGGTGGTGTCTCATTGGCCCCTTGCGGGTCCCACCTACGCTGAACATAAATATCCTTATATCAATAACAAGTTGTAGTAAAGCTTCACGGGGTCTTTTCGTCTAGTTACGGGTAGGAGGCATCTTCACCTCCCTTGCAATTTCACCGAGTCCTTCGTTGAGACAGTCCCACCATCGTTATGCCATTCGTGCAGGTCGGAACTCACCCGACAAGGAATTTCGCTCTTCGATTCCTTTACACGATGGACTCTATCTTCATCCATTTTTCAATGGAGCATAGCATTTAGTCTCTGAGGGTTTCAGCTTGCGCTGATCTTCCCTGCTGATTACTCATTACTGAGCTTCCCAGCATATGGCTATGAACGGATTATCTCTCACATTACTGTGAGCAAGGCAGCTTTTTATGGCTTTTGATGTTTCGATCATCTGCATGTGATCATTTTGCACTGTTTACTTTTTTTCTATAATTCGTCCCAATCCTAGTGGACTCAATTACTTGAATTCACTACCTTAGGACGGTTATAGTTACCGCCGGCGTTCATCAGTGCTTCGATTCAAAGCTTGCACTTCTCCTCTTAACATTCTGACACTGGCCAGGCATCACCCCCTATACTTTAGCTTACGCTTTTGCAGGGAGCTGTGTTTTTGGTAAACAGTCGCAGTGGGTCTTTTGTTGTAACCCCTCTTTCGAGGGGCAGGCCTTATCCCTAAGTTACGGCCGTTGTATTGCAGAGTTCCTTAACGAAGGTTCTCTCGTTCGCCTTGGTCTTCTCGACCTATCCACCTGTGTCGGTTTCCGGTACGATTGCTTATGGCTTAACGATTTATAGCTTTTCTGGGCACTTCCTCCACAGTAATTGACTCCACCCGAAGGCTTCGTCTTTGGCTTGCGCCGCGTACAATTCTTGTCACGCTGCTGCTTCAAAAATGCGCACTATAAACCAAACCACACGCAGTGCTGGAATATTAACCAGCTCTTCCATCGGTTACGCCTTTCGGCCTGGCCTTAGGATCGACTAACCCTGGGACGATTCTCGTTGCCCAGGAAACCTTGGATTTTCAGCGTCAAGGATTCTCACCTTGATTTTTGCTACTTATGCCTGCATTCTCGCTTCTTAACACTCCACTCTGACTCGCGTCTGGAGCTTCAGTGCGTTAAGAACGTTCCTCTACCAAAGTAATGTTTCCGAAGAAACACTACATTTCGCAGCTTCGGTACTATGTTTGAGCCCCGGTACATTTTCGGCGCGAAAACTCTTGACCAGTGAGCTGTTACGCTATCTTTAAATGATGGCTGCTTCTAAGCCAACATCCTGGTTGTAAAAGAATTATCACCACCTTTTACACTTAACATAGATTTAGGGACCTTAACTTGCGATCTGGGCTGTTCCCCTTTTGACGATGGCGCTTCGCCGTCACCGTCTGACTCCTGCGCTAGTGACCAATGCCATTCGGAGTTTGATTGAAAACGGTATCCCGAAGGACCCAATTCTCATCCAGTGCTCTACCAGCATTAGGAACGCGCAAGGCTAGCCCTAGAGCTATTTCGAGGAAAACCAGCTATCACCGAGTTCGATTAGAATTTCTCTACTACCCACAACTCATCTCCGAGTGTTGCACGGCTCGTGAGTTCGGTCCTCCCCTTGTATTTCTACAAGGTTCAACCTGGTCATGGGTTGACCACCCGGTTTCGGGTTATGTGCATGCCATCTTTATTTCGCCCTTTCAGACTCGCTTTCGCTATGCCTTCGGACCATAGGTCCTTAAGCGACGACATACAGCACACTCGCAGGCTCATTCTTCAATAGGAACACCGTCACCCTTGCGGGCTCCGGCTCTTTGTAAGCACACGGTTTCAGATACTATTTCATTGCCCTCTCCGGGCTACTTTTCACCTTTCCCTCATGGTACTAATTCACTATCGATCACTAAAAGTATTTAGTCTTAGACCATAGTCGGCCCAAATTCAGACGGAATTTCACGAGTCCCGCCCTACTCAAGTGCGCTAACCACGTTAAACTGTTTAATTTCGCGTAAAGGACTATCACCTGCTTTGGTTGCTCTTTCCAGAGACATTCTGCTATTAAACAATTTGAACGCCTAATTTTGTAGGAAATTAGCGTTAACGACTTACAACACTCTATAAACAACGACCTATCTCTTTAAACTACAGTTCAAAGTTAATCCGAAGACCAACCAATCACTACAGCAACATTTATAAAGTTTAGACTCTTCCCTTTTCGCTCGCCACTACTAAGGGAATCTCTTCGATTTCTTTTCCTCTGGTTACTGAGATGTTTCACTTCACCAGGTTTACTTCATACACCTATGTATTCAGTGTATGATTCGTGCTTCATCAGCACGAGGGTTTCCCCATTCGGACATTTCCGGGTCAATGGTTGCTTGGGACCTCTCCGGAACTTTTCGCACCCTGCAACGTCCTTCTTCGTCTTTTAGTGTCAAGGCATCCACCATGTGCACTTGTTGAAATTGCGTACGGCAAAAACACTTAATTGTGCTTTGCGGTATCTTATATATTGGTAAACATTTTAATGTTTCCTACCCTATTTTTGCGTTGATTTACCTATTAAGTTGTCAAAGTTCTTTCCGTTACAACCAGATGATTGTTTTGAAGGTTTTCAACGCAATCATCTGAGAGTAAAAAGTGTGTAGAAAATAAAAGAGCCACTCTTGCAAGTGGCCCTCTAAAATATCAGATTAAGATCTGTATTTAGAACCACTTGGATATTCTGAGTAAGAATTTAACTGCAATGTAGACATTGTCTTTAAATTTTTGGTTACCGGCTAAATGTCGGTATAACCCAGAGGTCCAAGGGTACGCTTTCAACCATTATCTTTTGGACGTGGTCCTGAATAAATCAGGAGATTCAAACGTAATTGCGATTATACAGGATGATCATCAGGCTGTCAAGAGCCTATACTGTGGAAAAAATGCGGGGGAAAAAATAGTCGTTTTTGGGCTATTTTAGAGGTTTTTTTGAATTTTCTACTACATACTTAGATCTTTATCCACTGCTGCCCAATCCATATTATCCCCATCATTAAAAATTTTTTCATTTACCACTTCACAAAAAGCCGTGTACTCCGGAAAAGTTTGACCAATTTTTTTAACTATATTCCTTATGGCTATTAAATTTTTGGTTTTTACATACCCACGCAGAACTTCTTTCGCTTCTTCGTCCAAACGCTTAGAGAGCGCTTTGAGAACCAAGCCGGGCGGCACTTCCTCCCCTTGCCCAATCTTACCAAAAAGATCATCGGCATTAGCCTCTTCTCTAGTTTTTCTAAAAACGCTTTCTAGCCTTGGGTATCGTCCACCAACAGGTCCACCCATATTTTTCTCAGGCATATTTATTAAAATAATATTATACAACTACCGCCTTCGTCTTTATAATCCACCACTACTTTATATTTTTTAAAACTGCCCAGCACCGCTTCACGCAAACGACCAGTTCCTCCGCCATATATCACCCGAGCACTACCAGCATTTTTTTCTACACATTGATAAATAAAAATATCCAATTTTTCCAAGGCGTCACTAGGATAAAACCCGTGCAAATCAAGGGTAGGTATAGAAGCACCGATTTCAGCGGCAAAAAATTTTGCGGAATTTTTATTCATCTGGTTCAATTATTTCTTCAATTTTGCCCAATCATCCAAAAAGGTTTTAATACCAATATCGGTCAGAGGATGTTTAAACAATTGCTGTAAAACTTTAAAAGGAATAGTAGCCACCTGCGCGCCAGCCACAGCCGCCTTTTGTACAGTGAGCGGACTACGGATAGAAGCTACCAAAATCTGCGAAGCAAAATTATAATTTTTAATTATAGCTACCGAGTCGGCAATCATTTGCATTCCATCATCACCAATATCATCGAGGCGGCCAACAAACGGACTAATATAAGTAGCCCCTGCCTTGGCCGCTAGCAACACCTGATTGGCGGAAAATACCAAAGTAACATTGGTTTTTATACCCAATTTTTTCACTTCTTTTACGGCTCTTAGGCCATCTGGAGTACAAGGAATTTTCACCACCACATTTTTGTGCCAAGTAGCCAATTCCTTGGCTTCTTCAATCATTTTATCGGCCTCGAGCGATATTACTTCAGCACTTACCGGACCATCTACAATATCGCAAATCTCCAGAACTACCTGTTTGAAATCACGACCTTCTTTGGAAACAAGACTAGGATTGGTAGTCACACCATCCACCAAGCCCCAAGCGTGGGCGGTCTTAATTTCTTCAATATTGGCGGTATCGATAAAAAATTTCATGTTATTGGTAATTATTTTAATATACAAATAATAGCTGATTATAAAAATATTGGCAAGAAAAGAATTAAAAACATCCCGACTTTAATCGGGATGTTTTATATTTTTTGGATCGCTCGCATCTTATAAATACAATTTTTATATCTACAAGACGAGAGCGAGGATCCAAAGATACTGCACCGTCTGCCGAGTTACCCCAGCATACCTTTTTCAAGGCGGATCACGAATACGCACGCGGACCTCCTTTATTCCTCACCAACGAAAGCGAGAAACTGATAGAACAACTCGATGTGGAGAGGGCGGCCCAGCGAAGGAGCGCCGAACGTGAAGATGTCGAGCAGATGCATGGCGTCGAACCTTCCGTCCGTCGCACGCCCCTTGGCTTCAGCGGCGATTTGCCGCCTGAGATCTTCAGAAACATTCCCGAAAGACTCATGATCGAGGAGGTGATCGAGAGCCGCGAGGAAATCTTCGAGAATTCGCACAAAATAGAAATTCAAGGCATGCCTTCTTGCCGTTGGGCGGTTGGTTGTCTGTGCGTACATATACACTAAAAAAACGATCTTGTCAATCGTTTTCGTGGTTTTTGTTAAATTAAATTGTGCCTGGGAGAGGACTTGAACCTCCACGCCTTACGGCACGGGCTTCTAAGACCCGCGTGTATACCATTTCACCACCCAGGCTAATATGGCCATATTTAACCATATTCTTTTTAAAAAAACAAGACTAAACAAAAAAACCCGATTAAATCAGGATTTTCTGTCCAACCAACTTATAGTTTATTTACAAAATCTTTATAACCAAAAGTTTTTACCACTTTATATTTTCCTTTTTTATCCAGAATACCGATATTTGGCAACGGGATACCATTGAAAGTGGTATTTTTTACAAAGGTATAGAGAGCCATGTCGGTAAATAAAAGCTTTTGTCCCGGCTGGATAGGAGCATCAAAAGAATAATCTCCAAAAGTATCACCGGCCAAACAAGACGGACCACCGATACGATAAAGATTTTTCTTTACCGGGCCCTTGGCAGCATCGATGATGCAAGGCTGATAAGGCATACCAAGCACATCCGGAGTATGAGTTTCAGCCGAAGCGTCCACGATAGCCACATGGCCTTTATTTTCAATAATATCCAGGACAGTGGTAGCAAAATAACCAGCATTGAGTACTACACCTTCGCCCGGTTCCATATAAACCTGAATTTTATATTTTGATTTTAAATTTTTAATCAAACGAATAAGCAAGTCAAGTTTATAATCTTTCCTAGTCACATGATGGCCGCCACCAATATTGACCCATTTTAATTTTGGTAAATATTTACCAAAATCAGCTTCAAATTTTTTCAAAACTTCTTCCAGAGAATCAGCGTCTTGTTCGCACAGAGCATGAAAATGAAAACCATCAATAAGAGAAAGATCTTCACCTTTAAATTGTTCAGCAATCACACCCAAACGAGATTTAGCCACACATGGACTATATAAAAGCTTTGGGGATTTAGACAACATTGGATTAATGCGCAAACCCACTTGCTTGCCGGCTTTCTTTACCATCGCCGCGTATTTACGAACTTGGTTAAAAGAATTAAAGATAACAGTGTCAGAATATTTTATGACATCTTTAATATCTTTGTCGGTAAAAGCTGGCGAAAAGGTATGAACTTCTTTTTTGAAATCTTCGCGACCCAGTCGAGCTTCGTAGATTCCGCTGGCACAGGCACCATCTAAATATTTGCCAATTAGAGGAAAAGTAGCCCGCAAAGAAAATGCCTTTAGGGCAATTAAGATTTTACAGCCGGTTTCATTTTTTACTTTTTTCAAAATCTTTAAATTCTCTTCGAGCACTGCTTCGTCGATAATATAAGCCGGTGTTTGAATATTTGCGGTTTGTTTTACAACATCACGCAAATGATTCAAAGTAACATGCGAAGGAAAAGTAAAATAAGAATCTGGAAATTTGTATTCATTTTTCATAAAATATTTTATTCCCATTTAACTTCTGGCACATCAGCGCCAAATACTTCCACCCAAGGTAGACCGTCAGTCATGAGGGCTTGCATAAATGGCTCTGGATTCATTTGCTCTACATTGAATACACCTGTTCCCTGCCATTCTCCTTTGAGAATCATCTTGGCCCCAATCATTGGCGGCACACCGGCAGTATAGGAAATACCCTGAGATTCAGTTTCGCGATAACACTCGGCGTGATCGCAGATATTATAGATATAATAAGATTTTGGTTGATTATTTTTATCCAAACCTTTGATAATACAACCAATATTTGTCTTACCAGTATAATTCTTGGCAAGTGAGGCTGGGTCTGGTAATAATTTTTCTAACAATTTAATCGGCACAATTTTTGTACCATTATAATCCACTTCATCAATACGAGTCATGCCGACATTTTGCAATACGCGCAAATGAGCTAGATATTGTTCGCCAAAAGTCATACCAAAAGTAGCTACTTTCAAAGTTGGAAAATTTTTGACCAAAGACTGCAATTCCTCATGATAGAGAAGATAAGTTTCTTTTGGTCCGATCTCTGGATAGTTGAAAGCAAAATGATAATCAGGACGAGAAGCTAATGGACTAATAATCGGACCCACATCCACCCACTGACCATCTTTCCAAAACTTAGCCGAAGAACCAACTTCGCGTATATTTATTTCCGGACTAAAATTAGTGGCAAAAACATGACCATGATCACCGGCATTACAATCCATGATATGCAATTCGTGAATTTCATTGAAATATTTTTTGGCGCCGTAAGCGGTCATAGCCTGGGTCACGCCCGGATCAAAGCCGCAGCCAAGCACCGCTATCAAGCCGGCTTCTTTAAATTTATCACTCATCGCCCATTGCTCATCATAGCGCATACGAGCTTCTTCGATTGGCTCGTAGTTCGCGGTATCGACATAATTCACTTTAGCTTCCAAACAAGCTTCCATCACAATCAGATCAAAATATGGATCAACCAAATTGATAAGAATATTTGGACGAAGCTCCTGGAGCAAACGCACCAAATCGGTTTTGTCTGTCATGGTCACTGTCACGGCCGCGGTCTTAATAGTCGTGCCAGTTAATCTTTTAGCGGCCTCAGCAATACGATCGCATTTTGCCAGCGTACGACTAGCCACAATAATTTCATTAAAAACTTCCGGCTGTTGAGCACACTTAATGGCAGTAACTTTGGCTACACCACCGGCACCCAAAATGAGAACCTTGTTCATAGATAATTTAATTAAAATGATTGCTAAATTTAAATAAATTTTACACACTAACAATCATAGTGTCAATATATTGACAATTTGGCTTTTCTATGTTAGGATGGCCAATCGTTCTTTTTAAATTTAGTCAAAAAACCAGAGGCTATAATCTCGATTTGAGAAGATTTTTTATATTATTTTTGTAGTCTAAAAATTCTTCTCAAATCCGAGAGTTTCCCTCAACCCCTGGGCTAGGGGCAGAAGACACCAAGATTGAAAAAAGAGGATCCATGAACACGCACTTCCATATCAACGATCAAGGCTTCTTCGTCCCGACGGCCGAAATCAAGGGAGAAACGCTACCTGGCAACGAGGACATCGACATCACCCAGGCTGGCGGTATCCAGGCGACTCTCCACCCCATCTTCCACCGTATCAAGGAGTCGTTTCCGCACTCGATGAACTTCGGCACGTTGGCAGAGTTCGAAGAACGTACCCGTTGGCTCAAGCGGCGACTGGGCGAGGAAGACGAGTACCGCAAACTCGCCAACGGTGTCTGCCTGCCGCTCGTACTGGGTCAGTACACGTCGACCAATCTAGGCTCCAACCTGGAGAAAACGTTCATCGCGTCTGCGGCACGATCGTACTGTCTGGATTTTCCGGGCCGCGAACTCGTGAACTACCGCAAGGGCAAGCTGGCCGACATGGTGGAGATCGTCGAAGGCACTCGTCACGATCGCGTGATCGCGAAGATGGCCGAAAGTCCGGTCTACGCGTTGTACTTCCCGTACGCGCTGTTGGGCTGGTCCATCCCGGCCGATCGCGAACTGATCGCCATGTTGCCCGAAAACTTCGCGCTGACGGGTGGCATCGACACCGCCACGGCTTTGGCTGGCTACAGCTACCTGTTGGCCAGCAACTACCGCAAGCCCACCTTGGACTGCGCGGCAATCTGCTGGGACAACCCCAACCGGTCGCTGTTCTTTCGTCCCGACGACGACGAACTCGTCTTCGACCGTGGTCGGCTCAGTGCCGACGAGAACTACGCGGGCGGTCTCCTGTACCTCGGGTAGCGTCGGCCAGTCGACGTAGTGGTTTTTTTGACAACTATGTTCAGCACTAAGTCGTTCGCGATTTGGTGTCAAACTCTTACCTCCACGACCGGGCCCAACAGCCCGGTCGTCGTGTTTTTATTATTGTAATTGAATAAATTTTGTGATAGCATTATCGTATATAAAAATGACTATGTCCAAAAAATATATCGTCAATAAATGCGGCGGTGGCATCATGGTGCCGACTCTCTTGCCACTCGTAAAAAAAGAACTTCAAAAACAAATTAAGAGTGGTCATTATCCAATTGTTGTTGTTTCGGCCATCAAAGATGTCACCGACACCATTATTGAATTTTTGTCAGCCTTATCGAAAAATAAAAAATCTTCTCAGGACATTGAAAAATTCATCGCCCATTTGCGTGGTATGCATTTGAAACTATTTCAATCCATGGGCGTGACCCAAGAAATAGAAAATCGCATATATACCCACTTGGATAAACTATTTGTTTTATTATCCAGCGACCTACAAAATTATTTAAAAAACAACTCTCCTGAATTGGAAACCAAAATCACGGCTTATGGAGAAAAATTATCCGCCGTATGTGCGGCTGAATATTTTTCTGCCAATAATTTAACTGCCACCGCGGTCTTTGCCGAAAATATTCCGGTGATTACCGATGATGTAGTGAAAGATGCTAATATTTTATATCCAGAATCAGAAAAAAATTTACAACGCTATATTTCAACCATAAAATCCATACCAGTAATTGCTGGATTTACTGGAAAAACTTCTAATGGAATAACTACTCTTCTAGGAAGAGGCGGCACTGACACTACTGCTTGTTTTGTTGGAGCCGCATTACGCGCCCACAAAGTAGTATTATGGAAAGATGTCGGGGCAGTATATTCGGCCGACCCAAGATTGGTACCACAGGCCCGCACCATTCCATTTTTGAGCTACGATGAAATAGAAGAAGCCGGCAAAATTATTCAAGGAAAAGCCGTGCGTTATTTGCGCCAATACAAAATTTCAGCCGAAATTGCTTCTTTGATGAACGCAAAAGACAAAACTACTGTCCGCGATACCAAACAAACAAAACCAGGCGCCAAGATGGTAAGCTTCAAAAAAAATCTGACACTTTTTTCTCTTCACCAGGGAGACGCCAGAGGATATGAAACACTTTTTGAACTAAGCAATCTGTGTGCTCGCCATAAAGTAAATGTAGTACTGGTCTGGAACGACCCAGCCAATCTACATGTAGCCGTAGAAGATACCAGCGGCCTGTTGTCCGATCTAAAACAAGATGTAAAAAATAAATTTCCTCAAATTATTATCGAGACAGTGCACATGATTACTATTGTTGGTAACTTTAGCTGGAAAGATGTAAATATTTTTAATAAAACTCTAAACACACTTGATAAAAACGCTTTGATGGGTGCGTACCCATATCCCCAATGCATGAGAATGGAAGGTATAGTAGTTGCCAAAAACGATCTACCATCCCTGTTGCGTTCTATGCATAAAACTTTTATTCATAAATAATTAATTTATGTTTCGTGTTGGAATTATCGGCGCTACCGGTATGGTGGGACAAAGATATATTACCTTACTGGTAGGACATCCATGGTTCAAAGTGACCTGTGTAGCGGCTTCAGCCAACTCCGCTGGAGTGACCTACGCCGAATCGGTAAAGGGACGCTGGCAAATGAGCGAATCAATCCCCACAGAAGTTGGCAAACTCACGGTAATGGATGCGGTCAATATTGAAGACATTGCTCGTGCTTGTGATTTTGTTTTTTCAGCCGTAGAAATGCCGGACAAAGAAAAAGTAAAACAATTGGAAGAAGATTTGGCTGGGGCAGGATTGCCAGTAATTTCCAACGCTTCCGCTCACCGCTGGACAGAGGATGTACCGATGTTGCTTCCGGAAATAAATTCCGACCACACCAAAATGATTGACGCTCAAAGGAAAAATCGCGGTTGGTCCAAAGGCTTTATCGCAGTGAAACCAAACTGCAGTATCCAAAGTTTTTTAACACCGATACACGCTTTGCGCCAAGCCGGATATGAAATCGACCGCTTGTCGGTCGTGACCATGCAAGCAATTTCCGGCGCGGGCTATCCGGGCGTACCAAGTCTCGATATGGTAGATAATGTCGTGCCATACATTGGTGGCGAAGAAGAAAAAACCGAAAAAGAACCGCTCAAAATTTTGGGCGAAGTAAAAAAAGGAAAATTTGTTTTAGCTGATAATCTCACCATCACCGCCGCCTGCAATCGCGTACCGGTAAGCGACGGCCATACCGCTTGTGTGAGTATGTCATTTAAGAAAAAGAGACCAACCAAAGAAAAAATTATTTCTATCTGGAAATCTTTTTCCGCCGTACCGCAAAAATTAGATCTGCCAATGGCTCCAAAACAAGCCATCATATATCTAGACGAAGAGAATCGCCCTCAACCAAAAAAAGATCGCGACAGCGAAAAAGGAATGGCCGTCAGCATCGGTCGTCTGCGCGAATGTCCCTTGTTTGATTTTAAATTTGTCGCCCTAAGTCACAACACTATCCGCGGCGCCGCTGGTGGCGGAATTTTGAATGCCGAACTTTTGGTAGAACAAGGATACATCAAAAAATAGATGGTGGAATAAAAAAATAATACGGATAATTTATCCGTATTATTTTTTTATGATAATTACTTGCTCTTAAGCAAAAACTTGTAATTAAACAATTTATAAACAAGTAGCGCCGCCATAAATTCCGAAGCCGGCAAACCTTTTATCGGTGCCAACTCATTCACATCAAACCCAACTACATTTTTATTTTTAAATACAGATCTCATTAAATCCAGACAATCATACCAATTCAGACCACCCGGCTCCGGTGTACCCGTAGCTGGCAAAAAACTAGGATCAAAACCATCCAGATCAATACTGATATAAACATCCTTTTTTAATTGACAAACAATTTTGGCAATAGATTTAGCTTTCGTAGCCGCGTCAAAACCAAAACGGCTTGGACTATAAATTCTATCCATGTATTTATTCTTTTTCACCCAATCAATTTCTCCTTGTGAAATACTGCGAATACCTACTTGAATTACAGTGTCGACATAATCATAACTGCGTTTCATGGAGCAAGCATGACTATATTTTGTTCCTTCATAACTATCACGCAAATCACCGTGCGCGTCCCAATGTAAGACCGATAAATTTTTATATTTTTGCGACAATGCTTTCACTGCGCCTGGCGTGATCGAGTGTTCACCACCAATCATACCCACAAATTTTCCATCTTTGATAAGTTCCGCGTATTTTTTGAAAACCGTATTAAACATTTTTTCCGGTGGCATTTCTTTTACTTTCATAAACGGCAAAGTATGTAGACCATACTTGGCATAGGCCTCCACATCAAATTCACGATCATAATATTCCATCTGCGGCGAAGCAGCAATCAAAGCGGCCGGACCTTTGTCCGCGCCTTTGCCGTAAGAAGAAGTCTTGTCGTATGGTACTGGCAAAAGCACCGCTTTGGAATTTTTATAAGTTTGACCTTCAAAACCACCAAATGTTGGAGCGTATTTTATTCTTTTGTGCATAAAAAATTTTACCAACCAAACTTCTTCCCGATTTCTTCGGGAGTTTGATGCTCACGGGCGACATTGATATCACCATCTTGGCATACAATATTGGCTGGAGAAGATAATAAACAATGTTGAGAACCTAGAGCGTCCTGATAAGCACCGGTATCAAAGAAAGCCACATACTGAGTTTCACCTTCTTCAATTTTTGGCAAACGCACATAACTACCGCCGGTATATTTATCATCACTATCACAGCTACTACCACAGAGCCAAACTCTTTCTAATTTTTTGGAATTTAAATTATTGATTGGCACCACATGCCATTTTTGTTTAATAGACCAGGTATCAATCAAATCATTCATAAAACTGCCGTCAATCACATACCACTTGCGAGCGGCCGCGCCTTTTTTAATATCTTTTTGACCGATAACTTTAAAAATTGTAATCTGTGACGGCGCCATAATATGACTACCCCATTCACAAATAATATGCGGCGGCTGAACACCATCACCGTTGCCGGTATGTTTGGCCAGATAACTCACAATTCTCTGCACAATCCCTTGGACGGAATACATTTTTTTCTTATCGCGATTCACCGCAAAGCCACCACCAATATTGATAGTATCAAGTTGCGGATTTACTTTTTTCAATTTTTTATAAATAGACAGGCCTTCTTTGAGAGCGGCCATAATATCATTGGCATGCGGAATCTGAGTACCAACATGATAATGTAAGATTTTAAGATTACGCAATTTGCCTAAATCTAATAATTCTTCCGGTGTAAAACCAAAACGATCAATCGAATGATCCCAATGTGATTTGGTGCGCACAGAAAGATCCACGCGAATACCAACTTCACCTTTATAGTTGCGTAAATAATTAAGTTCGTGCTGATTTTCAATAATTGGCACAATGTCGAGACCCTGCTCACGCAATTCTTTGATCAAAGCCAAATATTCATGGGTCTTTGGACCATTACAAATAACTTTGATACGAGAATTAAATTTATGCTGTTCCCACAAACGCTTCACAATCCATAGCTCATTGGCGGAAGAAGTTTCAAGATTTGCACCCTCAGTAATAAGCGGCAAAATAAATTCACGGTTCTGATTTACTTTCATTGGGTAATGAAAGTAAAATTTACCCTTATACTTATACTTCTTAATATAAAAATCAAAAGTCTTAATCAAATTTTCAACACGATTTTCAATAATAAAAGGAAAGACCATCTCTAAAGAGGTTTCATATTTTTGAGTGAGTTCGTGAAGATTATACTGGTAGTTGCCTTCTTTTACCAAAAGTTCACCGTCCTTATTGATGTCGAAAAATTGTGTATCAAATTCCGGTTTACCAAGCTTCCAGAATTCCTTGAAGTTTTGCATAAGCGCCTAAATGAGTACAAATTTAGTAAAAACCCATTAAATATGCATGTATTATAGCATAAAAAAGCAGTTTTGTCAATGGGTTTTCGCCATTTTTTCCTCGCTGAAAAACTTTCTGGCTAGATTTTTTGCCATTGCGAAGCTCTTGGAAACAAATTAATAAATTTTTTAGTAAAATGTCGCTGTTTGAGCGAAGCGAGTTGTGCATTTTACGTTAAGAAAAATTTGTTAATTTGTCCAAAGCGTAGCACAGGCAAAAAATCTAGCCAGAAAGTTTTGAAGCCAAGAATAAACAAAAATACCCTCAACCTAAGTCGAGGGTATTTAAATTTATATTTTATGGTCTGCGTCCGCCACCAAAGCCACCGCGACCACCACCACTGCGTCCGCCACCACCAAAGGTGCGTTCACGCGGAGGTTGTTCTACATAGCCTTCTGGTTTTTCAGTCAAAGCTTTCATACTAAGGTTCACGCGATTCATGGCGTCTACTTCTTTCACCACTACTTTGATCTTATCACCCAGCTTCATCACATCAGATGGTTTGTTGGTACGAGCCCAAGCAATGTCCGAAACATGCACCATACCGTCTTGTCCTGGCAAGATGTTGATAAAGGCACCAAAGTCTTCCATACGCACTACTGTGCCCTCGTAGACCTCACCAGCAGTCACTTCATGAGTGAGCTGCATGATCCAATCCTTGGCTTTTTGCATACCTACGGAATCACTGGAAGTCACGAGCACTTTGCCGCTGTCTTCAATATCAATCTGCACACCAGTTTCAGCAATGATCTTGTTGATCATTTTACCGCCTGGACCGATAACATCACGAATCTTGTCCGGGTTGATCATGATAGTTTCAATGCGTGGAGCATATTTGGACATCTCGGCTCTAGGCTGAGCAATAATTGTGGCCATCTTATCCAAAATCTGTAAACGAGCTTCACGAGATTGTTTGAAAGTCTGAGCAACAATTTCCCAATTAAGGCCATCGGTCTTGGTATCCATCTGAATAGCCGTGACACCATCGCGAGTACCGGTAATTTTGAAATCCATACCACCTGGGCCGTCTTCTACATCTTGTAAATCTGTAAGTACTTTCCAGCGTCCTTTGTCGTCGCTAGCCAAGCCCATCGCAATACCAGCTACCGGCTTTTTCAAAGGTACACCAGCGTCCATGAGAGCCAGAGTAGATCCACAAGTAGAAGCCATAGAGCTGCTACCATTACTACCCAAAACTTCAGATACTACACGCATAGCGTATGGGAAATCTTCCGCGCTTGGCAACATCGGCTCCAAAGCACGTTCAGCCAAGGCACCATGGCCAATCGCACGGTTACCTGGACCACGTAGTGGACCAGTTTCACCATAGGTGGCTGGAGTATCGCTGTAATGATGCATGTAGCGCTTGGTTCCCTCTTCTTCCATAGTATCAAGTGTTTGGACATCACCAGGAGCACCAAGAGTGACGATAGATAATACCTGTGTATCACCGCGCTGGAACAAACCAGTACCGTGAGTACGCGGCAACAAACCAACTTCTACAGACAGATCGCGAATATCAAATAGACTGCGACCATCCAAGCGTTGATCTTTGTTTAAAATTTGTAAAGTAATATATTTTTCTACGTAGATTTTTACGCGACCCAAAATAATTTTTTGAATGCCTTCATCTACTTCTTTGGCTTTGAGCATTTCAGCGACAGCGGTAGAAAATTTCTCGATCAAAGCCACACGTTCTTTGCGATCTTTTTTTGGAGCATCAAAAATCCATTCATCGGATTTTGATCCCACAAATTCTTCTACTTCTTTTTCAATCGCGCGCAAAGTAGTTTCTTTTTCACTCAAATTGGCATTAAGATCTTGTTTTGTCTGTCCAACTTCCGCCGTAATTTTGGCAATAAAATCCAAAAGTGGTTGGAGTTGCTGACCACCATATTTCATCGCAGTCACCACATCGGTATCTGGACATTCATTACAGCCCGCTTCTACCATGATCAATTTTTCAGTGTTACCAGCTACTACTATATCAATATCACTAAGCTTGCGTTCAGCCAAAGTTGGATTGATTTTAAAATTTCCATCTACGCGTCCGACGCGCACACCAGCAATACCACCCTTCCAAGGAATGGAAGAAATAGAAAGCACGGTACAAGCGGCTACAAGCGCGGTAATCTGAGAATCATTTTCACCGTCATAAGACAGAGCGGTCAAAATCACCTGAGTATCATTGCGCATTTTTTCATCAAACAAAGGACGAATAGAGCGATCTACCAAGCGACCAGATAAAGTGGCTTCTTCAGTAGGGCGACCTTCGCGTTTGATAAAGCGACTGCCTTTGATTTTGCCGGCAGCATACAATTTTTCTTCGAAGTTCACCATGAGCGGGAAATAGTCGATCCCATCACGAGTGTTTTTACTCATCGTGGCGGTAGCCATAATGACGGTTTCTCCATATTGCACCACGCACGAAGCGTTGGCTTGCAAAGAGAGCTTGCCGGTTTCAACGGTGAGCGTACGACCGCCCCATTCCATTGAGAATTTTTTTACTGACATACAGTATTTTTCTTTCCGAAGCTGATTCAAGAGCTAGAGACCTTGTAGGTCTATGTGTCCTTGAACCAACCTCTAAATTAATAAATTTATTTTTTAAATTTTGGATTAAATACTTTTCTTTCCATGATTAGAAACTTGTGTTTTTCTTCACCGCCCAGATCAATAAAATCATCCGCTTCTTCACGCAATCTTCCAGATGAAGTATTGCCAAAAGCCATCACTTCTACCTGCTTGCCCTGATTCTGCAAATATTCTACCAACGGTAAATAATCACCATCACCAGAAACCAAAACAATCGTATCCAGACTTGGCGACAGACGAATTGCGTCCACGGTAATACCCACATCCCAGTCGGCTTTCTTTTCACCGCCATAAAAAATTTGCAAAGGGCGTTCTTTGGTTTCAATACCTTGATTGTAGAGAGCGTCGAAAAACGGCTGTTCTTCTTTACCTTCAGTACTTACCACATAAGCAATCGCGCGAATGAGTTTGCGGCCAGCTGTAGCTTCTTTTACAATATTACCAAAATTTACTTTGCAATGAAAGAGATTTTTGGCGCTATAGTACATATTTTGTACATCAATAAACACCCCAACGCGTTGGTCGGGGTGTTTTAGAGGATGGGTTTTTTTACTATTCGTGGGTTTCATCACCTTTTTCCATTAACTCCGCTTCCATGTCGAGTTCATCCACTTCGGCTGCGGCAACGCCAGCTTTTACAACGGCGCGTGGAGCTTTGATTTTTAATTTCTTTACCAAATTTTCGTAGCTTTCAGCATTTTCCTTTTTGAGGTAACGCATGAGACGACGACGAGTACTCACTTTGCGTAACAAACCGCGGCGTGAGGAATGATCTTTTGGATGGCCTTTCAAGTGACCAATCAATTCTTCAATCTCGGCAGTCAAAATGGCAATTTGCACTTCACTGCTACCGGTGTCACCAGTATGAGTCTGAAATTTCTTAATTAGAGCCTGCTTTTTCTTTAAATCTAACATACATGCATAATAATTACCGGGCCATGCGAAGGCATGTCTTAGCTGGTCCGGATCTCGACAAAGTCGAGGTTATTTAACAGGGTTTAATATAGCAAAATAACCAAAAAATGTCAAGCCACCGAACAGGCGTACGCGGTTTAATTTTTGCCCTATTGGCCCAATTTAAACAAGTCTGACATCCTTTCGGCAGTAGCCGAAGCCCCTGGAAATTTGCTTATACCTAGCCCCTCTAGGAGAGTGCGGAGCAAATCTTGATGTTGATAAAATTCACGGGACTTGTACTCTGGTCGAACCTTATCCCCCACAAAAACCACTGGTATTCGACCACCCCCATGGCGTTTATCACTGGCCTGACCCTCGTCAAAAACTATGACCAACAGTCCATCTTTCATAAAATCTTTATTTTTGACCAGAGGGTCAATGTTGGCCTTTAGCCATTTGTCAGCATCGGCACGACTACAATCATGGGCGGTATGACAGGCATCAGGTACAATAAAGGAAAAACTTGGCAAATTGCCGTTGTCCAAATCTTTAGAAAATTTAGCAAAAGAAACAATTTTACTCTGTTGGGAGGAATGATCCACCACATCAATAAAATAAGCAAATGGGTTGTGACGTTTTATATAACTACCGGTATTACCTCCCATATATCCGGAATATGGCAAAGCATCCGCATACACCTTCCAGCTTTTGCCGGCTCCGTTTAGTCTTCTGACTAAATTATCATCTTTAATCACCCCTTTAAAACGATCATCATTAGTTTGTATTTTCCCCGTAGTAAACATAAAATAATTCCCAATAGAAGGATGGGTATTGGCATAAAATTCAGAGGTGTGAGCATATTTTTTAACCAATGAATTCAAATAGGGCATCTTTGAACTGCCAATCACTTGTTCATAACTACGATTTTCCAGAAATACTACCACTTCGTGGCCAAACTGCGGTACGGCCTGGTCTTTATAGGCGTTGGCCGAAGCGAATTGAGGGTATAAATTACCAAATATTACTAAGAATGATACGAAAACCACCAACAAAATATTTTTAGTTTTCATAAAATTAAATAAGTAAGTTAATTAACTTACTTATACTGTACCACTGTGTTTAATCCTTGTAAACAAGATCATTAAAAAGATAAAATCCGGATATTAACCATTCAATTTCGAGAATATTAGAGTAGTGATGGCATATGAGCAAGCTACTATTACCAAGCCGATTGCAGCCGCTTCGAGGGTACTTCTGGCTGTGGTTACGTTTTCTTCATTGCCCTGAGCAGTCATCCAGCGGATACCGGCAAAGAGCGCAAAACCGAGAAACAAAATACCCATTAAAGATAGAGTGATTTTGAGAATATTTTCAGTAATACCTTCGACAGTATTGCCACTAGCATATTGTGTGGCCGAAGCAAAGGTGGAAAGCTGATAATCATCAGCTTTGGCCGGCATAACAAAAAAACTAGCGCCAAATAAAAATAAAGTGGCGGAAACAAGTACTGTTTTAAAAAATAATTTAAACATAGTAAAAATATACGAATATTATACCACACCTTGATTTTTGTGTAAAAATAAGATATGATGGCCGCAATACGGCCCTGTAGTTCAATGGATAGAACATCAGCCTTCTAAGCTGAGAATCTTGGTTCGATTCCAAGCGGGGTCACAAAATAAAATCCTTCCCATCGCCTGGGAAGGATTTTTGTTAACGATAATTGATATATTCTTTGGAAAATGGTCGCTCCAGATACAATACCCAGAAAAAATTTATGGCGTATTTTAACCCCATTTTCACTATCCCTTCGGCCACTATTCTGCGACTGGAAGAAAAAATAGGCAATTTAAAAGTAAATTTAACTTGTCCAAATTTGATAAGACGACGGGCCAGATCAATATCTTCTCCATAAAATTTCACGTCCCGATTATAGCCGCCCATTTTCAATATTGCTTCACGTTTTATCACATAATTTCCTCCCTGAACCATTGAACCAATTTTTAAAAAGTTATTAAAAAAATAAAAAAAGTAAGCCAGGGAATAAAAAATTTTCACTAAAAATTTATCTATTTTTGTTAGACCCACGTAGTTGAGCGGACCACTCAAACAAACCAAATTCTCATTTTCTCTATACTCCGACAACACCTGTCTTAGCCATCCCTCAGGCAAACAATTATCCGCGTCAATATTGACAACTAAATCTCCCTGACTATTTGCAAAACCACAGGCACGAGCACAACTTATTCCTTTTTGGGACTCGTGGAATAAATGAACATCGGGAAAATTCTTGATTGCTTCGACTGTTTTGTCGGTGCTGGCATTGTTTACCACTATTACCTCCACCTGCGATCGCAAATTGAGAGAATCCACTTCTTTAAAAATAGATTCTAAACATTTGGCGATAGTTTTTTCTTCGTTATAAGCTGGAATGACAAAAGACAATTTCATGCTCTTTAATTATATCTATAATACCTGAAATCTTATAACAAAATTACAATTGGGTCAATGACAGGCCACCTACTTGAAAAAAAATAAAAAGTGTGGTATAAATAAGCGACAGTCACTAATGGGGTGGCTATAGTTTAGTGGTAAAACTGCGGTTTGTGGTACCGCTATCGAGAGTTCGATTCTCTCTAGCCACCCCAATGGTGATTGAAAAAAATATCCCCCGACTAAGTCGAGGGATATTTTAATTTTATACTTTTTAAGGACAAGTACCGGCACCACAGTTTGGGGCCAAAGGCTGTTGAACACTCCAATAACTTCCGGATAACACCCCTTTGCCAAGCAAGGTATTGAATACAAAAATGGTAATGCTGTAGGCTAATAATATCACGGCCAAACCAATCACTGCCTGAGTTAAAAGGGTTTTGGCTTTAGTTACTTCATCTTCATTGCCACCGGCAGTCATCCATAGATAGCCGGCATAGATAGTCAAACACAGGAAGACCATTCCGGTAAGACTAAGTAAAATTCTAATTACCGAAGCCACTACTTCTCTAGGATCTTTCGCCTCACCCAAATTCGCGCCTTCACTGCCAACGGCCGCGCCAAGCTGGGCGTTCATATCATCGGTATAGCTAGTACTGGTGGCCATTGCTGGCATTGCCAAAAAAACCGAAAAAATAAAACTACCTAACAGCACTACGGACAAAAATTTTTTTCTTAAAAAAAACATATTTTATTCTTTTGGAACACCGGCCGCATTATTTTTGGCGGCATTTTTAAGACCTTGATACCAACAAGTAAAGAATCCGTCGGTACAATTAGTGTTACTTCCTCCACCTACTTTACTACTCCCGGCACTCTTAGTCCCTGAAGTTGTAGCCGCTATCACAAAAGCGGTGATAGAGTAAGCGGCCAAAGTAATAAACATACCAAGCGATGCGCGCATTATTATATCTTTGGCTTTGGTTACCTGATCTTCATTGCCGGAAGCAGTCATCCACAGAAATCCGGCATAAATTGTAAGTGCCAAAAATATTGTTCCGGACAATGACAGTGCTACTTTAATATATTTACCAATCTGCTGAGACAAGGTCAATTCATTCGCCGCATCAAATCCAGACACAGTGGCGATTGTGCCTGCCCGGTCGGTACCAATATCTGGAGCCGCTTGAGTCAAGGCTGGCAACAACAATATAATTAATAAAATTGCCGATAAAATTTTTTTCATAAATTTACTTCTTTACCGTACACGCACTATCGCTAAAATTATTGTCATCAACACAGGTAGTTGTTTTTATTACCCCACATTTACCATCTTTGTCTTTACAATAAATCTCTGTTTCTGGAGATGGGGTTGGAGTTGGGGAGCCGCCACTATTCAATTTACTTGTAACAAAAGCCGTAATAGCATACGCACTCAAAGTCACCGCCAAACCAATCACCGCTTGAGTTATGATATCCTTGGCTTTGGTCACTTTTTCTTCGTTGCCAGCTGCAGTCATCCAAAGTATGCCGGCATATACGGACAAAGCCAAAAATATTGTTCCTACCAAAGAAAGGGCTCCTTTGATTATTGTACTGATTGAAGTATTTATATCACTATTTAAACCTGCACCTTTTGATCCCGCCACCGAATCCAATCGGCCAATCGCCGAATTTCCATCTTTTACGCTTCCAAACTGGGCACTGGCGGACAAAGGAGCTACCAAAGCTATTAATAATACTCCTAAAATTAAAATCTTTTTCATAAAATATTTTTATTTCTTTGTCTGACAGTTATTATCTGTATAAGTATTATTATCGGCACAAACAGCTGTCTTGATATTGCCACAAACACCCTTAACATCCTTACAATAATCCTCTGCAACCGGATCCGGAGTTTTTTTTGTGCTCGTACTTAAATTAGTAAACACAAAATTCGTAATAGCATAAGCGGCCGATACTATTATCAAACCAATAATAGCCGACTGAATGACATCTTTTGCTCTTTGTACATCATCGCTGGCACCCATGGATTTCATCCATACTATACCGGCATAAAGCATCATACCCAAAAAGAACATGCCGGTAAAAGACAACAAAAGCTTTACCACCAACCCAATCACGCCCACCAAACCAGTTTGCCCTTTGATATTATCCGGCAATTGGGCACTTTGTTGAGTAGCGGTAAGACCGTAGTCACTGTCCGCGACTGCAAACACCCTTTGAGGAAAAATTACACCCACCAATAAAAAAAGAAGGCTTAAAAAAACCACTCCATTAATTATCTTTGTTAAAAACATACTTTTTATTATTGGGCAAAGAAAGAATTTTTTCCTTTCTCTTACCAATAATTATTTTTAGAGAACGCGCGCCAATTTCCTAGGATTTTCCGGCGAACCGGCGCGCAATTCTCTAAAATTACTATGGTGCTCCAGTGAGACCAGTAGCGGAAGAAAGCTGAGTAATGACAAATGAGGCCAAAGCGTAAGCGGACAAAATAATGGCTAGACCGATAATACCGGAGAAGATCCATTTTTTTGCTTCGCCAACCTGGTCTTCGTTGCCACCGGCAGTCATCCATTTGAAACCACCTACCAAGATGATTACTACGGCTACGATACCGAGCAAGCCCATGGCTACGCGGATAATAGAAGCGATTGTGGAACGTACATCAGTACTTCCCAAACCGATAGAAGCGCCGTAACTTAAACCTAAGTCTTTGGCTTCCATAACACCTGAGGTCGTGATAGCGCTTGCGGACAATGGACCAAAAGCGGCCAATGCCAACAATAAAATAGCGGATAACGACAAACTAGTTGCTAAAATCTTTTTCATAATGTCACCTCCTTCCAAAATGTTGTTTTCATATCAAATATTATAACACAATCCAATTTTTTAAGCTACATTATTTTTACTGCCCCAGTGGATGAAAAAATGCGTCAATGATAGCTTTTAATATCACATAGCTAGCCACTGTTATCACCGCTCCCAGCACCGCCCAAAGAATAGTTTTGGTACCGGATTCTATTTTCTCAGGATTACCACCAGCATCGATCCAACTTACGGCTCCTTTTACTACCATCAACAATACCGCACCGCCCATTATTCCCATCGCTACTCTGATTACCTGACCGATTATATCAGCTGGAGTTTTGACACCTCCCAAAGGATTATCTAATTTTGTATAGATGGCTTTAGGATTTTGCGCTGATTGATTTTTGCTGGTATCAACCTCTTTTTTAGGAATTTTACTGCAATCTCCAGCTTGCTTGGTACAAATCAAGGCGTCCGTGCTTTTACATTTCAAATTCGTTTCTGCTTCACTGCTATATTCGGTACAGCCACCATCCGCGCAAACACATCTGAATGTGCTATCAGCCAAAACTACAGATGGCAAGAGAATGATTAGTGCCAAAAAAAATGTTAAAAATATTTTTTCCAATTTTTTCATAATCATCCAAATAAATTAGTAAACACAAATTTTACAAATATATAGCTGGATAAACTAAATACTATACCTAGGCTGGTCCAGGTCAATATACTCTTGGCTTTGGTAATATTTTCTGGACTAGACGACATCCATAAAAAGCCGGCATAAATATACATTATCATCGCTAGAGCACCGATAGGAAACATTAAAAAAGAAATTGCTCTTCCGAGTAATTGTACCACCCCATCTTTCCCCGTCATAAAACCGACCGGATTCAAAATCTTTTTGGCTTCTGTTTTCAGCTGTCCTAATTTACCGGAGGCACTGGTATTAAAATCATCACAGTTACCTGGCTCAAAATTACAATTTATCTCACCCGGATATCCTTTTTTACAAAGCCCAATATCATTGGATATATGGCATTTTTGTTCGGCGGTTTTGGTGTCGGTACAAACACAACGATCGCTTGTGCCGCCTCCGCCATTGGGAGTTTTTTTACAAGGACCAGGATAAGCTTCACAACTTCCCACCGTTGCACATTTTGCTTGTGCTGTTGCCAAATCCGGCTGCTGAAAACCATCATTACAAACGGCTTTATCTGCCGCCATATAACCCTTTCCTTTGGAAATATAGCCAAGACGACAATCACAACTATAAGTCTCAGCCTTGACCACCGACGGACTCGCAAAAAGCATCCCTACTAAAAATGCTCCAAAATATAATACCGTTTTAAAATTTTTCATACTATTGTAAAGCATAAGTACTGCTGATACCGATGGCCGTACCTAAATAACTAACTAAAACATAGCCACAAAAAGCTACTACCAACCCCAGCAACGCGGCCATTATTATATCTTTCCCTTGAGTAATTTTATCCGGGGATCCGCTGGAGAAAATAAGGACGAAACCGCCATAGATAAAAAATAACAATGCCAAACCACCGACAAAACTTAATAAATAATTCACAATAGTCAACATCAATGTGATAAAAATAGTCACATCAGTACAAGGATTTTTTTTATCGGTAAAATCAATCTTATCGGCCAAAGCACAGGCTGGTATCACTTGACTCTTGGCGGCCTGCTCCACCTTCTTATCATCTTCTTTGGTTTGCTTTAAATTCTTTAAAGCAAGAACTTTTTCCTTTTGCCAACTACTTTTTCTTGCCGCGCAATCTTTTGTGTCATCCGCTTGCAAACACACAAAATTTACTTTCCCTTGAGGCACCAAAGTGGCGGGATAGGTAACACACTGATCTAATGGCATCACTTTACAAACCGTTTCGGTGGTATTATTTATTTGCTCCGGTGTAGCCGAATCTAAATCTAGCTGACAATAACAATATATATCAGCGGCTTTCACGGCCGTTGGCTGAAAAAATATTACCAAAAGCGGTAAAACCAACAGAAATACCTTTACAAAATTCTTCATACTAAAAAGTTTGATTTACCTTGGCGGCGCCTTGATTTAGAATCTCAGCCTTTATCTCTTGCGCCCGACTATCTTCTCCGATCGGCTGAAGCCATCGGGCAATCATTTCGCTTATTGCTTTTACAGCAGCCGCATAATCGCGCCCACGATACCAATTTTTGGCAATTAAAATTTGATTCACAAAAGGTTCGAGCTCCGGTTTAGTTTTTTGATCGGTAATATAAGCACGCAAAGCGGTCGGTCTGCCAGTCTTATCCAGATAATCCTTGGTAGCTTTGGAGTGAGTCAAAAAATTAATTAAACCCCAAGCTTCATTTTGATGCTTTGATTTGGCCGTCACAGTCTGCACCCAATAGCTAGCCACATTGACCGGCTTATCCGGATTTAATTGAAACAACGGCAATACACGAAAATCCAATTGCGGAGCGCGAGATTTAATAATTGGATAGTGGTAACTATAACCAAAGAAAAATCCTACTTTTCCATTTACAAAAGCATCAAGCGCGTCACCCTGATCAGCCGACCAACTATAAGTATCACGGGCCGGATTGGCATAATCGGTATAAAAATCCATCACATCAAAGGCGGCTCCACCTTGATTGAAGAAAGCTTGACCACTGCCGCCAACAAAACTTAAATTACTCTGCTGATACAAAATATAGAGCAGATCATCACTACCCGGCACATTTTCTCCAGTACCAAAAGCGGCTCCGGATTGAATAATTTTACCAGTTTTTTTGTCGTACTTGGTAATCTTTTTTACATGCTGCTGAAATTCTTCCCAATTGGTCGGTGGTTGAGCAATACCGGCGCGATCCAAAAGATCTTTATTGTAGTAAACCGCCATCATATCTATCGAAAGCGGCAAACCATAGATTTCTCCGCCCTTTACCACATCATCCTTTACCACTTTAATATATTCATTATCAAGCTGAGCCAGATTCACGAGCGGCTGAGTGAGAGTATTTACCGTCACCGTCTGACTAAACTTTCCTTTTTCCACGAGCACGGTCGTATCTGGCACAGACGCCGGCATCGGTGCAAGTTTACTGACAAATTTTCCTAAATCACGATTTTGTATAGAAATAATATCCGGACCATGGTCTTCGGCCAAAGCTTCAATCAGACGAGGATACAATTCATCGGCACGCAACTGGCGAATATTTACATTTATATATTGTCGTAGACCGCGATAGGCATTTATTTCAGCCTGCATCGCATCCACATCATCAAACACTGTCCAATATTCCAGCGTTACCGGTTTGGTAGCCTGTTGTTGAGCGCCAGACAAACCTTTACAACCAAAACCAGCGGTCAAAAGCAAAACCGCCAGAGTAGAGAATGAAATTATATTTTTTAATTTCATAATTTAGTCTGTCATCCTGAGCGTAGCGAAAGATCCCTCATCTCATTCGGGATGACAATTATAAAAACTTAATTGGTAAATTATACCACAGTTTTCAAATATTTCCTAAAGTCATCTTTTAATTTTGGATCGCGCAAAGCAAATTCAACATTGGCGCGCAAATATCCCAATTTTGAACCGGTATCATGATAAGTGCCGTCCACCTGACAGGCGTAAATTGGACGTTTTTTTAACAATTTGAATATCGCGTCTACCAACCACAATTCACCGCCTTTTCCTATTTTTGTTTTTTCCAACGCTTCAAAAATATCCGGAGTCAACACAAATCCACCCAAACTGGCGATACGAGACGGAGCGGACTTTGGCCCCGGTTTTTCCACAATATTTTTTACTTGCACTACTCCTTTTTCAACTTCTATACCGTCAATTATACCATATCTTTCAGTCCCACTATCATCTACTTTGTACCCTGTCACAACCGGATCGCCATATTTTTCATACACTTCTACAAGTTGTTGTAATTGAGATTTTTTGGGAGTATAAAAAAATTCATCACCCCACATTACTGCAAAAGGTTCGTCCCCAATTATATCCTTGGCGCACAAAACCGGCGTACCATTTCCATATGGACCCTTTTGGCGAATGAAAATAAAGTTGGCCATATCGGCAATCTTTTTTACATCTTCGGCCATCTCATGTTTCTTTTGCTTTTTCAGCCAGTTGATCAATTCATAATTTGGACTAAAATGATCTTCCACCGCACGCTTGCTCGGACCGGTTACCATAATAATATCAGTAATGCCAGCACGAATTGCGTCTTCTACCACATATTGGATAATCGGTTTGTCCACCACTGGCAACATCTCTTTTGGCTGAGCTTTGGTAGCTGGTAAAAATCGAGTACCCAGACCGGCGACCGGAATAACTAACTTACGAATTTTTTGTGACATAAATAATAGTTGTATTAAAGATCCCTAGCTACGCTCGGGATGACATAATTATAGCAAAGAAACAAAAAATTGCAATTTACTCTACTTCCTCCCAAGAAATCAGATTATACTGCGAACCAACTGGAAAACCAGGTGGAGGCCCATAGGTCAAATTGGCGTCATAAGTAGCATTGGTGACGCGATAACCAGAAACCACTGCCCCACCACCCGACACCCAGCTCCAAGTCCAAAGTCCATTAGAGATTACCGAACCATAAATAATCAGATCATCTTTCATATCGCCCGGATAATAATAGCGTTTGGCCGCTCCGTTTTGAGCTAGCAATGCGGCGTTAATTTCCAGTGAATTTAGAGAATCATGCGGGATTAAAATATTTTGTTCGGCCATTAAACCCAACACATGATTTCCATCTTTGGCACTATATAATAAATTACCATTTATAATAATACTTTTCCCAGTAGCTGTACCTACAGTGGCGCGACCATTTATCGTGCCGTCTACCCAGACATTATCTTCTACATATATGTAGCCATTTGTGGGCATACTATAAGTAGTAGGCGTACCATATGTAGCCGCGTCAATGCACGGCCAAAAATAATTATTATCATTTACATCTTTGGCTTTATAACAATTAGTAGTATTTACTTTATAAGCTTTAAAAGTGCCGTCAGACAAAAACTGCAGACGCCAACCTTGTTTGCCAGAAGACGACAAATAAACACCGCCGACTTCCTGGGAACCGGTTTTTATCTGAGCCAAGCTGGCAGTAATAGCCGAAAAATCTTGCGCTGGTGCCGGGAAACTCCAATAGGTGGTCGGACCTCCTTGACCCCAAATACCGGGCTTAATTTGATTACCACAACCATGATAATCTTTACAGAGATAAGTCGGCACCGCGCTAGTAATTGGAGCATTACCTACACCATCAAAGCGAACACCGCCGTTGGCATGAAATTTACCGCTAATTGTTTCATTGTTCCCAATCCACACATCGCCATTAGTCAAAAAAGCATAATCCGTCAGAGCCGGAAAACCCAAACGCGCTTTGAGTACACGTTTGCTGTTGGGCTGTGAATCCAGCCAGCCGGTAGATTCTACCGTCACCACAGTGGAGCCGGTAAGCGGCGCAATAATATTGAGAGAAAAATGACCGACCGCGTTGCCGTCTTTATCTTCATAGGCATGGACATACGGTCCGGAAGCGCCAGTACCATCTTGGTAATCATTTTTGTCGTGCGCCAGATGCCAGCGATAATAATTTATCCCGGCTTCGGCAATCTGAAAAGCCATCTCGCGATTGTGTTTATAATTCGACGCCCCGTTCTCCGAAATAGCATAACCCGATACACCAATCACAATCAAACTAAAAGCAATCGCGCCAAAAATCATCACGAACATTAAAATATTGCCGTGATTATTTTTTTTAAATTTTTTAAAAACAGAATTCATTTAATTACTTTTTAAATTTCTAATTTCTGTTTTTCCTTCTATATAAAGCGGCGCTGGCGAAACATTTGGTCGCAAATCGAGCCAAAGTTTAATGCCGATCATACGGATTTTGGAAATATCTATCGGGAAATTCATACTAGAGGTGCTACTGATGCCGTCGTAACTTTGATCATAATAATAAAAAAGAGTGGTGGTATTATTGAGATCATGAGACACTTCCGACACCACTTCATTGACACTGTTATAAGCAAGCGGAGTGCCGGTCGGTTTGATAATACCGCGTTTGAGAGTGGTGCCAGAAACAAAATATCGCACTCGTTCTTTCCAGCTATCAGTATCAACATTGGAATAAAAAATAATTTGATCCGCGTTGGCTAGCTCTACCGGATAAGCACCGACACTAGAATAACTAGAACGACGCAAATCATTCAAAAAATTTTGACTGGCAATACGACCATCATTTTGCTTTGACAACTGCTCAAAAACCACATCTTTGCCGTGATTGCCCCATATGAGCATTTCCGCGATAGTGCCGGAAAACATTATAAATATTCCCATTACTACCAGCATCTCAATCAGCGAAAAACCTTTATTATTCAATTTCATATTATAAAGGTGACAAATTTACTTCCACTTCCCCGTTGCCGCTCACAGAAATATCACCATTGTTGGTGCTATAGCCACTACGAGAAATATCCAAATTATAAGTACCACTGCTTAAACCATTAAAAAATACTTGGCCTGGCGGAATACAATTATTGGTAAAAGTAATATCTACTTCTGAAAGCTGAGGCGTATAATGATTGTCGGCCGTAGACAAAAATACACGATAACGCACATAGCGATTATTGGCCAAACCGGAATATATCACCGAACTGGTACTCGAATAATAAGTGGTATTACTGCCATCAGGACCAACAAAATTCCAGCTAGCGGCGTTGGGTGTATTGGTCGCGGCCAATTGAAACAGTATTGGAGAGGCTCCGGTTTGAGCCGGCTGTGAGAGTGGTTCAAAAATTAAATTGCGCAAAGTCACGCTACTGCCCAAATCAAAAGTAGATGATTCCAAATTGCCACTGGCGGCATAAAAATTTCCGGTCTTTTTTAATTTCAAATCACCATCCGGTGATGAATTTTCTAAATTTCCACTATCGACAAAATATTTGGCATCATCAATAAAATTAGTCTGGCCGCTTCCATTAGACCAATCGGTCTGACGAATATATCCCAGATCAGTTTGCAGACTATCATCAAAGCCAGAGCCGACCAAATGCACCGTGGCATTGGAAAGCGGTAGACCGGTGCCCGCATCCTTGGCTTTTATCAACAGGGAATTGGCTGTATGCGATTCCAGAATTAAAAACAAATTTTGGCTTGATCCCGGATTTAATTTAAACGGCAACATCGGCACTGTTCCAGCCAAATCATAAGTGGTTCCATCTAAATCCAAATCATAGGTATCCCATTCTAAATTATTTAAACTATAATTATTGGCAGAAAGAGAAAAATTTAAACTAGTTTTATAAACATTTGGATTGGCGCCAAGAATTTTTGTACCAAATAAATTTACCGAAGGGCCGCCGACCGCCCCGCAAGTCTGATCCACTGAATAAACATTTAAATCCGACGACTTATCGATACTAAAACTTATCTCGGTGATATTTTGACTCACTACATTCGATGGCGGTTTGAGTGGATTGGGATTGGCGACTGAGCTACTCACCGTGTAATCACTATTATATCCATTTTTACTTACAGTAATATTATAGCTAAGTGTGCCGGTGGGCGCGTCCACTATTTTTAACATCCCATCATTATCGGTCACATCATCGATAATCACATCCGGGTTGATCACGGTGTTTACTATATGAACATTGGCTTGAGTTACCGGCAAACCATTGGCATCAAAAACATGAATAAATAAAGCGCCATTTTGACTAGCCCCTTCCAAATTTTTTGGAGACACTATCGTACTAAGTATTACCGGTTCTTTCTGACTACAATTATCACAAATCGCTGACATTTCTACCTGTTTATAATCCGCGGCAGAGGCATCATTTGGATTACCTCCCAAAATTCCATCAAAAGGATCGTCAATATTGCGAACCGAAGTAATCACCGTAAAATTAGCGCCATTGCGATTGATAGTTTGTGAATGTAGTAATACACCTGCTGGTATACCATTTACCAGACCCACACTATCATATGGAATATTGTGTACGATTTCCAACTGTTCACTCAGCAAAGCCGTTTCCAAAATTTTCATGCGCGACTGATACACAATTTTAAAGACCATCGATATAGTACTATATATACCCAGCGCGAAAATCAAAAAAATTGCGATCGCGACACTGATCTCAATGAGAGTAAAGCCGGAAACTTTAAATTTTTCTTTTTGCATATATACATTATACCAAATTTTCTCACAAAAAAATATCCACTTTCAACAAAAACAAAAAAATGTGGTATAATAATGTTAACAAAAATTTATGGCGCGCTTGTATCGTCACTACCAAAAACGTCAAAGAGACGATGGACCAAAAATAAATCTCAATCCGGAAGTATCTCAGGGACTTCTGGCGATTTTGTTATTTGTCGTGGCTGGACTATCTATATTGAGTTTCTTTAATATGGCTGGTGTGGCCGGTATTTTCATCGATTCCACTCTTGCTCTCATATTTGGCAGTGTCCGCTATGTATTTCCGCTGATGCTTATCACGATTGCGGTTTTGCTTATCAAAGACTTGGAATATAACTATCGCCATACCCATACTATCGGTGCGTTCTTATTCTTTCTAAGTTTCAACGGCCTTATCCATATCCAAAAGCCGCTTATTAATCTGATCAGCGAAGCCACTCAAGGCTACGCCGGCGGCCTATTTGGTTTGGCGCTTTCCTGGCCACTGCTAAAATATGTCGGCTATTGGGGAGGACTCATGATTCTTATTGGATTATTATTAATATCAGTAATATTTTTATTCAATACTACTCTGGCCCAGATCGTAGAGATAAACAAAAAATTCTTTATGATGCTTGGTTGGGGCGGACAACAAATTGTCGCTTTTTTTGCTAGTTTTAAAAATGGCAAATCCGAGGAGCCGGTAAAATTCAGTATTAAAGGCGACTTTGCCTATGCCGAAGATGAAAATGAAGAAAATGCCGACGAAGAAGAAAGAGTATTTAGCAAAAAAGTTATCGACGATGAAGACGAAGAATCAGAAGAAATTCCAGAGGAAGCTGAAAAACCAGAAATAGTAGAAAAAGAAGAAATTGTGATGGAAAAACCAGACTATTCCGATTTCAAATTACCGGCAGTTGATCTACTTTTCACCTCCAAATCCAAACCAACTTCCGGTGATATCAAAGGCAATGCTGAAACTATCAAAGATACTTTCCAAAATTTTGGCATCGAAGTAGATATGGGCGAAGTGCGCGTCGGTCCTACCGTGACCCAATATTCCATGAAACCAGCCAAGGGTGTGAAGCTTACTCGCATCACTACTCTATCCAATGATTTGGCTTTGGCGCTGGCCGCTCACCCAATTCGTATCGAAGCACCAATCCCAGGCCAATCACTAGTAGGTATTGAAGTGCCAAATGAAAAAGTAGCCATGGTCACCCTCAAAGAATTATTAGAGAGCCAGGAATTCAAAGAACGCGGACACAATCTCATGATTGCTTTAGGCAAAGATGTGGCCGGTAAAGTCTGGTTTGCGGATTTACCAAAAATGCCGCACTTGCTCGTAGCGGGCGCCACTGGTTCAGGTAAAACTGTTTGTATCAATACTATTATTTTAAGTTTACTCTACCAAAACACTCCCGAAACTTTGCGCTTCATCATGGTAGATCCAAAACGCGTAGAACTTACTCTTTATAATGGCATCCCTCATCTACTTACTCCGGTAATTACCGACCCAGCCAAAACTGTGAACGCTCTCAAATGGACCATCGGCGAGATGGAAAGACGCTTTGACACTTTAGCCAAAGCCGGTTGTCGCGATATTATTTCTTATAACAAAACCGCTGAAGAAAAATTTCCTTATATCGTATTTATAATCGATGAGTTGGCCGATCTGATGGCTACGGCCGCCAGCGAAGTTGAAGCTGGTATTATCCGCGTAGCCCAAATGGCTCGTGCCGTTGGTATTCATCTGATTGTGGCCACCCAGCGTCCAAGTGTAGAAGTTATTACCGGTTTGATGAAAGCCAACATCCCGGCTCGCATCGCTTTCTCCGTAGCTTCCCTAATTGATTCCCGTACTATTTTGGATTGCTCTGGTGCCGAAAAATTACTCGGTCGCGGTGATATGCTTTACCTCACTGCCGATCTTTCGAAACCAAAACGTGTCCAAGGCGCGTTTGTCTCCGAAGAAGAAATGAAACGCGTAGTAAAATCAATCAAGGGAGATAATTTGCCAACTTACGACGAATCCATTGTTTCCAAAAATGGCAACACTGGAACAGGCGGTACCGTGAACTTATTTGGTGGTGCTTCCGATGACCAAGATTCACTCTTTGATGAAGCCAAACGCACTGTAATCGAATCCGGCAAAGCTTCGGCCTCATTACTCCAACGTCGTCTCAGAGTGGGCTACGCTCGCGCCGCCAGATTGCTTGACGAACTAGAGGAAGCTGGTATAGTAGGTGCAGCGGATGGCGCCAAACCACGCGAAGTTTTCACTGAACATTTAGCGGCGAAACCAGGCCTTCATCGCCCTCAATTCGATGAAGAAATACCGGAAGACGAACAAACTCTAGACACCGGCGGCACTGTCTTTGACAGTCCAAAAGAAACTAAACCTTCTGATGAAGAAACTGCAGTATAAAAATTAATTATGTCGGTTTTTTGTTATAAAAACTTAGATACAGCCAGACATTTGGGAGCCGAGTTGAAAGAAGCGCGCGAAAAAAAACAATTTTCATTAAACGAAGTCGAGCGACTCTCTTTTATTCCTACTAAATATTTACAGGCTCTCGAAGCCGGTGATTTTTTATTATTGCCAAAAGGCGGAGCTCACCTCAAAGCTTACTTGCGTAAATTATGCGAGCTGTATGATCTGAATTTTGAAAATATTATTTACAAATTTCATTGCGAAGACGGTTTCAAAAAAACCGCTCACTACCAATCAAAAAACAGTTCTTCCCATTTGCATCATAATTTTTTATGGGCACGAAATTTATCTTTGGCCGGTTTCGTATTATTTTTTATTGGTTATTTAGGATTCCAAATTTACGGCATTACCACTCCTCCCAAATTAGTAATTTTTACTCCAATTGAAGGACAAATTTCCGCGCGCACGGAAATTTCCGTACAAGGTGCCACCGACAAAGAATGTCATCTAGAAGCCAACGGCCAAGAAATAAAAGTAGATGAAAATGGTCAATTTAATACCACAATTTTGTTGGCCGACGGTGTGAATACTTTGACCTTGTCGACCACCAAAAAACATGGTAAAACTACTACACTAGTTCGTCATATTGTAGTCAATGACCGAGCTGCCAAAAAAGTAACCGTTAAGAACTTGGGAGATAAAGCTTTTTAAGCTTTAGGTCTTAATTCCTTAATTTTAATTTATGGCAAAATCCACGAATGAAGAAGTGAAGCAAAAGCTCAAAGCCGCTGAAAGTGCGATCGAACAAATCAAAAGCAAATTTGGTGAAGGTGCTATCATGACCTTTGGGGAGTCCAAAACCATGCAGGTAGATGCGGTTTCAACCGGTTGTTTGTCAGTAGATATCGCTCTGGGTGTAGGCGGCGTACCTCGTGGTCGTGTAATTGAAATTTATGGACCAGAAAGCTCCGGTAAAACCACCTTGGCTCAGCATATAGTAGCGGAAGTCCAAAAATTAGGTGGCATTGCCGCTTTCGTAGATGCCGAACACGCCCTTGACCCAGACTATGCCAAAAAAATCGGTGTAAATATAAACGAACTCCTCATCTCCCAGCCAGACACCGGTGAACAGGCCCTAGACATCGTAGAAACTCTGGTACGCTCCAATGCCATAGATGTAATAGTAATTGACTCTGTGGCCGCCCTAGTGCCAAAAGCAGAAATCGAGGGCGACATGGGAGACTCTCACATGGGTTTGCACGCTCGCCTGATGAGTCAGGCCCTACGCAAATTGACCGCTATTATTTCCAAGTCCAAAACCGTCGTGATCTTCATCAACCAGACTCGTATGAAGATTGGCATCGTATTTGGTAATCCAGAAACCACTACTGGTGGTATGGCACTGAAATTTTACTCCTCCGTGCGTATCGAAGTTCGCCGCGCCGCTCAAATCAAACAAGGAGATAAAATTATTGGCAACCGTGTAAAAGTAAAAATAGTAAAAAATAAAGTCGCCGCACCGTTTCGCACTTGTGAATTTGATATCATGTATAATGAAGGTATTTCATTGTCCGGCGATACCCTAGATGCCGGTGTACTCTACAAAGTAATTGAAAAACGTGGTGTTACTTACAGCTTTGGTGAAGAAAAATTGGGTGTTGGCCGCGAAGCCGCCAAACGCTACCTCAAAGAAAATCCAAAACTACTCAAAGCCATCGGCAAAGTAGTAATGGACGCTGTAGCCAAAGGTGAACTGCCAGTAGATGAGGAAGAAGCCAGCGCTGGTGCTGAAGTGCCTCCACCAACAGAAGAATAATTCCTGTCATTCCCGTGTAAACGGGAATCCTCATTATCTTAATCAGATTCCCGTTTACACGGGAATGACAAAAAAATATGTTTACCCTTCCAAAATTGAATTACGACTACGACGCTCTCGAACCATATGTGGATGCCAAGACAATGGAAATCCATTATAGCAAGCACCACCAGACCTATATCGACAATCTCAATAACGTTTTGACCAAATATCCAGCTCTTCAAGCTCTATCTGGTGAAGAAATTGTTAAGAATTTAAACACTTTGGAAGTGTCCGAAGAAGACCGTAAAAAAATTCGCAACCACGGTGGTGGCTTTATAAATCATTCACTTTTTTGGGAAATGATGGCACCAAAAAAAGAAGTCAATGAAAAATTGTCTGCTGATATTCAAACCACTTTTGGATCACTAGAAGAATTTAAAAAACTTTTCACCACTGCCGCCACTTCCCAATTTGGTAGCGGCTGGGCTTGGCTTGTCACTGATCAAAATAATCAACTAAAGGTATACGGTACCGCCAATCAGGATTCCCCGCTCACTCTAGGCCACACTCCGCTCATCGCGCTAGATGTCTGGGAACACGCTTACTACCTCAAATACCAAAACCGTCGCGGTGACTATATCGAGAACTGGTGGAATGTCTTGAAATTAATCTAAAATTAGCAAAAAATCAAGAAAACCGCTCTATCCAGGGTGGTTTTCTTGATTTTTTTCTGATTGTATTATAGAATGTTAAAATCAAATATGATTGAAAATCAACTACAACATATCGCTTTTATCATGGACGGCAACCGCACCTGGGCGGCCGCTCGCGGCTTACCAAAGCTGGTCGGACACAATGAAGCGGCCAAGTCTTTGAAGAAGATAATCACTGCCTGCCACGAACGCCAGATTCCTTTTGCGACCTTTTGGGCCTTGTCTACCGACAATCTCAAACAACGCAGTCAGGATGAATTAAACAATCTCTTTGCATTGTTTGAGCAAATAGTAGACGAAATTCAGGAATTGAAAGAGAAAAAAATTAAAATTAATATTCTAGGCGACGTCACCAAACTTCCAGAACGCACCGGCAAAAAATTATTACTAGCTCAAGAACAAACCCAAAATAATGTTGGTCTAGTCGTAAACCTAGCCATAAATTATGGCGGACGCGACGAATTGACACGCGCTATTCAAAAAATAATAAACAAAAATTATAAACCGGAAGAAATCAACGAACAATTGGTAGAAAAATTTCTTGATACTGCCGGCATACCGGAGCCAGAGCTCATAGTCCGTAGCGGTGGCCACTTCCGCCTTTCCGGATTCCTCGCCTGGCAAGGAATTTATTCCGAACTATATTTCACTCCGGTGAAATGGCCAGATTTCACTCCGGAAGAACTGGACAAGGCCATTGCCTGGTATCGACAACAAGAACGCAAACGCGGCAAATAAAAAAATCCCGACTTGATCGGGATTTTTTAATATTTATTTTATAATTACCACTAACTATTTAAATATTCTTTAATTAATGGATATATCTGTTTTCTAAGCATTATACTATTATTACAAGCTACTCCATTTTCAAATTTAACTACTAACACTTTTGATACCAATTCTTCAGTATTTATATCCACAGTCACAAACTTATTTTTACCATTGGCCAAATCCACAAAATTTAAAAATATATAATCCAGCTGTTGTTCATTTTTTAATTCTTGTAAAACCTGCTTAATATCCACTAAATTACTGTTAACATAATCGTTAGTGTCCAAAATTTCAAGCTGAGCAATACTTACTTTTTTACCACCGAGGTCAAAAGTTTTGAAATCGGACATTAATATATCTTTAAATGGTTGCTCTAGATTTGATTTATAGGCAAACATCTCATAGACAAAATTTTCTGGAATCTCTACTTGATCTTTCAGCCACTGCGCCATTTTGATATCCCTATCGGTCGTTACACTACCTTTAAAATTCATTGTATTAGAAGCAATTGCTCCATAGAGAAGAACCGCCGACGCTTTTGAAATTTCTACTCCTTTATTAAAAAATTTTTCCGCTATTAAAGTTGCGCAAGCACCCACTAATTCAAGCTGAATTTTAGCATTAATAAATCCAGCGGTATCATTGAACTGACGATGATCGATGACCTCTACCACCTGCTGGGGTATTATTCCGTTGGGCAACGATTCTACATCACTAGCATCCAAAAAAATCACTTGTACATCGATTGGCACCTTTTCTTCCATCACCAAATCAATAGAAATAGCAAACTTATCCAATACAAATCTTGCTTCTTTATGTGGTTCCCCGGCAATTTTTGCTGTCGCAAACACTCTCTGTTTACCTAAAAATTCTGCATAAGCCACAGCACAAGCTACGCCATCTAGATCCGCATTTTTATAAGAAGTTACAATAATATTTTTCACACTTTTTATTTTTCCAATTTATCCTCCAATAACTGGATAGTCGCTTTAGCAATACCTTCACATTTGGCGATCAACACATAATCCACCTCTGTCGCAGCCACTACCTCTTTGTTAAATGTCTTTATTCTTTCCTGCCAAAAAATACTCGTTTGGTCGTCCAATAGATTAGCGGCCAATTGCATATCACCCAAGATAGCCGTAAACCAACCTTTTCTGAATTTATTTTTCTTCAGGTGTTGCAACAGCTGTCTCCCTTCATTAGAATTAATACAGAAGCAATTGTAGCGCTACTCTGACCTTTTGTCCAGAAGAAATTATAGACAAAAAAATGCTTTTGAACTAAGATACCCTACAGAATACTTATTTACTTTGACATTTCGATATGAGAAATAAATTATTGTTAATTGCTTTCTTGCTCTGCTTTGCCTTTGCTTTATTCATAGGCTATAAAATAGGCAAACCCACACCGCCTAGCGAGCAAGTAAATTCCCAATCTATTGTACAGGCTCTCAAACACGAAGGGTTTTTAGTGACAGAAACATACATCATCACCCAACAAATTAAAATCGATCGCTCCACCGGCAGTGCTTTCAAGGATTTCTTCTGGGGACAAGATATTACCGCTATTGGCACTATGAAAACAAGTCTGGGAGTGGATTTGAGCAAACTATCTCCCGAGGATATCAGTATGGACGCTCAAACCATTACTTTATTTGTGCCAGCACTCGAGGATCACGGGGTAGAGCTTATAGGTGATATTACTCTTCAGAATAACCAAGGAATCTTTAAAAAAATTTTTAATAACGACGACGGTTATAATGCTGCTTATACCAAATTAAAAGAATCTGCTTTGACAGCAGCCAAAAGCGATGTGGTGAAAAAAGAAGCGGAAGAAAATACTAAAAAAGAAATTGCTCGACTGGTGCGATTAATAGCTGGCGACCGAAAGATTGAAATTATTTACAGATAAGCACAGATAGAAAAATAACTAAAACAAAAAAATCCCGTCTATTTTACAACGGGATTTTTTTAATTAACTTTATTTTTTTATAAATTTATTAAGCGTAGATGGAATTTCGACACCTTGTATTTTTTGTCCTCCAGATTTTAAAGGTGAATCATCATCTTCTCCGGTAAGTTCATCTCCACGATTTTCGAATTCTTGTTTAAAATTTTCTAGTTCTTGAAGAACATCCATTATCGCATCTTCATCGATTGGAGTAGTTTTGAGCAACTCCTTAATCTCTTGTCCCTTTTCAACCATCTGAGATTGGATATCCTCAAGTCCACTTGTGTCTAATTTCTTCTTCTTTAATTGAGCAATCTCGTTTTTAACCTGTTTTAATCCTTTATTAAATTCACTGGTAAATCTTCCTAAATTGCTCATCATTGAAATTACACGCTGTTGTTCCCATACATCTTCCATTTGACCAAAGAAATCATTTTCTAATACTTCAAAGGCTTCTTCGGCATCTCCTGCTGCAATCTTACTTGCTGCATCATCACGAACAGCTTTTAATTTATCAACAGCCTCTGTAAAAGATTGATAAACCGAAGTTAAATCAATATCTTTTGTGCGTAATTTATCAACTGTTGTTTTTGAGCGGGTCAATTCACGTTTTACTCGTGTTAATTCACGGTCAACCTGCTTGATCATTTGTGGCCATCGTGAAAGCATCTCCATTTGTTGCCTATATTCATCTAAACTTTGCATTAATTCCGGTAAATCCTGCATTAAATTTTGCGCAGTCTCTGGGTCAGTAGCATTATTTAAATTTGCAATACCTTCTCTTATTTTAGAAAGGTTCTCTTCAAGTCCGTTTGGTGGAGCAATTTTTTGTTTTTTTAATTTTGCAACCTGTTTTTCAAACATTGAAAGGTTACGCCCCATATCTTTAGCTCCTCTTTTCATGTCTTTTAATTGTCGCTCATTATCTGCCAGTGAACGTCTATCATCTTCCATGGACCTCATATTATTATCTAATTGGTCCACGTTTATTTTTTTAAAGTCTTTAGGGCTGTTAGCTGATTTGCTTTGGTCTATTATCTCACGAGTCTGATCCATTTTCCCTTGCAAATCCTTTGGAACCGGCATCCCACGGGATTCTAAATTTTTCGACATTGAATCCAGCTCATTTATGTTACGCTCCATTCTTTGAGCGTCATTTCGAACTTGCTCTATCTGATTTTGCACTGGTGCAGTAGGTACATTTGATGGTTCAGGTGCTGGTTTTGGTGTGATAACATTTTCAGAAGGTGGCTGAGGCGAAATTACACCTGTAGAATCTTCGGCCGAAACGCCGTTGGATTGAAATGATTTAACTATTGTTTTGAATAGCTGTGGAACTTCTAGATAAAAAGCTTTTGCAGGTGATGGAATACCAAAAAACATTCCTAACAAAAAAATACCCAATAAATACCTCACTTTGTATTTGTCCATATTTACATAAATTATTTAAATAACTAATTTATTATAGCACATTTACAATTAGATAGGTACTTGAAAAAACGTAATATGCCGGAAATATACTTTGGAACCTCACTATCAAAAACAAAAATTTGGCTAACTTAAAACTAAAAGACCCCTACCAAGATATGGCGGAGGTCTCCAAAAACTGTTCTTTTGCCGAATTGTCGGGGTGACAGGACTTGAACCTGCAACCTCCTGGTCCCAAACCAGGCGCTCT